>DASVXS010000030.1:0-5454 GCA_036392575.1 Thermoleophilaceae bacterium | reverse complement strand
CGCCCCGACTGCGACTCCGCGCCCGACACCACAAGCGCGTTGGACATCGCGCCTGGGAAGCGGAGCAGGCCGCCGATGCCAGAGCTGCTTGCGGACGCGCTGGTCGAGCTCGTGTTCCCGCTCGCCGTGTCGAGCTCCTTGAACGAGCCCCGGTCGGGGATCGCGAGGCTGCCGCGGGCGATCTTCTTCGGCGTGAGCTCGTACGGGAACCTCGCCTTGTGCACCGTGGTCGGCCTTTCCGCGTCGTTCGCGGAGCGGAAGTCCTTCCACACGCGCAGCCCCCTCTTGAGGCCAAAGCGCTTCTGAGCGGCCTGGAGCACGGCGGCGTCGTTCAGCTCGCCGCCGCCGCCCTTTCCGAAGATCGCGCCCACGAGCGCGGCGGTCGCGACGACGTCGGTGCCCTTCCATGGATCCGGACCGAGCGGCTTGTTGATGGCGATGTACTCGCCCGGCATCTTCGTCGGGTCGAGCTTTGCCTCGCTGATGTACTGGTTGATGCCGGCCACGTACTTCACGAGGTCGTCGTGCAGCATCACGCCGTCGGCGCCGTACCTCGGGAACTTGTTGATCTGGTCCTCGAGGTCCTTCTCCGTGTACGGAGCCACCTGCCACTGCTCCTCGTCGAAGGCGCGGTTGGCCGGCGCCCCGCCCGCGAAGCTCGAGAGCTGCGCGCGACCGAGGTGGCGCAGCACATCGATGAAGAAGAGGCGGTCCTCGGCGGTCGCGTAGCCGATCCCGAACATTGCTCCCGCGCGAGTGGAGCCGTAGATGTGCGGCACGCCGAAGCCCTTGTCGCGGACGATCGTGACGTCGCTGCGCGGGCTGTACCTTCGCTCGACGTCGCCGTCCTTCACGCCGAAGCTCGCGTCCTTGAAGTACTTGGGGATGTCCGCCGCCGTGAGCCCCGGCGTGGCGTAGACCAGGTCGCCGTACATCGCGAGCTGGTCGTTGCTGTGCGGCGGGCGTTGCCCGGTCGTAAGGAAGGCCGCCAGCTGGGGCCCATTGGCCAGTCCGTTCTCGCCCGACGGCAGGATGTTCCAGAAGCCCTTGCCGTCGTTCTGCTGGTAACCGCCGGGCGCCGGCCCGGAGTCGGAGCCGGGCGGCACCGGTATCGGCAGCGGGATCGGGAGCTGCGAGGACTTCGATCCGGCCGCGAGCGCGGGCGAACCTACCCCCGCCAGGAGTCCAAGCGCGACAGCTGTCCCCGCAACCAACCGGCGCAAACCGGCGGGCACTCAATCACAAAGCGTGCTGGTGCCGCGCCGGTTGTGCTACGCGAGGACGGGAACCGCTTCCGACGCGATCGCCTCGATCTCGGCGGCGGCCCGCTCGAACTCGTCGTCGGAGAGCACGGGCGTGCCCTCGAACGGGAGCTCGCGATGAAGCTCCACCCACGAGCGGCAGCCCGCGTACTCGTCGCGCACCTTGACGGTGACTGGACGCGGGATGCGGTAGGTGCGGAGCATGATCACGTGAAGCGGATGACGGCGCTTCCACGCCAGGCGCTTCTCCGCGTAGTCGGTGGACCACACGTAGTAGGGCGAGAGCGCGTCAACGCAGCGCGGGTCCGTGATCAGGTAGCTCGCGGCCACCTCGGCCCACGCGCGGATGCGAACGCGCTCCGGCTGCGGCACGCCGCCGTCCTGAAGCAGCGCGCGCGCCGGCGGCTCGCCGGCGGCCCACACGCCCTCCTCGAGCGCGCGCCCGAGCTCGGACTTGTGGGACTCGCGCACGAGGTCGTTGCGCTGGTGATCGAAGGTCGGATAGAGGAAGAACCGGTCGTGCTCGATCTCGAAGTGCTTGTGCTCTTCGCGGATCCCGCCCTTGCGGAGGGTGAGCAGCTGCTCACCTTCGGCGAGGGCGCGCACGGTCACGGCCCATTCTTTGAGAGCAATCGGCATAGATAGAGGTCAGAAGAAGAAAGAACTAGAAGAGAAAGGTTCCGTCGCGCACCGGGCTGACGCACCGGGGCTGGCGCGGAACCGCCAGGGATTGTACGGATTTGATGTCCGAATTCAAGTTGGCTGACGCGCCAGTCAACGTGATTTTCGTCTCATTCCTCCTCGATCGAGAGGATCACGGCCGCAAAGTCCTCGTCCCCGTGTCCCTCTTCCGCGGCCCGCGCGTAGAGGCCCTCGATCCGCTCTCCGAGCGGCATCGCGGCCTTCGCATCGCGCGCCGAGTCCAGTGCGTGCCGGACGTCCTTGAGCATGTGGTCGAGCTTGAACAGGGGATCGAAGTGCCGCTCGAGCATGGGGCGCGCCTTCAACCCGAGCATCGCCGAGTTACCCGATCCGGCGGCCATGATTCTCACGAGTGCGTCGGAGTTAACGCCGGTCGCCTGAGCCAGCAGAAGCGCCTCGGCGAGCGCCGCCGCATTGGTGGCGGCGACCATGTTGTTGATCAGCTTCGCCATCTCGCCCTGGCCCTGATCGCCCACGTGCACGATCAGCTCGCCCATCGCGTCGAGCAACGGCCGGGCGCGGTCGAAAGCCTCCTTCTCGCCTCCGACCATGATCGTGAGCGTGCCGTCTTCGGCCTTCGGGCTAGAGCCGGTCACGGGCGCGTCGAGGAAGGCGACGCCCTGCTTGGCGAGCCGTTCGCCGATCGCCCGACTCGCCTCGGGCGCGATCGTGGAGCAGTCGATCGCGATGTCTCCCTCGTGCATTCCGGCCGCCGCGCCGTCCGGCCCGAAGATCACGGCCTCCACGTCGGGCGAGTCGACCACCATCGTGATCACCGCCTGCGACGCCGCGGCCGCGTCACGCGGCGTGTCGGCCACTTGGGCCCCGTGTTGCTCCGCGAGCTGCTCCGCCTTTTCGCGCGTGCGATTCCAGGCGTGGACCTCGAACCCGGCGCGGCAGAGGTTCGCCGCCATCCGCGAGCCCATGATCCCGAGCCCGATGAACGCGACGCGTTCGATCGCCTCCATTGCCCTCCTTCGGTGAGCGTTCTTCCCGGCGGGGCAGCGTAACGCGCGGCTCAGCGCCGCCCGTTTCCGCCGCCGCCCGGGGTCTCGATCCGCAGCCGGTCGCCGGCCTGCAGCTCGCCGCTCGCCTTCGGCGGCAGCTCCGCGCCGTTCAGGAGGTTCCGCCCCGGTGCGCCGGCCTCGCCGCCGGCCGCGCCCGGCGGCGCGTGACGGCGGCGCTCGGTGAGCAGCGAGAAGCGCATCGGCTCGAGCGCCTCGAGTTCGCGGACCACGCCGTCGCCGCCGCTGAAGCGGCCGGCACCGCCCGAGCCGTGCCGCAGCGAGTACTCCACGGCGCGCAGGGGGAACTCGAGCTCGAGCGCCTCGATCGGGGTGTTGAGCGTGTTGCTCATCGCTACGTGCACGGCCCTTGGCCCGTCGGCGTCGGGGCAGGCGCCCTGGCCGCCGCCGAGCGTCTCGTAGTAGGTGAAGCGGTCGTTCCCGAGCGTGAGGTTGTTCATCGTGCCCTGGCCGAGCGCGCGCCCGAACGCCGCCAGCACCAGATCGGCGACGCGCGAGGACGTCTCCACATTGCCTGCGACCACCGCGGCCGGCGGGCGGGCGTTCAGCAGGCTGCCCTCCGGCGCCGTCACGGTGAGAGGCCTGTAGGCCCCGGCGCAGGGCGGCACGTCGGGGTCGGTCAGCACCCGGAGGGCGAAGTAACAGGCCGAGAGCGTCACGGCGAGCGGGCAGTTGAGGTTGCCGTCGTGCTGCGCGGCTGAACCGCCGAAGTCGAGCTGCATCGAGGCGCCGCGCACGGTCGCGCGCAGGTGCAGCTCGAGGTCGCCTTCCGGGGCCTCGAGCACGTCGGTCGCCTCGCGCTCGCCGTCCTCCATCTCGGCGATGCGGGCTCTCGTCCGGCGCTCGGCGTAGTCGAGCGTCTCGTCCATTGCCTGGTCGAGCGTGGCGCGGCCGTAGCGGTCCGCCAGCTCGCGCATTCGCTCCTCGCCGGTGCGGTTCGCGGCCAGCTGCGCGCGCAGGTCGGCCCGCCGCTGCCCCGGATTGCGCATCCGCGAGACGAGCTCGTCGAGCAGCGGCTGGTCGAGGCGTCCCTCGAGGACGAGGCGGCTCGGCGGAATCACGACGCCCTCCTCTTCGAGCGTGCGCGAGCCGGCGGGCATGCTGCCGGGGAACGGCCCGCCGACGTCGGCGTGATGCGCGCGGCTGGCCGCGAATCCGGTGAGCTCGCCGGCGGCGAAGATGGGGGACACCATCGTGATGTCGGGAAGATGGGTGCCGCCGCGGTAGGGGTCGTTGAGGATCCAGGCGTCGCCCGGGCGCTGCTCCTCCGCGCGCACCGCCTCGACGGCGGACGGCATCGCGCCGAGGTGCACCGGGATGTGCTCGGCCTGCATCACCATCTGGCCCTCGGCGTCGAACAGTGCGGTGGAGGAATCGCGCCGCTCCTTGATGTTCGCCGAGTGCGCCGATCGAACGAGCACCACTCCCATCTCGTCGCAGGCCGCGCGGAGCGCGCCGAGCATCACCTGGAGCGTGACTGGGTCCACTAACGCCTCTCGATCGAGATCGTTCCGTCGACGTCCTCGCCGCCGCTCCATCCGGGCGGCACGACCAGCGTCGCCTCCGCGAGCTCGCAGATAGCGGGGCCCTCCACGCGCTCGAACGACCCGCGGTGGATGGTCGCGCGAAGCCGCTCGCCCCGAATCGTCACCTCGCGTTCCGACACAGTCGGTTCGGCGGCTGCCCGCGGTGCGGCGAGCTCGGCGCCGGGCAGCGCGACCGCCACCCGCACGGTCACCAGCTCGAGCTGAGCGTCCGGGTCGGCGTAACCGTAGCGGCGCTCGTGCTCCGCCTCGAATGCTCGGCGCAGGTCGGCTGGGTCCGGCGCAGGCTCGCCGTCAACAGTCAGCTCGAACGCCTGGCCGCGATAACGCAGGTCGTACGCGGCGCGCACTTCCGCAGTGGGATCGGACAGCTCCTCGCGCCCGCGCTCGGCGAGCCTTTCGACCACATCTGCCACGCGCTCCTCGGCGAGCTCGTCGCCGGAGAGCAGCACGCTCTCCACGAGGTCGCGGCGCCGCTCGGACACGAGCAGGCCGAGCGCCGAGAGCACGCCCGAAGCGCGCGGCACGATCACCCTCGTCATGTCGAGCTCCTCCGCGATCGCCGCCGCGTGGAGCGGCCCGGCGCCGCCGAACGGGAGCAGCACGAGCTCGCGGGGATCGGTGCCGCGCTCCACCGTCATCACGCGCACGGCGCGCGCCATCTCGGAGCTCGCGACGCGCACGATGCCCTCGGCGGCCTCGATCGTGCTCAGGCCGAGCTCGCCAGCCAGCCCGCCCACGGCGCGCTCGGCCGCGTCGCGGTCGAGCTCCACGCCACCGGCGAGCGGCGACGTCGCGTCGAGGTAGCCGAGCAGCAGGTTCGCGTCCGTCACGGTCGGCTCGGTGCCGCCGCGGCCGTAGGCGGCCGGGCCCGGCACGGCGCCCGCCGAGCGCGGCCCCACACGGAGCGCGCCGCCGGCG
>DASVXS010000029.1:0-15179 GCA_036392575.1 Thermoleophilaceae bacterium | reverse complement strand
GGCCGCACGCGCGAGGCGCTTGCCGTCGTGGAGCGTGGCCGCGAAGTGGTGTCGGGGTTCTCCCGGCCCCGAGACTGGCTGTCGGTGATGATCGCCGAGCTGAAGTGGCAGCTCGGCGAGTGGGATGAGGCGGAGGCCTGGATGCCGCCTTCCGAACGGCGTTACGTGGCGACCACCACGATGTACGTGCTGCTACAGCGCGCGACGTTTGCGCTCGGACGTGGCGATCACGCCACGGCGCGCCGGTACCTGGAGGAAATCGAGGAGTTCGTCGCCGAGTCGACCGAGCCGCAGTTCCTCGGCACCTGGGGTGCGCTACGCGCATCGCTCTCGTTGCGCGAGGGCGACATCGACGCCGCGCGGGCCGCGGTCGACGAGGCGCTCGACCGGATCGAGTTCTGCAGCGAGGACGCCAACCGGATCGTGCGCCTGTCGGCCATCGGCGTCGCGATCGAGGCGGCCGCGATCGAGCGTGCACGCGACCTGGGCGAGGACACGGCACTCGCGCAATTCCGCGCGGAGGCGATGGTCTCGCGTCTGCGCGCAGGCGCGGAAGGCGACCGGCCGGTCGAGCGTGCCTGGCTCGCCATGGCCGAGGCAGAGGGGACGCGGGTCGATGGCATCCCCGAGCCCTCGTGCTGGGCCGAGGCAGCCTCCGCCTGGGACCGCCTCGAGTGGCCCTACGAGGCGGCGCTCGCGAGATGGCGCGGGGCAGAGGCCCACGTGCAGGCCGGCGACCGCGAGCAGGCGGCGTTGTGGGCCGGCAATGCACTTCGTACCGCTCGTGAGCTCGGGGCCGGATGGCTCGAGCGCGAGGTTGAAGGCCTGATCGCCCGCGCGCGCCTGCGGCTCGAGGACGAGGCCGCCGCGGAAGAGCCCGAGCCCGGCGAGGTCGAGGAGGAAGAGCCCTTCGGCCTGACGCCGCGCGAACGACAGGTGCTCGCGCTCGTGGCCGACGGCAGGACCAACCGCGAGATCGGCGACACGCTCTTCATGGCCGAGAAGACCGCGAGCGTGCACGTCTCCCGCATCCTCTCGAAGCTCGGCGTGCGCAGCCGAACCGAGGCGGCCGCGGTGGCGCACCGGCTTGGGCTCGACAGCCGCGAGCCGGCGCAACGCGACGCCTAGCTCGCGGCCGGGCCGTTCAGGTCAGCCTAGGCGGGCGCGCAGCAGCTCCTTGCCCTGCTGACCGCCCTTGCGGCTCGCCTCCTGAGCGCGCCGGAAGAAGTCGGCGAGCTCGGAGTCGCCTTCACGCTGGGCGTCCTGGATGTAGGTCTCCAGGCGCAGCGCGTTGCTCAGCGACTGCTCCGTGAACCAGATGATGTTGTAGTCCTTGTCCTTGACGCCTGTGACCTGGCCGGTCTCCTGGCTGCCTTCCATCACATCTCCCCTGGTCGGGTTGCGTTGGGACTGCCGTTACCCGTTCTGCGGGGATGGACACCGGAGCGTCAGGCGTCGATCGGCTGCACGACCGCGATGCCGTACAGGGGATCCCCGTCCGCGCCGTGGACCGCTGTGCCGGTGATCGCGACCGGAACCGTCTCGCCGCTCTTCGTGGCGAGCCGCGTCACCACGCGGTGATTCGACTGATGGCCGTTGAACACGACTGAGAACTCCGGCAGCGACTCGCCGACGAGCTCATCGGGTGAGTAGCCGGTGATCTCGCCGAAGGCACGGTTGGTCTCGCGGAGGCGCAGGTCCTGCCCAAGGAGCGCGATCCCGAACGGGCTGTGCTCGAACACTCCTCGGAAGCGCTCTTCGGCCTCACGCATGGCGTCCTGCGCGGCCTTCCGCGGCGTCACATCGCTCTGGACCGAGATCCAGACGGTCCCGTGGTCGCGATGCTCGAATGTGGAGATGTGCGCCACCGTCCAGATCAGCGTGCCGTCTCGGCGAATGTTGCGGATCTCGCCGCTCCATACTCCGTCGCGCTCGAGCGCCCCGATGATCTCCTGCGCTCGCTCCTCGGGCGGCTTCTCGGTCGGCGCGTTCACGACCGAGACGTGCTGCCCGAGCAGCTCGCCGCGCCCGGCGCCGAACATCCGCTCCCACCGCTCGTTCGCATAGACGATCACGCCGTCGCTCGCGCGAACAAGCACGACCCCCTCCGCCATCCTCTCGGCGATCACGCTCTGGAGGCGAAGCTCGTTCTCCATCGCGACGCGCGCGGTGCAGTCCTGCATGACCAGCACTGCACCGTCGATGGAACCGCGCCTGTTGCGAAGCGGCCCTCCGCTCACGTTGAGGAAGACGGAGGGTCCATCGGCGGATGGCAGCTCCAGCTGCTCATCGCGAACGTCCTCCCCGCGGAGGGCGCGTTCGAGCGGGACCTCGACGACGGGCGCCCCGGCCGGCGCCAGCAGGTCGCGTGCCACGCGGTTGAGCAGGACGATGCTGCCCTCCGCGTCGCAGGCGACCACGGCGTCTGCCAGGTTCTCGAGGAGAGCCGGGGTGAGGCCGTCCGCGTCGTACGAGCGCCTCCGGGCCGGCCAGTTCACGTGCCCACCTCGAGCGGGATGCTGCCGGAGACCGTGGTGCCGTAGTTCGGGGTCGAGCGAACGCTCGCCTCGCCCCCGACGGCCTCGAGCCGGTCGCGGAAGTTGACGAGGCCGACGCCGGTGAACGCGGTCTCGGGCGCGAAGCCCTCGCCGTCGTCGTGCACGTCGAACTCGAGGCGCTCGCCGCCTCGCACATGTATGGTCGCGGCGGTGACGCCGCGCGCGTGCTTCGTGGCATTCTGCAGCGCCTCGGCCACGGTGAAGTACACGGTCGCCTCGATCTCATGGGAGTAGCGCTCCACGTCCTCGGTGTACACGGCCGTCGGCAGCGGGCAGTCGCGCGCGAGCGCGCGCAGCGCCTCGTCGAGCCCCCGCTCCGCAAGCAGCGCCGGGTAGATCCCGCGTGCGAACGAGCGCACCTGCTCGATCGTCGTCTCCACCACGTCCTCCAGCTCCCGCAAGGCTGCAGCATCATGCGGGGACAGCTCCTGGAGCCGCTCAGCGATCAGCTCGAGCTTGATCCGAAGGGCGACGAGGCGCTGCTGCGCGCCGTCGTGCAAGTCACGTTCGATCCTGCGGCGTTCCTCGTCGGCCACGGCGACGAGCCGGGCCCGTGATTGCGCGAGCTCGCGGAGCGAGCCGTGCAGCCGGCCGATGAGGCGCTCGTTCTCGAGCGTAGCCAGCGCGTATACCGAGGCCGCCTCCACGAACTTCGGGTCTTGCGCAAGCGCAGCGTCGTGTACCACCGCCGCGACCGGTTGGCCGCCGTCGTTGACCTTGGTGACCACCTGCCCGTTTTCCTGCTGCGGCGGCTTCACGGGCCAGCCGGTCTCGTCGATCCAGCGGCCCGGATCGCCGGGCAGCCAGTACACGACACGCAGCTCCGGATCGTCGAGCTGTTCCGCCATCGCCAGTCGCAGGTTGGCGGCGTTCGCGTGCGGCCCAAGCTCGAGGGCTAGGCGCTCGAGCGCTCCCGCAGCGAAGACACGCTGGTTCACCAGGCCGATCGCGAAGCAGACGGTGATCGCCGGGAGCGAGAACAGGTACAGCCATCCGATCACCCCCGTCGCGTCGGACTGCCCGTCAGTCGCGCGAAGCACGTCGTATGCGGCGAGCGCCACCACACGGCCCAGTGCGATCGCCACCACCGGGACGAGCGCGTGCTGGAGCATCGGCCGGACGCGGCGTGTACGCCGCCATAGGACGACCACGACGGCCCCGAAAAGCAGCACGCTGAGCACCTCGCGGAGAGGCCGGACGACGTCCATCACTTCCGGAGCAGAGCCGAGCGCGAGTGCATTGTGCGGGCACTGCTCGCCGCAGCTGGCCCACGGATTGGGCGTCGGGAACCCCTCCTCGATCAGCGCTGTGGGCAAGTAGAGGAGGCCGGCCAGGAGGACGACTGCCCAGACGAGACGCCGCTCAACAGCGGTCGTGATGCGCCCGGTGGGGAAGGCGAGCAGCAGGTAGACCACGACTGGCTCGACGACCCACACGAGCGCCCGGCCGATGCTGTACGGCACAGCGCCATCGGCCTCGGCGAGACTCGTCAGCGAGAACACAAGCCCGGCTGCCACCAGCAACTTGGCGAAGCGATCGCCTGGGTTGCGGTTGAGCCGGAATGCTCCCAGCCCGATCGGCAGCGCGATCGCGAGGCCGCGCGTGACCATCGAAAGCGCACGATCCTCGTCGGCAGCGTTCGCGGCCACGAACCACAACGCTGCGGTCGTGACAAGGGCTCCGGTTAGTGCAACAGCGGTCCCAGTCGACGTTCTGGGGCGCAGCCGCGTCGACGTGGTCTCGGCGATATCGGCCATGATGGCGCTACACAGATCGTACCGCCGGAGGCGCCGCCCTTGGCAAATTCGGGCGTTATCCGGGAGCTGATCCGTACATGCGCCAGAGACTGCGCAGGAGTGCCGCGCCGAAGCAGTGTTTGGGGACGATCGCCGCCGCGTCGTGCGTCTTCACGCGTCGCTCCACGACGTCGGGCTGCTCCGTGGAGATCAGCACCACGAGCTGATCGGGGTGAGCCTTGTGCAGGCGCGCCGCGGCCTCCACACCGCCCATGCCCGGCATCCGCACGTCGAGCAGGATCAGGTCGGGGCAGAGCTCGTCGGCGGCGCGGAGCGCCTGCTCGCCTGACACCGCCTCGCCGACCAGTTCGAATCCCGGAGTCGCGGCGATCACCTCGCGCGCGGCTTCGCGGAAGAGCAGCTGGTCATCGACCACGAGGACGCCGACCCTGCCGTCCGCGGGCCGGTCTTTCAGGGTTCCGCCAGGTGCAGTCATCGCCGCGGGCCCCGGCTCCCCGCATGGAGCCGGAGCAGTCTGTCCCGTCAAGCGCTCACGGGCGCGCCGTGGAGAGCTTCCTGAAGCTCGTTCTCGGCATCCTTCGAGAGCGAGGACTTCAGAACGGTGCCGCCGAAGCGGCTCAGCGCTTCGACCGCCTTGTCGGGCGTGACCTTGTCGACGACCACGAACAGCGCGGATGTCCCGGGCTTCACCATGTCGCGGACCTGCTCTTGGAACTGCTTGTCGATGCCCGTCTTCTCGATCTTCCCGAAGAGCGCGCCGAGGCCCGCCCCGACGGCCATGCCGAACACCGGGATGAAGAAGAGAAGGCCGAAAAGCAGACCCCAGAACATGCCCCACGACGCGCCACCGCCGACTGGGTGATGGTCGGTGGTCACGTGGTACTTCCCGTCGGCGTCGCGCGAGATCACGGCGACCGCCTCGGGTTCGATGATCAGATCGGCCGAGAGGCGCCTGACTTCATCCGCTGCTGCTGCGGCCGTAGTCTCGTCGTTGTAGCCAATCGCTACGAGATCTGCCATGTGTCCTCCTTGGTGTGGCTGACGAGCCGATGCCGTGGACGGCGTTGCGGCACCGGACCTCCGAACCTAGGCCAGTACCGGCAAAGCGGCATCATCCGAACGGGGTGAACGCTGTGTCTCGCCGCACCCTTGCGCCGGGTGGTGCAGGCCCCATCAGCACAGGCAGGTGAGCCTCCTTGCCCACCGGCTCGTCTCCCGAGAGGGTCGGAGTCGCAGCAGAGGACGGCACACATGGGCGAACGATCACGATCAGGCGCGGTGCGCGCTTCAAGCGCTGTCGCGGTGCAGACACTCACATCCCTGGCGCCTCGGCGCGCCCGCAGCGAGATCGTCGATCGCCCGCGCCTCGTGCGCCGGCTGATGGACTCGGCGCAGGCGACGTTTGCGGTGGTCGTCGCCCCCGCGGGCTACGGCAAGAGCACTTTGCTCAGGCAGTGGGATGCTCGCGATTCGCGGCCGTTCGCATGGCTGACGCTCGACGAGTCGCATGACGATCCTGCGGTGCTCTGCACGTCGATCGCGCGCGCCCTCGACGCGCTCGAGCCGGCGGGCGGAGGTGTGGTGAAGGCACTGCCGCGGCGTCAGCCGCCGGCCGATGCCCTGCTGTCGCGCCTCGTGCGGCGCGCGCCGTTCGTCCTCGTGCTCGACGACGCGCACGTGCTCCGCGATGCCGATGCGGTAGATGCTCTCCGCGCCCTGGCGCGGCACATACCTGCTGGATCGCAGCTCGCACTGGGCACGCGGTCCGAGCCGCCGCTGCCGATCGCACGACTGCGCGCGAACCGCGAGCTTGCCGAGGTGCGGGCCCGCGAGCTCGCGATGACGACCGCCGAGGCAGCCTCGCTGCTACGGAACGCCGGTGTATCGGCCGGCGCCGATGTGCTGGACACGTTGATGCGCCGCACCGAGGGCTGGCCCGCGGGCCTCTATCTGGCGGCGTTATCCGTCGGCGAACAGGCGGGCTCCACCGACGCGGCGGCGCGCTTCGGCGGCGACGACATGATGGTGTCCGAGTACATCCGCGACGAGCTGCTCGCAGACCTTCCGGCCGCGGCGGCAGAGTTCCTGGTCCACACCGCCGTACTCGAAGAGCTTTCGGGACCGGCATGCGATCTGGTGCTCGGGCGCACTGGGTCGGAGCGTGTGCTGCAGGGGCTCGCCCGGCGCAACGTGATGCTCGTCCCGCTCGACAGGCACGGGACGACGTACCGCTGCCACACGATGTTGAAGGACACGCTCGACGGCGAGCTGCGCCGCGCCGCGCCGCGCCGCCTGGCCGAGCTCCAGCACCGTGCCAGCGAATGGCACGAGCAGAACGGCGATCTGGGGGCGGCGCTTCGGCACGCCGTGGCGGCCCATGACATCGAGCGGGCGGCAACACTGCTGTGGCGCGCTGCTCCGCAACAGCTTGCGAGCGGCCGCCACGAGGACCTCGCGAAGGCCCTCGGTCAGTTCACCGAGGATCAGCAACGAGCCCATCCGGCCCTCGCGCTCGCGGCCGCCCACCTGTATGCCGCGCGCGGCCAATACGAGGCGGCGCAACTCTGGGAGCAGGTCGCGTACGAGGCCTCCGACCGATCGCCGGAGCCGGCGCTCGACGCGGGATTCGCGATCCTGAGCGCGACGCTCGCGCGAGGGGGCGCGTCCGGCATGGTTCGCGATGCCGGTCGCGCCTATGAGCTCGCGCAGGGCTCGAGCGCGTGGCGTTCGATCTGCTGCCTGCTCGAGGGTGTCGGCCTGTATCTGTCAGGCGAGACCGCGCGGGCGGAGGAGCGCCTCGAAGAGGGAGTGCGCCGGAGCGCCGCGTCGGCACCCGCACTGCAGGCACAGTGCCTCGCGCAGCTGTCTCTCATCGCGATCGAGCGCGAGGAGTGGGACGAGGGAGCAGCATTGATCGGCCGCGCCGCGGCGCAGCTCGACCGGCACGCCCTGCGGGATGAGCCGGCTTCCGCGATCGTGTTTGCCGCCGCCGCCGCCCTGCGGGCGCATCTGGGCCGCACCGACGACGCTCGCCGTGACGCCAGGCACGCCGTCCGCCTCCTCCGCTGCAAGGCGGCGTTCCAGCGCTGGTACGAGGTGCAGGCGAAGCTCGCGTTGGCCCGGACGGAGCTCCGCCTCGGGAACGTTGCCGAAGCCGGCAGGCTGCTCGACGAAGCCGCGCGCGCGGCTGCGGGCGCGGGGAAAGCTCCGGGGCTCGAGAGCTGGGTGGCTTCGGTCGGGGCAAGCGTCGCGTCAGTGTCCGGCTCGAGCGGCGAGCGAGCCTCACCACTCACGGCGGCCGAGCTCCGCATACTCGGTTTCCTCCCGACACACCTGTCCTTCCGCGAGATCGCGGGACGGCTCTACGTGTCGGCGAACACCGTGAAGACGCAAGCGCATTCCGTGTACCGCAAGCTCGACGCGTCCTCGCGCTCGGAGGCGGTCGCGCACGCGGCGAAACTGGGCCTGATCGACGCCTGACCGGTGGTTGACTGCCGTTCGGGGCGGCGCGTACGCTCGGGGGAGATGAGTATCCGCGTGGTGATTGCGGAGGACAGCTACTTGGTGCGTGAGAGCCTCACGCAGCTGCTCGCCTCCGCTCCGGACATCGAGGTGGTGGCGGTCGCGGAGGACACCCAAAGTCTGCGCGATGCGATCGACCGCGAGGAACCTGACGTTGTGCTGACCGATATCCGAATGCCGCCGGCGCTGGAACGAGAGGGCATCAGGGTAGCCACGCATCTGCGCGAGACTCGGCCCGAGATCGGGGTGGTGGTTTTGAGCCTGTACGCGGAGCCCGGCTTCGCGCTCGAGCTCTTCGACGGCGGCTCAGCCGGCCGCGCCTACCTGCTCAAGGAGCGGGTTGGGAACCGCGGCGAGCTGACGGCGGCGATCCGCGCCGTCGCCGAGGGCGGCTCGGTTGTCGACCCGAAGATCGTGGACACACTCATCGCGGAGCGGTCGCGAGTGGCCGACTCGCGGCTCGCCGACCTCACGGCACGCGAGCGCGAAGTGCTCGCCGAGGTGGCGACGGGCAAGAGCAACGCCGCGGTGGCATCGTCGCTCTTCCTCACGAAGCGCGCGGTCGAGAAGCACATCAACGCGATCTTCATGAAGCTCGGCTTGCGCGACTCGGACGACGTGAGCCGCCGGGTGAAGGCGACGCTGATCTTCCTGGCCGAGGAAGGGCGCGCGGCGCCTCCACCCGTGGTGTGACGGCTACACGGCAGGCTCGTGGCGGCCGTAGGCAATGAGGCCGTAGATCACCAGGATGTCGATGGTGAACAGCGCCAGCGAGAAGAGTGGCTGGGCCGGCAGAAACAGTAGTTGCGCGATCGCGTTCAGGCTCGCGAATAGAACACCGAGCCAGCGGGCGAACTGGTTGCGCGCCCATATCCCGAGCGCTGACAGCAGCTGCGCCGCGCCGATGATCAGCACGATCCATCCCCACGTGTTCAGGTCGCTGAAGAAGAACTGCGCGTTCCCGACGTAGAAATTGGCGTTGTCGATCGCGGCAATGCCGGAGATCACGTTCATCGTTCCGACGATCATCAGCATGATGCCGGCGAACGTGACCCAGCCGCTGCCGTGCTCCTCGTACGCGGCGTAGGCGGTCGTTTCGCCCGCGGCTGGAGTTTGGACCGTCATGAGCTCCTCCTGTGGTTGAGGACGGCGTTGCGGCAACGCTCGCACCCGTCCAGATCGCGCTCAAGGGTGCGCCCACCACGCTCGGGGGGAGGCGCGCACACGCGCCGATTCATCCCTTTTGGGCGATGCCCCGGCTGCCCGCTGGGGCGATCTTCAACACGTGACTCGGCATGGCTGAGACCCGCCCCGGAGCGCGCCAGCACCGCGTGCTCGTTGCGAGCCTGCTCGCGCTCGCCTTTGTGGTCGGGTTGGTCGCGAGCCTGTCTCTCTGGGCGAACCGCCAGGCGCTCAACACGGACAACTGGGTCGACACGAGCAGCCGGCTCCTGGCCGACCAGAAGATCCAGCAGGCGGTGGGCGCCTACCTCGTGGACGAGCTGTTCAGCTCGGTCGACGTCTCGGCGGAGCTTCAGCAGGTGCTTCCCCCGCGCGCGTCTGCTCTGGCGGGTCCGGCCGCGGCCGGGCTGCGCGATCTCGCCGATCGCGCCGCGCCGCGCCTGCTCGACTCGCCTCGCGCTCAGACCTACTGGGAGAACGCCAACCGCACCGCTCACAAGGAGCTGCTTGCGATCCTGAACGGAGGCGGCAAGAACGTCTCGACCCAGAACGGCGAGGTGGTGCTCAACCTCCACGGGCTCGTGAACCAGCTCGCCACGGGCGCCGGGCTCTCACAGAGCCAGGTGAACGCTGCCCGGGGCAAGGTTCAGGGCGGAGCGGGTGCGAAGGCGCAAAAGAAGCTCGGCGTCACGCTGCCGCCGTCGAGCGGCGAGCTCGTGATCCTCCGCTCGGACCAGCTTTCGGCTGCTCAGGACGTGGCCGACGCGATCCGCCATCTCGCCTTCTGGCTCACGGGAATCTTCGTCGCCTTGTGTGCGCTCGCTGTGTGGTTCGCGCGTGGTTGGCGCCGCGTCGCCCTGCGCCGCGTGGGCTGGTCCTTCGTCGCGCTGGGCGTGCTGGTCCTGTTCGCGCGTCGGGTGGGCGGCAACGAGCTCGTCGATACGCTCGTGAAGGGGCAGACGGTGAAGCCGGCAGCGCACGACGCTTGGAACATCGGCACGTCCCTGCTCTACGACATCGGTATCGCAGCGGTCGCATACGGCGTGGCGTTCGTCTTCGCCGCCTGGCTGGCTGGTCCGACGGTGCTCGCCGTAGGTGCCCGCCGAGCCCTCGCGTCGCCACTTCGCTACAGCCTCCCGGCCGTCTACGCGGTGGTCGCCTTCCTGTACCTGCTGCTCCTGCTCTGGGGACCCACGCCGGCGCTTCGTAAGCCGATCGGGATCCTCCTGTTCGCCGTATTGATCGTGCTGGGCGTGGAGCTGTTGCGGCGGCAGACCGCGCGCGAGTTTCCTGACGCACAGCCGGGCGACACGGCCGCGCGCATCAGGCGGAGCTTCGCCGAGCGGCGGGGACGCGGCCGGGCGGCTACCGACGAGAGGGATGGATTTTCCCGCGGTGGGGTAGATGAAGCCTCTGATGAGGCCTCAACTCCCCCCGCCAGACCCGCATGAGTCGCTCGGCATGGAGCCGGACGCTGGCACTCCGCCGATGGCCGCGCCGGTCGCGATCTACCTGAGGGGCACTCCGAGCCCGCGCTCCAAGAGCGTTTCGCAGGCCTTCCTCGACCTTCGTCCGGGCGCGCTCATCGTCGTCGCCTCGGACTGAGGACTCAGCGGAACTCCGCGAGCCGCTCGGCGACGATGATGTGCGCCGCGGCCTCGAGCAGGGCGAGGTGTGAGAACGCCTGCGGAAAGTTGCCCAGGTGCCGGCCCGTGTCGGCGTCGAACTCCTCCGCGTAGAGGCCGAGCGGTGAGGCAACGCGCAGGAGCTTGTCGATCAGGTCGCGTGCACGCTGCATCTCGCCCACCCGCGCGAGCGCTGACACCAGCCAGAACGAGCAGATCAGGAACGAGCCCTCTTTACCGGACATGCCATCGTCCGTCTCGCCGGTCCGATAGCGCAGCACGTAGCCGTGGTCCGTGAGCTCATCGGCTATCGCCAGCACGGTCGCTTGCATGCGCTTGTCGTTGCCGGGCAGGAACCCGAACATTGCGGCCAGGAGGCTGGAGGCGTCGAGCGCGTCGGTCTCGTAGTGCTGCTTCAACACGCCGCGGCTGTCGACGCCCCGGTCGAGGATCTCGGCTTTGATCTCGTCGGCGGTCTCGCGCCAGCCGGCGCTCAAGTGGTCGTGGCCGCGGATGACCGCGAGTTGCGCCGCGCGATCTAGCGCGACCCAGCACATGAGCTTCGAGGAGACGTAGTGCCGTGGCTTGCCGCGGGCTTCCCAGATCCCCTGGTCCGGGTTCCGCCACACGTCCGTGGCGCACTTCGCCTGGGACTCCACGATCGGCCACAGCCGCCTAGGCAGTCGCTGGCTGCGTCGCGTGTGCAGGAGGATGGAGTCGAGCACGGCTCCGAACACGTCGTTCTGGCGCTGGTCGTACGCACCGTTTCCCACGCGCACCGGCCGAGCGCCCGCGTAGCCGGAGAGCTCCTCCACCGTCCATTCGGTGAGGTCGCGGCGACCGTCGATCCCGTACATGATCTGGAGCGCGCCGTCGTCGTTCGGCTCGAGGTCGGCGACGAATTGCATGAAATCCTGGGCCTCCCAGTCGAGGTCCAGATAGTGGAGCGCCTGTAGCGTGAAGGTCGAGTCGCGTATCCAGGTGAAGCGGTAGTCCCAGTTGCGCTCACCGCCAGGCGTCTCGGGCAGCGACGTGGTGAGCGCCGCCACCGTGGCGCCGGTTGGCATGTAGGTGAGCCCCTTGATCGCGAGCGCTGAGCGCTCCACGATCTGGCGGAACCGGTGGTCGGGGAGGCGCGCGTTTGCGAGCCAGCCGCGCCAGAAGCGGGTGGTCCGGGCGAGCGCCTCGTTTGCCTCGACTGCGGTCGCCGGGCCTGCGAGTCCCTCGGCCCACGACAGCGAGGTGTACAGCGTCTCGCCCTCGCGGAGCACGTGTCGTCCCCTCGCCTGGCTGCCCTCGATCCCCAGCGGGATGTCCGTTCGCAGCCGCACGGTCTGGCCGGCCCCGCTCGCGTCCGCCGTGAGGCGGTCGCTTCCTACCATCTTCCACTCGGCCGGTGTGCGGCCATAGTCGAAGACCGGCTCGCACACCACCTCGATCTCCACACTCCCACGGATGCACTCGACGGTGCGCACGAGAACGTGGTCGGCATCGTCGTCGGCGGGCGGCCGCGTATGCGGGGTGATCGTGTCCTCCGCGTGGCGTGGCCCCATCGTCAACGCGTCGCGCACAACGACCCAGCCGCTCGGCGTGTTCCACGTGGTGATGATGGTGTTCGTACCCGGCTCGTAGATGCGCTGCGAGGTGGAGTTCATCCCGAACGGCCCGACCCGGAAGTAGCCGGCCTCGCGGTCGAGGAGGGTCGCGAAGATGCTCGGTGAGTCGAAGCTCGGTACGCAGAGCCACCCGATCGCCCCATCGGGCGCTACGAGCGCACCCGTATGGCAGTTCGAGAGGAAGGCATAGTCCGCGATCGGCGGGAACGGCGAGGGCGCCGCCGCGCTCAGCTCGGTGGGGGCGCGCTTGAGGCGGGGTCCTGGCGCTTTCCCATCTGCGCGCCGTTCTTTCACCGTTGCACTAGTCATGACCTTCCTCTCCGCGAAAAGGTTTGGCGCTGCCGGCATGACGAGGGGGCAGTGCCGGCAGCGCCGCTGGGGCCCGGCGGAGGTGCACCGCGCCCCGGGTCTCGTGCATCGTCAACAACCCGAGCGGAGGGCGCATCACCCGAAGTAGGTGAATCGGCCCGTCAGATTCCAAGCTCGGCCTCCACGCGTCCGCGCTTGATGGCCCTCACGAGCTCGGAGTGGTCGCGCTCGGTCTGGTCCGCGTAGCGCACACCGAACTCCGCCATGGCCGCAGCAAAGCGCGCGCCGGAGCCGAGGTACGCCGTGAGCGTGGTCGCGTCGAAGCAGCGCGCGTGTGCCATGCCGAGGGTCCCGCCGGCCAGGTGCCCGTAGTCGCGGAGGTCGCGCAGGCGCTGCAACTCGCCCACGGCCGCTGAGCGCTTGATGTCCTTGAGCTGGCGCACGTAGTACTCACGACCGTCGATCGCGGTCCAGCCGAGGAACGGGTCGGGCAGCGCCTGCATGGCGTGCTGAGCGTCCACCACGCGGCGGCCCTCGTGGCGCCGCGGCTGCGAGGCGAGATAGGGGCGAAGCTGCGAGGCGCGCGCCTCCGTGATCTGCAGGAAGAGCACATCGCTGTCGCCGTTGCCGACCATCAGGCCCAAGACATTGCGGGTGCCGGCGGTTCCGACTCCCAAGACCTCGAGGGCCACGTCGCGCAGCGCGTAGCCGCGAACGAGGCGGCGCAGGTCGCTGCGCAGGGTGGAGACGTAGCGGTCGAGACCACCGAGCACCTTCTCCGTGTGCTCGTCGCCGAGCCTCACGAGAAGCGGAGGCGACTCATCGAAGTGCCAGCCGCCGTTCTCGCGACGCACGGTGGGGCGCGGGGGTACGCTGCCATGCCGCAACGCCGCGCCTACGACGTCGCCGTCCTGCCAGCGCGCGGAGTGCGCGTCGATCAATGGGCGCGCGGCCATCTCGCCCAGCCGCCGCCGGTAGGAGCCCACTGCCGTCTCGACCGCGTCGCGGCAGTCGGCGTCACGGAAGCCGCGCTCCCGGCCGGCCAGCACGATGCTGGCCGCAAGCCGCTTCACGTCCCACTCCCAGGGGCCGACGATCGATTCGTCGAAGTCGCTGATGTCGCACACCAGCTCGCCCTCCGGCGACGAGCACACGCCGAAGTTCGACAGCTGCGCGTCGCCGCATATCCAGCTCGTGAGGCCGGTCATCGGCGAGTCCTGGAGATCGAACGCTATCTGTCCGGCGCTGCCGGAGAGGAACGCGGAAGGCGAGGCCGCCATGCGGCCGATCCTGATAGCCGCGACTTCGGGCACGCGACCGTCGTTCGAGGCGCTCAGGAGATCGACCGGATCTGGCCGGTCCGGCGGCGCCTCCCAGTGCGCGTGGCTTCCGCGGGGCGCGCGGCGACGGAGCTCGCGGCCGGCGTCACGCCGCACGGCGGCCGCGTCGATTTGGCCGCGCGGGCCTACGCGGCGGCCCGCCTCGACCGCGGCGGCGGTGAGTGCAGCCATCGTGGCGGCCGGTTCGGCCTCAGCGGCTGGGGACGTTGAGGAGCCGGCGAAGACCGCCATCGCTGGCACTCTGACCGACCGCCGCCGCGCGTCGCAATGGTGCGCGCCGCACGATGTTGCTGGTGCGTGCGCCCCGTCGAGGGCTCGCCAGACCGCTCAGGCGATCAAATGGATGAGTGCGACGGATGCCAGGAAAGCCGCACTGACGGCCGCGACCGTCATGAGCGCCGCGCGCCGCACACGCTGCACCGCGCGGCCCGCGTGCGTCCGCAGCACCAGGCCGGCGGCGTTCAGCCGAACCGGCAGCGGCGCCCGCGGATCCAGCACGAGCGCGCTCCGAACGCGCGGCTCCCACGCGGCCACCATCCGCTCCGCCTCGCGGCGCGCGCTCCGCCGGTACCACGGCAGTCGGGCCCGGCGCTGGCGCCAGTAGGCGAGCGCCTCGAGCCGTTCCTCGAGCGAGTCGCTCAGCACGGCGTCAGTCTAGGCACCAACACGCAACACCGACTAGATCTCGAGCCGCTCGTCCTCGAGGTCGAGCTCCCGCTCGAGCCGGTGCGTCACGTCGTTGGAGATCACGCCGCGGCGCTGCAGGTCCCAGATCGCCGCCCGCTGCGCCTCGAGCACCGAGCGCTGGGTGCGCTGAAAGGCGATCGAGCGCGTTTCGATGCCCTCGGGATCGTCCCCGTCGACGCGCGCGGCGAAGCGGCGCTGCCGGTACTGGAACAGCGCGCGCATCCGCTCGATCGTGTCGTCACGGGTCCAATCCTCTTCCTGCAGCTCGTCGAGGCGCGCGAGCGCTGCGTCTGCCGCCGCGAGCCTCGCGGTCACCTCCTCCTGCTGCTCGGCGGAGCCGTCGTCGTGCACCCGGAGCACACGGATCACCGTGGGCAGCGTGAGCCCCTGCGCCACGAGCGTTACGAGGATCACCGCGAACGTCAGGAAGATGACGAGGTCGCGCTGCGGGAACGGTGCGCCCGCGTCGGTCTCGAGCGGGATCGCGAGCGCAGCGGCGAGCGACACCGCGCCGCGCATCCCCGCCCAGAAGATCACGAAGCGAAGGCGCCAGTCGGCGCGCCGCGCGCGCTGCTGGGGTCGG
>DASVXS010000028.1:0-20181 GCA_036392575.1 Thermoleophilaceae bacterium | reverse complement strand
TCGAAGGTGATCCTCGCCGAGCAGCTCGGGCGCTTCGACACGGTCGGCATCGACTGCATCGCCATGAACGTGAACGACCTCGTGTGCGTCGGCGCCGAGCCGATCGCGCTCGTGGACTACATCGCGGTCGAGGCGGCCAACCCCGAGATGCTGCGCCAGATCGGCGAGGGCCTGAAAGCGGGAGCCGAGCAAGCCGGCATCGAGATTCCGGGCGGCGAGCTCGCGCAGCTCCCAGAGCTGATCCGCGGACATCCGTCGCCCTTCGGCTTCGACCTCGCAGCGTCGGCATTCGGCACGGTGCAGCTCGACCGGGTCGTCACTGGCGATCACATCGAGCCTGGGGACGCGCTGATCGGCGTGCCGTCGAGCGGTCTCCACTCGAACGGGTACACGCTCGCGCGCAGCGTGCTCAGCGAGCTCGACGAGACGCCGCGCGAGCTCGGCGGCGCAAGCGTCGGCGAGGTATTGCTCGAGCCGACCGTGATCTACGTGCGTGCGGTGTTGGAGCTGCTGCGCTCGGAAACCGCCGTGCGCGGCCTCGCCCACATCACCGGTGACGGCATGCTGAACCTGCTGCGACTGAACGACGACGTGGGCTTCCGGGTCGACGAGCCACTGCCGGCGCCGCCGGTGTTCGGCCTGATCGCCGAGCGGGGCGGGATCGCACCCGCAGACTTGTGGGAGACGTTCAACATGGGCGTCGGCATGGTGGCGGTCGTCCCGGAGGCCGATGCCGAACGCGCGACCCAGCTGCTCGCGAAGCACCACCCAGGCGCGGCGCGGATCGGCTCCGTCACCTCCGAGGCCGGCCTCGTGGAGATCCCGTCCGCGGGGATCACCGGCCGCCGCGAGCGCGGCTTCGCTCCAAACCCATAGGCTTGCCCCGTGGCTTCCGGTCCAATTGTGATCGGCTTCGACGGCTCTGAGGCCGCGGAGCGCGCTGTGCGCGAGGCCGGAAGCGTGCTCACCGGCAAGCCCGCCCTCGTCGTGGCGGTGTGGGAGCCGGGCACGGCACTCGAGTACACGACCTCGTCGCTTGGCGTGGACGCGGCGTTGCCGCCGATCGACGTGCGCGCGTCCTTGGAGGTCGACCAGGCGCTGGCGGAGGCGTCACAGCGGACGGCTCAGCGCGGAGCGGAGATCGCGCGCCAGGCGGGCTTCGAGGCCGAGGCGCTGGCCGTCGCCGACGAGGTCTCAGTCGCCCAGACGCTCGTCAGGCTCGCTCGCGAGCGTGACTCGGCCGCAATCGTGGTGGGCTCGAGGGGGCAGGGCGGGCTGAAATCGCTGGTGCTCGGCAGCACCTCCCACGGCGTGCTGCAGCACGCTGACCGTCCGGTGCTCGTAGTGCGCGCGGCCGCGGACGAGGACTAGGCCGGCTCCCAAAGCCAGCCGGTGAGCACGCGCACCGGCTTCAGCTTCCAGTCCGATGCCAGCTCCCACAGCTTGGCGGCGGCTCTCGGCGTGGGCAGGTCGCACACAGCCTCGACCTCGGCGGTCGCGATCCGGCCGAACCGATGCACGGCCGCCAAGGGCGAAAGCTGCTCCTCGCGCGTTCGCCGCGCGCCGGCTGCCTCCGCGGCGGCCGCCCACGTCTCGTAGGGCGCGCGGCCGAAGACGCCGTGCTCGGAGCCGTCCTCGCCGATGAACACGGCGCTCGGGAACGGCAGACGCTCGCCGCCATGCCGCTGCTCCACCTTCCCCTCCCGCCGTGCGGTTTCCGGCGGGTTGCGCGTGAGCTCGAGATCGGCGCCGAACGCCTCCACGATCGCGTGGGAGCCGAGGTCGATGCGGAACCGCTGGACGTCGAGACCGGTGCGCCGTGCCTCCTCTACAAGCGCCTCGGTGGTGTCGAGCTTGCGCCTAAAGCAGAGGATCCCCTCGCGGAGGGCGCGCAGGTAGCGGTAGCCGTCGTCGTCGGGCGACTGCTCGGCGGCCGCCTTCACGGCCATGCATGCCGGATACGACGAGCTGAGTGGGCCTTCGTGCCAAATCAGCGGGTCAAGCGGCATCCGCCCCCATTCCGCGGCCTGCAACCAGCGCCTGGTGAGGAAGGCGTACACCGCGTCGTCGCCGCTCGCACCTGCATCGCCGCCGCTGAGACCCTGCGTATAGTCGCGGGCGAGTCCGCCCATGACCCAGGACCACGACAGCTCCGTGCCGAATTCCACCATGAGCTTCCGAACCACCGGCTCGTTGTTCCACGACCAGGAGCAGGCGGGATCGGTGAAGTAGCGGACTCGGACCGGCAAGGACCCCAAAATAGAGAAACAGTGATCGGCACCCTTCTCAGCGGCCGCTTCAGGCTGGAGGAGAAGATCGGGTCCGGTGGCATGTCCACCGTCTACCGGGCTTTCGATGAGACGCTCGAGCGCTGGGTGGCGATCAAGCTGCTCCACTCGGAGATCTCCTCGGACAGCGATCAGATCGAGCGCTTCCGGCGCGAGGCCCGCGCCGTGGCCCGCTTCTCCCATCCGAACGTCGTAACTGTCATCGACGCCGGCGAGGACGACGGCCAGCCCTACATCGTGTTCGAGTACGTCGCCGGCGAGACGCTCAAGGAGCGCATCCGGCGGCTCGCGCGGCTGCCGGTTCCGGAGGCGATCGCCTACGCCATTGAGATCGGCCGCGCGCTCGAGGCCGCGCACGCTGAGCGGCTCGTGCACCGCGACGTGAAGCCGCAGAACGTGCTGATCGACGCAGACGGCCGCGCGAAGGTGACCGACTTCGGCATCGCACGCTCACTCGAGGCCGACGGGCTCACCGCGGCCGGGCGGGTGCTCGGCACCACCGACTACGTGTCGCCCGAGCAGGCTCTCGGCGAGCCGGTCACTCCCCAGTCCGACATCTACTCGCTCGGCGTGGTGCTCTACGAGATGCTCACCGGCGACGTGCCGTACAGGGCCGACGCGCCCGTGGCCGTGGCGATGAAGCACGTGCGCGAGCCGATGCCGGACGTGCAGCGCATGCGCCCCGAAGTGTCGGCCGCCACCGCCGCGATCGTCGACACCGCCACGGCCAAGGAGACGCGCAACCGCTACCGCAGCGTGGCGGACATGCTCACCGACCTCGAGCAGGCGCTCGCGATCGAGGCGGCACGTGCGGGGCAGACCTCCGGGGAGGCCACCACCGTGCTGCGCGCGCTGCCGGACAAGACCACGCAGCGCTTCCTCCCATGGCGCCTTCGCTCACCGCGGCGGGCGCTCGTGATCACCGCGCTGCTCGCCGGCGGCATCGCGCTGGCGGCCATCCTGCTGCTCACGCAGACGAAGAAGGGCTCGCCCGGCAGCGCGCCTCCGAGCAAGGCGAGCGCGACGCTCCGCACCGTGAGCTTCTCCCCCACCGGCGTGCACGACTACGACCCGCTCGGCGACCGCCGCGAGCACCCGGAAGCAGTGCGCAACGTGATCGACGACAACCCGTCGACCACCTGGACCACCGAGCAGTACACCGGCGGCAACCTCGGGAAGCCGGGTGTCGGGCTCTACCTCGACGCGGGCCACGGCGTGCTCGCGCGCTGGCTCGATCTCACAACAGGACCCGGTTCGTGGACGATGTCCGTGTACGGCACGAGCGCCGACCCCGTGCCCCAGACGATCGCTGGATGGACCAAGCTCAGCGGCGACCAGACGGTGAACGGCCCCTCGCACGTGAAGCTGAACACCGGCGGCAAGCAGTACCGCAACTACCTGATCTGGATCACGAAGCTGCCGCCCTCGGGCCGTGCCGAGATCCGTGAGGTCACGCTGCGCGTGACTCAGAACCCGTAGCGGCGCTCGCGCTCGAAGCGCTCCATCCCGAGCCCGAGCAGCCGGTCGAGCAGCTCCGGGTACGGCACGCCAGAGGCCTCGAACATCTTCGGGAAGCCGCTCGTGGGCGTGAAGCCCGGAATCGTGTTGAGCTCGTTCACGAGCACGTTGTGGCCGTTCTCGACGAAGAAGTCCACGCGCGCGAAGCCCGAGCAGCCAACCAGCCGGTACACCTCGACGGCGAGCGCGCGGACGCGTTCGATCGCGTGCTCGTCGAGCCGGGGCGGCACGACCAGCTCCATCCCGCCCGGCGAGTACTTCGCCTCGAAGTCGTACCAGTCGGCGTGCGGCACCACCTCGCCCGGCTGCGACGTCTCGGGCGCGTCGTTCCCGATCACCGAGCACTCGACCTCCATGCCGCCTGAAAAGGCCTCGACGAGCGCCACCGGGTCGTGCTCCCATGCCAGCGAGAGCGCCTGCTCGAGCTCCGCCTCGCCGCTGCTGACCTTCGAGATCCCCACCGACGAGCCGAGGCGCGCGGGCTTCACGAAGAGCGGCATGCCGAGACGCGACGCGAGCCGCGAGTCGTCGCCCTCGCGCAACGCCACGTAGTCGACCTGCGGGATGCCAGCCTGCGACATCAGCTCCTTGAAGACCACCTTGTCCATGCAGAGAGCCGACGACAGCACGCCGGCGCCCACGTAGGGAGTGCCGATCGTCTCGAGCAGGCCCTGCACCGTGCCGTCCTCACCGTAGGGACCGTGAAGCACGGGGAAGACGATGTCGGCGCCGGCCACCTGCTTGCCGGGAGTGAGCGCGAGCGGCTCACCGTCGAGGCTCCAGACTCCCTCACGCGAGATCTCCACGAGTAGCGGCTCGTGGCCCGCCTGCGCGAGCCCCTCGGCCACGGATGTCGCGGATGCGAGCGACACGTCGTGCTCGCTAGAGCGACCGCCCGCGAGCACGGCCACCCGCACTAGCCGGTCCCTCCGCCCATCGGTGGAGTGCCTGTACCGCCCGGCTGCTGGGCCGCGCGGCCCACGTAGATCACCACGGTGCGCCCCTTCTTCAGCTTGCCGCTCTTCGGGCGCTGCTGCACGACCTGGCCGTCCTGCGTGGGGTCGTTCACGGACTTGTCCTTCACCTGCACCTCGAAGCCGGCGGCGCGGATCTGGTCGGTGGCCTGCTGTTCCGTGAGGCCGACGACCGCCGGAATGTCTGCCGTGTCGGGCCCCTTCGACACGACGAGGCTCACGCGGCTGCCCTCGTCGACCTTCGTGCCGGAGCTGGGCGTCTGCGACAGCACACGACCCTCCGGCTGGTCCGAGGCCTGCTGCGTGGTCGTGTAGGTGAAACCCTGATCACTGAGGGTGGACTTCGCCGAGTCCACGTCGAGGCCGACCACGTCCGGCACCGCGACCTGGCGCGGGCCCGAGCTGATGAAGAGCTGAACGCGGCTGCCGACCTCCTGGCTCGTGCCGTTCGCTGGGTCGGTGCCGATCGCAAAGCCGTCCTTCACGGAGGTGGAGTGGCGCTGGTGCTCCTCCACGAGGAAGCCTCGCTTCGACAGCGCCGTGAGCGCCTCCTGGCCCGTCATGCCGCGCACGTCCGGGACCGTCTTCTTGCCGGGCCCTGTCGAGACGGTGAGGTTCACGGTGGAGCCCTTGTCGGCCTTGTCGCCGCCGGCCGGGTCCTGTGCGAGCACTAGGCCCGCGCTCTGCTCGCTGGTCCGCCGGGTCGTGCGGACGTGGAAGCCCTTCTGGGTGAGCTGTGGGCTCGCCTGCTCGATCGTCTCGCCGACCACCTTCGGCACGGTGACGCGATTGCCGCCGAGCACGAGCGCGACGACACCGGCGGCGATCCCGGCCGCAAGCAGCACTGCAAGCACGACCCACGGCCAGCGGCGACGTCCGCGCTCCGCCGGAGGCGGCGCGATCGGCGGCGGCGGGACTGCGGTCCAGGTGGCGGTGTCCTGAGCGTCGCCGTTGTCGCCGGCGGCGATGGCGGCGCGCGCCTCCTCGAGCGCGGCGATGAAGTCGTCCGCGGACTGGAAGCGCTGCTCGGGCTGCTTCGCGAGCGCGCGGTTCAGCACCGCCTCGAGTCGCGGGTTCACCCGCGCGAACTGCGCGAGGCGCGGCGGCGGCTCGCTCAGGTGCTTCAGCGCGATCGAGACGGCGCTGTCGCCCTGGAAGGGCACCTGCCCCGCCAGCATCTCGTAGAGCATCACGCCGATCGAGTAGAGGTCCGAAGCGGCGGTCACGCCGTGGCCCTGCGCCTGCTCGGGCGACAGGTAGTGGGCGGTGCCCATGATCGAGCCTGTCTCGGTCATCTCGGAGGCGCCGGCGCGAGCGATGCCGAAGTCCGTGACCTTCACCGCACCGGACGGGCTGACCATGACGTTGTGCGGCTTGAAGTCGCGGTGGATCACGCCGCGCTTGTGCGCGAAGCCCGCGGCCCGCAGGATCGGGATGGCGAGCTCGATCGCGCGCTCCTGCGACAGCGGCGCCTCTGCCTGGATGATCTCCTTGAGCGTGCGCCCCTGGAGGAACTCCATCGCGATGTAGTAGGTGCCGTCGTGCTTCCCGCGGTCGTACACGTTGACCACGTTCGGGTGCTGCAGCGCCGCAGCCGCCGAGGCCTCGCGCCGGAACCGCTCAACGAACTCGTCGTCCTGCGCGAACCGCCGGTGGAGCACTTTCAGTGCCACCTGGCGGCCGAGGTGCGTGTCCTCCGCGCAGTACACGTCGGCCATGCCGCCCGAGCCGATCCTGTTGAGGATCCGGTAGCGGTTGTCGACGACCGTGTTCTCTGCGACCTCGGCCATCAGCCCTTCCCGAGCAGGTACTGCATGATCTGTTTGGCGATCGGAGCGGCCACCGTGCCGCCCTCTCCCTGAGTTCTCTCGACCGTCACGGCGATCGCGACCTTCGGGTCGTTCGCGGGCGCGAAGGCGATGAACCACGCCTGGTTCGCCGCGCCGTTGTCGACCTCGGCCGTACCGGTCTTGCCCGCCACCTGCACGCCGGGGATCTGCGCCGCGGTCGCCGTGCCGTTGGCCACGACGCCCTGCATCATCTGCGTGACCTCGCGCGCTGTGGACTCCTTGATCACGCGCTGGACCTCTTCCGGCTTGCGCCGCTCCTTCACGCGCCCGTCGCGCGCCACCACGCGGTCCACGAGCTGGGGCCGCATGCGAACGCCGCCGTTCGCGATCGTCGCGGCCACCTCGGCCATCTGGAGCGGCGTCACGTTGAGGCGCTCCTGCCCGATCGCGACGCGGCCGATGTCGATGGCGTCGTGCTCGTCGAGCAGCTTGCCGCCGCGGCCGTAGACGCCGCTCGAGCGCAGCTCGTCCCTCGGCAGGTCGATCGGTGGCTTGCTGTCGAAGCCGAAGCGGCGCATGTACTCGAACATCGTGTTCTTACCGAGCTTCTCACCGACCTCGCCCCACACCGTGTTCACGGACTTGGCGAGCGCCTCGGTGAGAGTCAATGCCCCGAAGTTGCCGCTGCCCTCCGTGCAGCAGTTCGAGAGGGGCACGCCGCCCACGATCTTCGGCGACTTGCCGGACACGACCGAGTTCGGCGTGTACCTGCCGCTGTCGAGGGCGGCCGACGCGGTCACCACCTTCATGGTCGAGCCGGGTGGATAGCCCGACTGCGTGGCCCGGTTGAAGAGCGGTGAGCTCGGATCGCGGTTGAGCTGCTTGAAGTCCTGGGGGATGTTGTTGGGGTCGTAGTCCGGCAAGCTCAGCATCACCCGCACCCGTCCGGTCTTCGGCTCGATCGCGACGACCGACCCGCGCCCCTTGCCGGCGAGCAGCTGCCGCGCCAGGCGCTGCGCGCCCGCGTCGAGCGTGGTGTGCAAATCGAAGCCCTCCTGCGGGCGGTTCAGCAGCTCATCCACTATCGATGAGAACTCGTTCTGGTTGCCCGCAAGAGCGTCGTTCTCGGATCTTTCGAGGCCGGCGCGCCCGAGCTGGATGAACGAGTAGCCGAAGACGTGCGAGAACAGGTTGCCGGTGGGATAGGTGCGCACGTAGCGCAGCGAGTTGCCGCTGCCGAGGCGCGTGCTGCGTGCCGCAGTGTCGCCGTTGTCGGTGAGGATCAACCCGCGCGGGATGCGCTGCTCTTGGAGCAGGTCGCGCCGGTTCGCGCTGTTGTCCTTGAGGCCGTCGGCGCCGAACACCGTCCACCACGAGCTCGCGCCCACGAGCACCGCAAAGAGGATCAGCATCAGCCCGAACACCTGGGTGATCTGCCTGTTCACCGCACCACACCCCCGGCAGCGTGCGGCTCGCGCCGCGCGTGGTCGGACACGATCAGGAGGAGGGCGAGCAGCAGCAGGTTCGCGACGATGGAGCTGCCGCCGTAGGACACGAGCGGCAGCGTGACGCCGGTGAGCGGGATTACCTTGGTCACGCCACCCACGATCACGAACACCTGGATCGCGACGACTGCGGTGAGCCCCGTCGCGAGCAGCTTCGAGAAGGCATCGCCGGCGACGAGCGCGGTCTTGAAGCCGCGGTCGATGAACAGCAGGTACACGACCAGCAGGCCGACAGCGCCGAACAGGCCGAGCTCATCCGTGATCACCGCGTAGATGAGGTCCGTGTGCGGCGCCGGCAGCAGCGTGCCGCCGTACGGCGACTGCAGCAGCGCCTGGCCGAAGCCTTTGCCGAACAGCCCGCCGTCGGCCTGGGCGAACAAGCCCTGGGCGATCTGGTAGCCCTCGTGCTCGACGAGCCCGGGCTTGAACGGGTCCTTCCAGACCGTCACGCGGTCCTGGACGTGCTGGATGTGGCTGCCCAGGAACCACGCCCCAAGCGCGAACAGTCCCAGCCCGCCGGCCACGAACGACAGCCGCGAGGTGGCGACGTAGAGCAGCGCGAGGAAGGCGCCGAAGAACATCAGCGAGCTGCCCAGATCGCGGATGAAGATCAGCATCAGCATGGCCGCACCCCAGATGATCAGGAGCGGCCCGAAGTGCTTGAGACTGAGGTGCGGGAAGCGCCCGCGCACGAGCACGTCGCGCGTGTCGCGCAGGTAACTCGCGAGGAAGATGATCACGCCGATCTTCGCGAACTCGGCCGGCTGGAACTGGAACGCGCCGAAGCTCACGGATAGGTAGGCGCCGTTCGTCGCGCCGCCGATCCCCGGCAGCCGCGGCGCCAGCAGCAGCGCGATGCTCACCGCCGCGATCGTGTAGCGGTAGCGCTCGAGCGTACGGTGGTCCCGCAGGAACACGATCGTCGCGCAGAACACGATCAGCCCGAACACGAACCACTGCGCCTGCTTGCGGGCGAGGTCCGGGTTGATCCGATAGATCATTACCAGCCCGAAGCCGGCGAGCAGGGCGGCGAGCGGGAACATGTAGGGGTCGGCGTCGGGCAGCCGCGCGCGCACGAAGAAGTGCGCGAACACGCACAGCCCGAGGAACACCGCGCCGTAGGTGAGCGTCGCGGTGCTGATCTGCGACGAGCGCGTGATCAGCACGGCCGTGAAGCCGGCTGTGACCATGAGCGCGACCGGGATGAGGCCGAAGAACTCGCGAGTTCGCGCGGACATCAGGAGGCGTGCGTCTGCTCGAGCGAGCGGACGAGGTCGACCGCGTCCGAGCGGCCGCGTAGCTGGTGGTCGAGGATGCGCTGCCGCTGAAGCTTCGGCAACGAGAGCGCCGGGACGCTGCTCTGGTACTCCTCCGTGTAGAGCTTGACGCCCAGTGGAAGCTCGTACGGCAGGCCTCTGAAGAGGGTGATCGCCCCCTGGTTGTCGGTGCCCACGAACCAGAACTGGCGGCTGCCTATCCAGAGCCCGGCGAGCACGGCAGCGACCACGAGCACACCGACGGCGGCCTTCAGCCAGCGCTTGCCCCTTCGCGCCGGCTGCGCGGGTGGCGGCTCGGCCGCGGGCGCCTCCGGAGGCGGTGCCTCACGCTCTGCGACGGCCGCGCGCGCCGCGTTCGCCTCAGCGGCTGGCATCGCCATCGTCTCATGCGCCGGGTCGGCCGCCGGCGCGCCGTCGCCGAGCGCCACCGAGGTCTCCTGACCCGACAACGTGTCGGAGTCCTGGTCGCGCTCCTCGTCGCCGCCGAGCTTGAAGAGAACGACCGTGATGTTGTCGCGTCCCCCGCGCGCGTTCGCCTCGGACACGAGCTCCTCGGCGGCCTGACGCAGCGACGAACGGACGCGCAGGATCTGGGCGATCCGCTCCTCCGACACCATGCCGGTGAGCCCATCGGAGCAGAGCATGTAGACGTCACCGTCGCGCGCCGGGAAGCTGAAGGTGTCGACATCCACGTCCGGCTCGGGGCCGAGCGCGCGCGTGATGATCGAGCGCTGCGGGTGAGCCTCCGCCTGCGCCTCGGTGAGCTTGCCTTGTCGCCGCAGCTCCTCCACGAGCGAGTGATCCTGCGTCAGCCGCTCGAGCTCCTCGTCACGGAAGCGGTAGGCGCGGCTGTCTCCCACGTGCCCGACCGCCACCTCGTTGCCAGAGACCATTGCCGCGATGAACGTGGTGCCCATGCCGGCGTGCGTCTCGTCGCGCTGCGCGAGCTCGTAGATGCGCTTGTTGGCCGAGCGCGCGATGCCGGCCAGTAGCTCCTCGGGGCTTGCGGTCTCGTCCGCGACCTGATCGAACTCCTCGACGGCGATCCGCGCCGCAACCTCGCCGGCGCGGGCTCCGCCCATGCCGTCGGCCACGGCGAACACCGGCGACGACTCGTAGTAGGCGTCCTCGTTCGCGTTTCTCTGGCGCCCCACGTCGGTGAGCGCGGCTTCCTCGACTATCCGCAGGCCCAACGGGCTACTCCTGATAGCGGTACTCGGTGTCGCCGATGCGGACGGTGTCCGCGACCTTCAGCTGCTCCGGCCGCCGGAGCTGGCGGCCGTTGAGGTAGGTCCCGTTCGTGGACCCCATGTCCTCTATGTACATGAACTGGCCCCGCGGGAAGATCCTCGCGTGCGCGGACGAGGCGAACGGGTCGTTCACCTCGATGTCCGACGCGTTCGAGCGACCGAGCGTTGCCCCCTGCGAAATGTCGAAGCGCGCGCCGGGGTCGTGGCCCATCGCCGCCACCACCTCGAGCCTCGGCCGCACGCCGGCGCGCAGGTCCGGGCCCGCCGGGCGCTGCCGTTCCGCGCTGCGCGCGGCGGCGTTGCGCGGAGCGCCCTCCATCACCATGCTCGCGTCCTCGTGCCGCGAGAGGTCACGCATCGAGCTCCGGGCCACCCACAGGAGGAAGAGGTACAGCACGATGAGAAAGCCGAACTTGAGCGCGACGGCCACGGGGTCGGTCACGGATTACTCCTGCTCGAAGGTGAGGCGCGAAAGGCCGAGCGTGATCTCGTCGCCCGGCTGCAGACTAGCCTGCTCTACCCGCCTGCCGTTCACCTTTATGCCATTGGTAGAGCCGAGGTCGCGCACGACCCAGCCTTCGCCCCTGTTGCGCAGCTCGGCGTGCTGACGTGATACGTTCGGATCGTCGAGCACGATGTCGGAGTCGCGGCTGCGGCCCATCACCACGCGCTCGCCGCTGAGCACGGTGCGCCGTCCTGCGCCGACGAGCATCGCCCGGCCGGTTCCGCCAGGCGGGACGAGCTTGCGCGCCTCGCGATCGGGCGAGTAGACCATCGTGTGCCCGAAGTCGCCGGCCTCCGGCTCGCCCGCCTCGTCCTCGGGCGCGCGCACGAGCTGCGCCTGGATTCCGAACTCGCCCAGGCTCAGACGCTCGTCGGTGCGGAAATCGACAGTCGGCCTCGTCACGAGCGCGAAGTTCTCGTTGCGCGCATGCTCGAGCAGGTAGTCAGAGAGCTCTTTGCGCAGCGCGTCCTCGTAGCCCGAGAACTGCTCACGGTCGTCCGGCGACAGGAACACGCAGTACTCGTTGGGCACGTACACGCGGGAGATGGAGACCGTCTGGTTCTCCTCCATCTCCTTCGCAAGCTTGCGGGCGAGCTCGACGGGCTGCACGCGCGACTTGAACGCGCGGCTGAAGGCGCCCTCGACCATCGCCTCGATCTTCTGCTCGAGGTTGCGGAGCACGCTCATTCCGAAGGCCATCCTAGGGAAGACTCGTGTGAGTCAGGCCCGCTGCGATCCCTCCGAACCCGGCTCAGAGCGATTGCCGCGACCGCCCCCGTGAGCGCGCCAGCCACGGCGCCACGCGCCGATCCGAGGCGCATGTGCGGGTCCATCACGTCGTCGAGCGCGCGCAGTGCTGCGACCAGCCCGGCGGACCACAGCAGGCCCAGCACGATGTCGGCCGTGAGGTTCCGCGCGCGCACCGCGAGCGGCACGAGCGCCGCGAGGAGACCGAAGGCGAGCGCGGACAGCAGGGCGGGCGAGCTGATCGCCGGCCAGACCGCGTGCTCGGCCGACTTCGTGAGCGACCCCGCCCAGTCCGAGCGCGGCTGCGTCCCGTCGGCGGGCCCGTAGAGGAGCGACCTTCCGGTGAGCGCCTCCGCGGCGACAAGCCAGATCACACCGGCGACAGCGAGCGCCGCGCGACGCCGGAGGCGTCCGCCGAATCCCGCGAGCGCTGCGAAGGCGGGCGCCAGCCCGATCAAGCCGAGGAGCGGCGCCAGCACCGGCGCCGACCAGACCAATGGCGAGCGCGGGAGCAGGAGCGGCACGGCAGCGAGCGCGGGAGCGATCACGAGCGCTGTGCCCGGCTCGCCCTCCCCGATCAGCCAGCCCAGCAACGCGGCCGCCGCCGCAAGCCAGCCCGCTCGCGGGAGGACCGCCACGAGTAGCGCGCACCCAGCCGCGATCGCGGCGGGCGAGGCGGGCGCGGGCGGGCCGAGCAGCGCGATTGCGGCGGCCACGAGCGCTCCCGCCGCGACGCCTGCGGTGAGGCGCGCCGGCCAGGCGAGCCGCAGCGGACGGTCCGCCCGGCGCAGTCCGAAGCGCTCGATGTTCTCGGGTTCGACGAGACCGCCCTCGTCGGACAGCTCGCGCTCCGTTCGCTCCAGCTCCTCGCGCAGCAGGTCGAGCGGCAGGCGGCGGTCGGGGTCGGGATCGAGAGCGGTATCGATGGCCGCGCACAGCTCGAGTGGCAGATCGCGCCGCCGCGATGCGAGCGACGGAAGGCGGCGGCCGAGCCGGCGCGCGGTGGCCGCGGGGCTCGCCGCGCGTACGGGATTGCGTCCCGCCCAGCCCTCGTAGAGCGTCAGCGCGAGCGAATAGACGTCCGCCGCCTCGGAAACGCGCTCGCCCTCCGCCTGCTCGGGCGCCATGTACGCGAGCGTGCCCACCACGTCCCCGGTGTGCGTGAGCGGCTCGACGTCGGCGAGGTGCGCCACACCGAAGTCGGCGAGCTTCGCGAAGCCCGCGCCCGCCGCGGGCTCAGCGACCACCATCACGTTCTGCGGCTTCACGTCGCGGTGAACGACTCCGCGCGAGTGTGCGTGCGCGAGCGCCTCGCACAGCGCCACGCCGATGTTCGCCACGTCGCGGTCCGACAGCGCGCCTTCGCGCAAGAGCTCAGCGAAGGTGCTGCCGTGAACGAGCTCCGAGACGAGGTAGACGTGGTCGTCGTCCGACGCGAGCTCGTAGAGGGCGACGATTCCCGGGTGGTTCAGCCGGGCGGCGGCGGTCGCCTCGCGCTGGGCCCGCGGCGATCCCTCGTCCGAATCTCCACGCGGGATCACCTTCACCGCCACGTCGCGTTCGAGGCGCTCGTCGCGCGCAAGCCAGACGGTCCCGAAGCCGCCGGCGCCGAGGCGGCGCTCGAGGCGGTAGCGCTCGAGCAGAAGCTCGCCGCCGAAACCGTCGGGCACGGGCTCGCGCGCGAAGCGTCGCGTCGGCGCGGTCGGCATGGCAGCCGTGGTCGGCTCCAGCTCGTCGGTCGGCGGAGGGCGTTCCATCTCGGCTTGTGATTCTGGCCGATGACGGCGCTCCCTCCATGCCGCCGGGGCGGGCTTCATACTGGCGTAACCCAGGTCAGATAGCCTGCCTCGGCTCCAAGCCGCCTGAGGAGCAGCTCCTGAACTTCCTGGAAGAACGCGAAGAACGATCTAGCCGGAGCACATCCGGGCGCCGTCCGCCCCGGCGCAGCTCGGGCGATGCGCAGACCGTTCGCACTCGCCGCCTGATCGCGCTCGGCGTCGGGATCCTCGTGTTGTTCCTGATCGGCCTCGGGATAAAGGGCTGCCTCGACGCGCGCAAGAAGCAAGCGTTCAAGGACTACGGCCGCGACGTGGCCGCTCTGCTCCAGGAGTCGGATCAGCAGAGCAAGGACCTCTTCGATCTCCTGCGCGGCACGCAGCAGACATCCACGCCGGTCGACGTCCAGAGCGCCGTGAACGGCGCGCGGGTGCAGGCCGAGCAACTCGTGGAGCGGGCGAAGGGCATCAGCCATCCCGGTGAGCTGTCGACGGCACAGCGCTATCTCGAGGAGACGCTCTCGTTTCGGCGCGACGGGCTGACCGGCATCGCGCGCCTTCTGCCCACCGCGCTCGGCGACCAGGGCCGTGCCGAGGCCGCCAACCAGATCGCCGGCCAGATGCGCGCGTTCGACGCGAGCGACGTGATCTACTCGCAGCGCTTCACGCCCGAGTTCCAGCAGCAGATCAAGAACGAGAGTCTCACCGGCGAGGTCACGGTTCCGAAGAGCCAGTTCCTGCCGGACATCGAGTGGCTGCGGCCGAACGTGGTGTCCGACCGCGTGGCGCGCATCCGGGGCGGGTCGTCGGCTAGCCAGCCGGCCACGCCGGGCCTCCACGGCACCGGCCTCGGCAGCGTGGTGGTGAAGCCGGGCGGACAGACGCTCGCCAGTGCCCAGGTCGCCGATATCCCCGTCAGCCCGAACATCTCGTTCGACGTGCAGGTCGTGAACCAGGGCGAGAACGACGAGCAGAACATCACGGTGACCGTGAAGCTGAGCGGCGCGGGCAAGCCGATCACCGTCACCGAGAAGCTCCCGCAGATCGCCCGCGGTGAGACCAAGACGGTAAACCTGCCGCTGGCGGCGACGCCCACGACGGGCCAGCCGGTGACGATCAACGTGTCCGTGTCGCCGGTGCCGGGTGAGAAGAAGACGGACAACAACAAGGCGACCTATAGGTCCGTCTTCACGTCGGGCTGAGTCGCGCGCAGGCCTTGTACATTGAGGCGTCGTGGATGACCTGACGTCAACTGCCGGCATCGTGGCGCTCGCCGCGGCGGGCGTCGCGGTCGTAGCGTTCTTGTTTGCGATCGTCCTGGCGGTGAAGCTGCGGCGCATGCGCACGGCCCAGCAGGCCGTGCTCGGCGACGGCCAGCGCGACCTTGTGGACCATGCGACCCGGCTCGAGCGCGGTTTCGTGGATCTGCGCGAGTGGGTGGAGGACGCCATGCACCGCCTCGACGAGCGGCTCGGCACGGCTGAGGAGCGGATCGACGGCTGCATCGCGTACAGCGCGCTGATTCGGTACGACGCGTACGGCGAGATGTCGGGCCGGCAGTCGAGCTCGATCGCGCTGCTCGACTCGCGGCGCTCGGGCGTCGTGCTGTCGTCGATCCTCCACCGCGAACAGGCGCGCCTCTACGCCAAGCCGATCCGCAACGGCGAGTCGGAGTTCGACCTCTCCCCCGAGGAGGTCGAAGCGATCGAGGCCGCACTGAACGCCGGCGCTCGCGCCTGAAGTGCGCGTCGCGTTCCTAGGGCCGGCGGGCACCTACGCGGAGGAGGCGCTGCGGGCGTCCACCCCCGAGGACGTCGAGGAGATCCCGCACCCCACCGTGTACGAGGCCGTGATGGCGGTGCAGGACGGCGACGCCGACCGTGCCGTGGTGCCGATCGAGAACTCGCTCGAGGGCTCGGTGAGCGCGACGCTCGACGTGTTGGCCGCTGAAGCGACCGGCGTCCGCATCGCCGCCGAGGTGGACCTGCCGATCCACCACTGCCTGATCGCGCGGGACAGCACGGAGCTCGGCGCGATCGAGCGCGTGCTCTCTCACCCCCAGGCGACCGCGCAGTGCGCGCGCTTCCTGCGCGAGCGGCTGCCGGACGCGGAGCGAACCAGCACGCCGTCGACGGCCGAGGCCGTGCGAATGGTCGCCGCCGAAGACCGTCCGTGGGCGGCGCTCGGCTCGCGCTTCGCGGCTGAGCTCTACGGCTGCCAGGTGCTCGACGAGCAGGTGGCCGACAGCGAGGACAACGTGACGCGCTTCGTCTGGCTGGCGCCGAGCGCCGAGCCTGCCGACCCCGACGCGACCAAGACGTCAATCGTGTTCTGGGGATTCAACGACCAGTCGCCGGGCGCGCTCGTGGATGTGCTCCGCGAGCTCGCCGACCGGAACATCAACCTCACGAAGATCGAGTCCCGGCCGCGCAGGGTGCAGCTGGGGCACTACATGTTCTTCGCCGACCTCGACGGTGCCGAGCACGAGCCCGTGATCCGCGAGGCGCTCGAGGGTCTCCGCACTCGCGTGGAGACGCTCCGGGTGCTCGGCTCATACAGCGCAATCGCGGCACGTTAGGGACTCGTGAACCGGCGCGGAAACGCCGGGGTCGCCGAGTACACTCAGCCAAGGGTGGCGAAGACAAGCACCGGCAGCGCGGCGCTCGTCGTAGAGGAGACGAGCGAACAACCTGGGCCAGTGGCCGTGCTGCCCGCTGAGCGGCCGGGCCAGCACGGAAGCAGCACCAGGAGCCGCGTCCTCGTCCTGAACGCCTCGTACGAGCCGATCAACGTCTGCACCGTGCGGCGGGCGACCGTGCTCGTGCTGAAGCGCCGTGCCGAGGTGGTCGAGGAGAGCGACTGGGCCCTCCACGCCGAGAGCTTCACGATGCAGCGCCCGCTCGTGATCCGGCTCACCGCCTACGTGAAGATCCCGCGGGACGCCCACAGCCGCAAGATCACCCGCCGCGCCGTGTTCGCGCGCGACCGCTGGACCTGCCAGTACTGCGGCTCCGAGCGCGGCTCACTGACGGTCGACCACGTCGTGCCCCGGTCCAAGGGCGGCGGGTCGGGCTGGGACAACATCGTCGCCTGCTGCGCGCCCTGCAACCGCCGCAAGGGCGACCGGCTGCCCAAGGACGCGAACATGCACCCGCGCCGGCGGCCGAAGGCGCCGCACTCCACGATCTTCGTGTATGTCGCCACGCCGAGCATCCCGGACGCGTGGCACCCGTACCTCATCGCCGCCTGACGCGGCAAACCGATGATCGAGGTCGAGCGAATCGACTTCATCTCGGTCGCGGTTCGCGACCGTGTCCGCGCGCGGCGCTTCTACGGCGATGTGCTCGGCCTGCCGGAGAACGAGCGCACGCCCGATGAGTTCGAGGCGGGCAACGTGACGCTCGGCCTGTGGGAGCCTGAGGCCGACGGCGTGCCGTTCGCTCCGAACGGCGCTGGCCTCGCACTGCGGGTACCGGACGTCGACGAGGCTCGCTCGCGGCTCGAGGCGGCGGGCGTGGAATTCATCGGCGAGACGGTCGACACCGGCGTGTGTCATATGGGCTTCTTCAAGGACCCGGACGGCAACGTCCTGATCCTCCACCGACGCTACGCCGACTAGCCGGTACGAGAAAAATGGCGCGCGCGTCATCTGGGACTCCGCCTGCCCGTCTGCTTACATAAGGGCTACCAGGGAAAGGAGGTGGTCCGAACTTGTCAGACGGTAGTTTTGGGACCCTGGAGGTGCAGGGCCGCTAGCACGCAGCTGGACCCGTCTTGCGGAGTCCAACCCGTGCACCGTCGGCAGGCATAGGCGAGAGGTAGGTCCCGCTCGCCCGGCGTTCGGCTCACCAGGCCGCCTCGCCGCGAAAAACGTCGCCGATCAGGTTCAGCATGCTCGAGAGGGCGCTCCTTCGGGGGCGCCCTCTCTACGTTTCGGCGGCCGGCTATTCCTGGTCGTCGGCGCCAGGCGACGCGCCGTCGCTCGAGTCCTCGACGGCCTCCGCGTTCTCCACCGCGTCGATCGCGACGACGTCGCCGTCGGTGTCGGCAGCCTCGATGCCCTCCTGCACCGCGGCACCCGGAGTCGAGTCCTCCATCACGAGCGCGACCGCGCTCACGACGTCGTCCTCCCGCATGTTCATGACCCTCACGCCCTGTGACGCCCGGCCGTAGCGCGAAATGCCCTTCACGCCTGTGCGCTGAACCATGCCGTTCTGCGAGATGAAGACGAGGCCGTCGTGCTCGCGCACGATGAGCGCACCAGCGAGGGCGCCCTTCTTCTCGGTGAGCGAGATCGTCTTCACGCCCATGGTGCCGCGACCCTTGCGCGGATAGTCCGAGATCGGCGTGCGCTTGCCGTAGCCGTTCTCCGTCACCACGAGCAGCTCGGTGTCGTCGCGCGCGATGTCCATCGCGATCACGGCGTTCTCGCCGCGCGAGACGTTCATGCCACGAACACCGCCCGTGTCGCGGCCCATCGGCCGCGCCTCCGACTCGTTGAAGCGCGCCGCCTGTCCGGAGCGCGACACCATGATGATGTCGTCATCGCCGCTCGTGCGGCGCACGGCCACGAGCTCGTCGTCGTCGCGGATGTTGATCGCGATGATGCCGTCGGCCTTGATCGGCGTGTTGTAGGCCTGGAACTCGGTCTTCTTGATCTGGCCCTTGCGCGTCGCGAAGACGAGGTACTTGCCCTCGTTGAAGTCGCGCGTGGAGAGCACGGCGTGCACCCGTTCGCCCTCCCGTAGCGGCAGCAGGTTCACGAGCGCGCGGCCCTTGGCGGTGCGCGCGGCTTCCGGCAGTTCGTAGACCTTCTGGCGGTAGACCTTGCCCCGGTTCGTAAAGAACAGCAGGTAGTCGTGGCTTGACGTGACGAAGAGGTGCTCGATGTAGTCCTCGTCCTTCATGTCCATCCCGATTACGCCGACGCCTCCCCGCTTCTGCTGGCGGTAAGTGGAGAGCGGCAGCGACTTGATGTAGCCGGACTTCGTGATCGAGATGACCATCTGCTGGTCGGCGATCAGGTCCTCGATGTCGATCTCGTCCTCCGAGAGCGTGATCTCCGTCCGGCGCTCGTCGCCAAAGCGATCCTTGATCTCGAGCAGCTCCTCCTTGATGAGCGTCATGACGCGCTCCTCGTCGCCGAGGATCTCGCGCAGCTCCTTGATGCGCTCGAGCGTGTCGGCGTGCTCCTGCCTGACCTTGTCGGCCTCGAGCGCGGTGAGGCGTGCGAGGCGCATGTCGAGGATCGCCTGCGCCTGGATCTGCGAGAGCTTGAACCGCTCCATCAGGCCGTTGCGCGCCGCCTCCGGATCGCGCGAGGCGCGGATCAACTCGATCACGGCGTCGAGATCGGTGAGCGCGACGAGCAGTCCCTCGAGGATGTGCAGCCGCGCCTCGCGCTCGCGAAGCTCGTGCTTCGTGCGGCGGACGATGACTTCGCGCTGGTGGTCGACGTAGTTCTTGATCAGCTGCTCGAGCCCGAGCGTGCGCGGAACGCCGTCGACCAGGGCGACCATGTTCACGCCGAAGGTCGTCTGCATCGACGTGTGCTTGTAGAGCTTGTTGAGAACGACCTTCGGGATCGCGTCGCGCTTCAGCTCGATGACGATGCGCGTGCCGCTCTTGTCGGACTCGTCGCGAAGGTCCGAGACCTCGGGCACCTTCTTGTCGTTCACGACCTCGGCGATCTTCCGGATCAGCCCGCTTCCGTCGTTGCGGCCGTCACCCTTCGACACCTGGTAGGGCATCTCGGTGACGATGATCGCCTCCTTGCCCTGGCGCAGCGGCTCGATGTGAGCGCGTGCGCGCACGACCACGCGGCCGCGGCCGGTCTCGTAGGCGTCCTTGATGCCGCCGTGGCCGATGATGATGCCGCCGGTCGGGAAGTCCGGGCCCTTGATGTGCTTCATCAGGCCGGCGATGCCGATCTGCGGGTCGTCGATGTAGGCGACAACCGCGTCGACCGTCTCGCGCAGGTTGTGCGGCGGGATGTTCGTGGCCATGCCCACCGCGATTCCCTGCGCGCCGTTGACCAGCAGGTTCGGGAAGCGCGAAGGCAGGATCAGCGGCTCGAGCCGCGACTCGTCGTAGTTCGGCCCGAAGTCGACGGTGTCGGCGTCGATGTCGCGCAGCATCTCCAGCGCGAGGCGCGCGAGGCGCGACTCGGTGTAGCGCATGGCCGCCGGCGGGTCGTTGTCGATCGAGCCGAAGTTGCCCTGGCCGTCGACGAGCGGATAGCGCTGCGCGAAGTCCTGAGCGAGGCGGACGAGCGTGTCGTAGATCGCCTGGTCGCCGTGCGGGTGGAACGAACCCATCACGTCGCCGACGATGCGCGCCGACTTCTTGTACGGCCGGTTCGGCTGCATGCCGGCCTCGTTCATGCCGTACAGCACGCGCCGGTGCACGGGCTTCAGGCCGTCGCGCACGTCGGGCAGCGCCCGCGAGACGATGACGGACATCGCATAGTCGAGGAAGCTGCGCTGCATCTCGACTTCGAGACCGACCGGCTCGACGCGATCTCCGGGCGGCGGAGTAGTGACCTCAGTCAAC
>DASVXS010000027.1:0-3958 GCA_036392575.1 Thermoleophilaceae bacterium | reverse complement strand
GGCCTGACGGCTACGCGGACTACGTTCGCATGGCCACTGAGCGCAGCCTCGAGCGCTGCGGCGTCGACTCCTTCGACCTGCTGCTCCTTCACAACCCCGACCGCATCGGCTACACGAGCGAGGCGGTGTGGAAGGCGCTCGAGTCGGTGCGCGGCGTGGGGCTCGCGCGGCAACTCGGCGTCGCGCCCGGCCCGGCCAATGGCTTCACGCTCGACCTCATCGGCTGTTTCGAGCGCTTCGGCTCCTCGATCGACTGGGCGATGATCATCCTCAACCCGATGGAGCCGTGGCCTGGCGAGCTGGCGCTCCCTGCAGCAAGCGAGCACGGCGTCGAGCTGATCACGCGCGTGGTCGACTACGGCGGGCTGTTCTGGGACGACGTGCGCGACGGCCACCAGTTCGCGCAGTTCGACCACCGAAAGTTCCGGCCGGAGGGCTGGGTCGAGGCGGGGCGAGAGCGGCTCGAGCGCATGCGCCCGATCGCGGAGCGCCACGGCCTGACGCCGATGCAGCTTGCCTGTGAGTGGAACCTCTCGCAGCCGCCGGTACGCGTGGTGGCCCCCACGCTGATCCAGGAGGCGGGCGAGGGCGCGCGGCCGATCGAGGAGAAGCGCGCGGAGCTGGCGTCGCTGCCCGCGGAGGCCGTTCTCTCGCCGGACGAGGTCGCCGAGGTCCGAGCCATCGGCGACAACACGAACTGCATGGCACTGAAGGGAGCCTCGCCTGAACACGAGGGCGAGGAGCGTCCCGACCGCTGGCCGCTCACGCCCGAGCTCGAGCAGTTGGCGGAGCGCTGGCACATCGCGCCCGAGCGCGACCTTGTGAAGAGCGCGGCATAGCGATGTGTGAACGCTTTGCCCGGCTATAGCCGGGTCAAAGGTTCACAGATCGACCAGAGCGCAGAGGGTGGTCCCCTTACTGCCGCTGTAAACGCCCGAGCAACCGGGCAACGAAGCTGGGCCGCTCGCCGCGCTCGGAGCGCAACCACTCGTCGCGCGTAGGCAAACGCCCCGATTTCCGCGCCGCCAAGACACACGCCATGTGCGCGTGCCGCCGCCGCGAGGAGTCGCCCTCCGGCGCGATCAGCATGTGCTCGCTCATCGACGCGAGGTAGCCGCCGCAGAATGGGCAGGTGTAGGTGGCCGGCTTGCGGTTCTGTGCCCGCCGGAGCGACCACCAGCGCGCGTCCGGGAGCTTCGCCATGCGGCGAATCTACGCGCCTTCGTGAGCGAGCGCGGCGGCTGGGTGGCGCCGCGCCGGGATCGCCAGACCGACGAAAAAGGCGGCAGCCACGCCGACGGCCGACATCGCGAAGGCGCCGGTGTAGCCCGACTCGGCTGGGTACCCGCTCGCGAGATGATCGGCCGCGAGAATCGTCGCTGAGAGCTGCGCGCCGAGCGCGCCGCCGATCGTCCGGGCGATCGTGTTCATACCGGTCGCGACGCCGGTCTGGTCCTGCGGAACGGCCTCGACGATGAGGTTCGCCATCGCGGCGAAGGCGAAGCCGATGCCGAAGCCGAGCAGCGTCGTGGCCGCGTAGATCTCCCAGCGCTGGTCGTGCGCGACCGCGAGGAAGAGGTAGGCGAGTGCCGCCAGCACGCTCCCGGCGAGCAGCGGCAGTTTCGAGCCGTAGCGCTCGCCGAGCGTGCCGGCGATCGGGCCGGCCGGCAGCATCACTAGCGCCGAGGGCAGCAGGAACAGGCCGGCCGTCGTGACCGACGCGCCGAAGCCGTAGCCGGTGGACAGCGGCGCCTGCACGAACTGAGGGATGAGGATGAACGAGCCGAACATGCCGAAGCCCACGAACAGCGCCGTCAGGTTGGTGGTGAACACCGCACGCTCGCGCATGATCCGCATGTCCACGAGCGGCTCCTCCACGCGCGTCTCGACCCAGACCCAGATCGCGAGGATCACGATCGATGCGGCGAACAGGCCGAGTACGCGGTCAGAGCCCCAGCCCCAGGAGTTGCCCTCGCTCACGCCGATCAGCAGCGCGACGAGGCCGACGGACATGAGTGCGGCGCCGAGCCAATCGATCTTCGCCTTGGCCTTCACCGGCGACTCCGGTACGTACCGGTGCGTGGCCACGATCGCGATCGCGACGAAGATCAGGCCGAGCCAGAAGATCCACTCGTAGTTCAGGTGGTCCACCAGCAGGCCGCTGATCACGAGGCCGGCGCCGCCGCCGATGCCGAAGGTGGCGCTGATCAGGCCGATGCCCGATGCCACCTTCCCGGGCGGGAACTCGTCGCGGATGATCCCGAAGGCGAGCGGGAACACCGCGCCGCCGGTGCCCTGAATCGCGCGGCCGAGGATGAGGATGCCGATCGAGTGTGAGAGCGCGGCCACGAGCGAGCCGAAGCCGAAGACGAGCAGCGTGAGCACGAGCACGCGCTCCTTGCCGAAGATGTCGCCGAGACGGCCGATGATCGGCGTAGCCACCGACGCGCTCAGCAGGTACGCGGTGAGCACCCACGTGACCGTGGTGGTCGACGTCCCCAGCGTGTGCTGGATGTCCGGCAGCGCCGGCGCCACCATGGTCTGCGAGAGCGCGTACGCCAGTGCGGAGATCGCGAGGACCCCGAGCGTGACGTTGTAGTGCTGGCGCCCGACTCCGGCGTCAGAGCTCATCGATCACCTGAGCGATGTGCGTGAGCAGGCGCTGCGCCTGCTCCCGCTCGTTCGGGCTGAGGCTCTCGTAGATCGCGCGGCGCTTGCCCTCCACGTAGTCGCGCTTGGCCTCGACGGCCTGGCGGCCCTCGTCGGTGAGCCGGACCGCCACCACGCGGCGGTCCTCAGGCGAGTGCTCGCGCGTGACGAGTCCATCGCGCTCTAGGCCGTCGATCATGCGTGTGGCGCTCGGCGCGGAGACGCAGGCCGCGGCGGCGAGCTCGCCGACGGGGCGCGGCTCAAACGTGAGCAGCGGCTGCAGCAGCTTGAACTGTGACAGCGAAAGGCCCTCCGAGCGGTCGCGTTCGGCGCGCCCGCGTGCGCGGCGAATTGCGTCGACGAAGTCGTCGAACGACTGGTTGAAGGCCGCGATCGCGGCCCGCTTCTGCGCTCTAGTGGTAGTTGTGCTCACGATCTTTAGCCTAGCAAACGATTAGGTACACTAAGCGTCACTGAGAGTCATCGCGGCCGGGACGCCCCCGCTATGCGTCCCGGCGGTCGCTCCGCTTATGTGGCCCACCTCACGGAAGGCCGGCGCTCGCGGCGGGACCCGCGCGCGCTCGCCGCGGTACTCGACTCGCTAGCGGCGTGAGGCGATGAAGAAGTAGAGGAGCTGCCCGAGCGCGGCGACGAACCCGGCCACGTAGGTGAGCGCGGCCGCGCGCAGCACCTCGCGTGCGCCGTTCAGCTCCTGAGGCGCGAGGATCGCCTGATGCTCGAGCGCGACGAGCGCCCGCTTGGAGGCGTCGAACTCGACGGGCAGCGTGACCAGCTGGAACAGCACGACGGCCGCGAACAGGATCAGCCCGATCGTGACCAGGCCGGTGGCGCCGATGATCAGCCCGATGAACACCGGCAGGAACCACAGCGACTGGCCGATCTGCGCCGCCGGCACGAGCGTCTGGCGTATACGCATTGGGCGGTAGTGCTGTGCGTCCTGGATGGCGTGGCCCGCCTCGTGCGCCGCCACGCCGGCGGCCGCCACCGTGTGCGACTGGTACACGCCCTCGGACAGGTTGAGAGTGCGTGTGCGCGGGTCGTAGTGGTCGGTGAGCTGTCCCTGCACCGGTCGGACCGACACGTCAGGGAGACCCGACGATCGCACCACCGCCTCGCCCACCTGCGCACCGGTCACGCCGTTCGCGGTCGGCACGTCGCTGTAGCGGTTGAAGGTTTTCTTCACCCGCGTCTGCGCCCACAGGCCAAAGATGAGCGGCACGCCGGCGAGGATCAGCCAGAGGGCGAGGTTCGACATCGGCGCGTACGTTAACGCGCCAACGGCAGCCGC
>DASVXS010000026.1:0-6971 GCA_036392575.1 Thermoleophilaceae bacterium | reverse complement strand
AAGCACGGTGAGTACTTCCTGATACCCGGGCACGCCGTCGACCAAGAGATCGGCGCGCGCAACGATCGCCTCCGGGCCCTCGTCCGAGCGCACACCTACGCGCACGGCGGCCTTGAGCGTGCCGTCCTCGACAAGCTCGTCGAGCGCGTCCCAGCCGTCGAGGTCGGTCGCGTCGTCGCCGCCGAACATCGCGGTCTCCGCGCGCGAGCCGCGCACGAGCTCAAATACGGCACGCCCCTTCGAGATCGGGACCGGAGGGCGCACCTCCAGCACCTTGCGCCCCCAATGCGTGGCGAACCCCGCCGCTTCGGCCTCGCCCGCGAGCTGCTCCACGCGTGCGTGGGCGGCCTCCTCGTCCGGGGCGCCGCGCCAGTGGAAAGCGACGATCGGGCCCTTGTCCTCGATCCTCACGCGCAGCGTGCGCAGACGAGCGTTGTCGCGCTCACGCGCGAATTCCCGCACTCGGCCCGTCCAGGAAGCGAGCTCCTCGGGAACCTCGGGACGCGTCGCGCCCGGCCGCAGGATCTCCGCGCCGTGGGTGCCGGCGTACATGATGCCCCCCACGCCGACCAGCCGCCGGGCCTCCGCCGCCGCGCGCCCGGAGATGCACGCGACGCAGCCGTAGCGCTTCGCGATGCGCCCGAGGAGCTGCGACGTGCGCTGGGGCACCTTGGCGTCGCCGGCCCTCTGCACGATCGGGGCGAGCGTGCCGTCGATGTCGCAGAAGACCGCTGCTCGCGCCGGATCCGCGGTCAGCGGGCGGAGCGCGTCTGCGAGCGTTTCGGCGGTTGGAGCGGGCACGAGCCTTAGTATGCCCGCCATGTCACGGAGGGTCGTGCGGCTCGCGCTCGTGGCGACGGTGGCCGGGGCATTCAGCGGGCTGTTCGGCGTGGGTGGGGGCACGGTCATCGTCCCACTGCTGATCATCTGGTTCGCCTACGAGCCCCGGGTCGCGACCGGAACATCCCTGCTCGCAATCGCCGTGATCGCCACATTCGCTGCGAGCACGCACGGCGCCTACGGCTCGGTCGACGTGGCGAAGGGCGTCCTCATCGGCCTGCCGGCCATCGCGGGCGTCGTGGCCGGGACATGGCTCCAGCAGCGCGTCCCCCAGCGAGTGATCGCGGGGATCTTCGCGCTGGTGCTGGTGGCCTCGGCGATCTCGCTGGTCGTCTAGTGAGTGCTGCAGAGGTCGTCGGCGCGCTCGCGATCGGCTTCGCCGCCGGGGTCGCGAGCGGGCTGCTCGGGATCGGCGGCGGAGCGCTGTTCGTACCCGGGCTCGCGGTCGTGCTCGGTCTCAGCCAGGTGAACGCAGAGGCGACCTCGCTGCTGGCGATCATCCCCGTATCGCTCGTGGGAGCTTGGCGCCAGCGCCGATACGGCAATGTGAGGCTCCAGGACGGCGTGCTCGTCGGCGTGCTGTCGCCCATCGGCGTGGTCGCCGGTGTGGTCGCGGCTCACGCGCTGCCGAACCGCGTGCTCGAGGTGATGTTCGCCGTGGTCCTGCTCTATTTCGCGTTCACGCTCGCGCGTCTGGCGCTACGCCACGAGGGGTGATCCCCGGGCGCTGTGGGTAAGACCCGCCCATGGCTAAGAAGATCCTTGCACTGGTGTCAGAGCCGATCTCGGCCGACGCGCTGAAGAGCGCAGTCGGCAAGCACGAGGTCGAGCGGGCGGAGGTGCTCGTGGTAGCGCCGGCGCTCAACAGCAAGATCAAATTCTGGACGTCCGACACCGACGAGGCGATCGGCCGCGCCGAGGCGGTGCAAGAGGAGACAGTCGAGCGACTCGACGAGGAAGGCATCGACGCCGCCGGAGACACCGGCGAGGCGGACCCGCTGCTCGCGCTCCAGGACGCCCTGCAAACCTATCCGGCGGATGAGATCGTGCTGTTCACCCACGCGCGCGGCGAGCGCAACTGGCAGGAGGAGGGCATCGTCGACGAGGCGAAGGCCCGCTTCGACCGCCCGGTCAGCCACCTCGTTGTGGAGTAGCCGCACGTGAGCGCGCTCGACGCCGCCCGCGCATGGGCGGACGCGCGCACGTTCCACCACTCCGAGTTCCCGCCGGAGCGGCTGCGCGACGAGCGCAGCGGCTCGGTCTCGGTGTGCCTCCCCGCGCGCGAGGAGGCGGCGACGATCGGCGCGACCGTGGAGCAGCTGATTGAGCTGCGCAAGCTCGGAGCGATCGACCAGGTTGTCGTGATCGACGCGGCCTCGGCTGACGGCACGGCGGACATCGCCGCCCATCTCGGCGCGGAGGTGCACCAGCAGTCCGAGCTGCTACCGGAGCTCGGCAACGTGCAGGGGAAGGGCGACGCGTTGTGGCGGGCTCTAACCGTGCTCGACGGGGACGTCATCTGCTTTCTCGACGCCGATTCGCTCGACTTCGGCGCGCACTTCGCGACCGGCATGGTGGGCCCGCTCGTGTGCGGCCCGCCGGAGATCCAGCTCGTGAAGGGCGCCTACCGGCGTCCGCTGAAGCTCGGCGAGGTCGCGCTGCCAGAGGGCGGCGGGCGCGTGACCGAGCTGATGGCGCGGCCGCTCCTCAACCTTTTCTATCCCGAGCTCGCGGGCGTGCGCCAGCCGCTCGCCGGTGAGATCGCGGCGCGGCGGTCGTTGTTCGAGCGTCTGCCGTTCACGAGCGGGTACGGCATCGAAATCGCCATGCTGATCGACGCCTACCGAGAGGTGGGGCTCGACGGACTCGCGCAGGTGGACCTCGAGGTGCGGCAGAACCGCCATCAGCCGCTCGGCGACCTCTCCGCGATGGCGTACGCGGTGCTGCGCGCGGTCGCACTTCGGCTGGAGCGCGAAGGGCGCCTCCGCGGTCTCGAGACGGAGGGCCTCCTGCTTCCCCGCGACGGCGGCCTCGAGGAGGCGGCGCCGGCGCTTGTGGAGCGCCCGCCGCTCACCTCTTTTCTGGCCGGCCGGAGTTAGCCCCCGAGTACCGCGAGGAAACGCTCGCGGCTGCGGGAGCAGTCGTGCTCGTCGATTTCCTGGTTGCCGCGCGGACCGGGATTTGCCGCCGGGTTCACGGCGGCGCGGCGATCCTCGCTCGTGGGCGTGCGCCCCGCGCAGGCCCAGTCCAGGGACCGGTCTTCCTCTTCGATTGTCGGTGTAGTCGTGTTCCTCTCCATACCCATTCGCATTCCAGGAAGAGGCCGAGCTAAACCTGACCGGTCAATCGATTGCCGACTCTGGGCGCGCCGCTACTCCGCCCTCCGCGGCGCTGCTGAGAGCGGTGAGCGACTCCTTGAGCCAGCGGCGGAAGTAGCGCTTTCCGGCGAGCACGTCGAACACCCGGTATGGGACGGTCGTCGGGTCCATCCCGAACTCGGCATCGATGAACGTGCCTCCGCGCGACTCCGTGAGGGTCCAGTGCGTGTAGGTGCCCGTCCCGACGCAGCGGATGTTCAGCTCGCGGCAATCCTCGAAGTCATCCACCACCAGCCGGTGATCCTCGAGCGTGCCCAATGGACCCGCCATGACCGCTGGGAACTCACAGCCCTCGCGGAGCCCCTCCGGACACTGCGCGTCCCGGAAGCGCGGCCACCACTCGCGGTAGCGGTCGGGGTCGCTCACGAGTGCCCACACCAGCTCTAGCGGGACGTCGAGCTGGGCCTGCTGGCGGCACACGGACATGCATGAATTCTGTGCGCGCTTGCGGCGGCGCGCAACCTGGGTTACGTTCGCACGAGTAACCCCTGCTCTGTTCTATGAGCATCTCGCACGACCGTTAGGCGAGGCCCGCCCCGTGCCGGGGGCGGGCAGACGGTCACATAGGAAGCTTGCGGCGGCCGCGCCGGCCTGTCGCCGCACTCTTGTCGGCGGCCTTCATCGACGTGCGGAACGGCTTGCTGAACCAGCGCCCGAGCGGCCCGGGCGCCTTCGACGCGCTGCGGCTTCCGAGCCCGAGCGCCTTGTCTACTCCTCTCTGCGGCCCGCGCGACAGCCTCGGCACCAAGAAGCCGAGGATGAGCAACAGGATGCAGACACCGACTATCGCTGCGATGAGCATCAGGACCTCCTCCGTGTCCATCACGGGCATACCCCGCCCGAACGGGGTGTACTCGTCCGCGACGGTGTAACCGCCGGTGAGGTACTGGGCCGCTGACCCGCGAAGCCTGCGATGCGCCGTGTGCGGCACGAGCGCCGCGAGCGCCGCTTTCACCCGGGTTCGCGTCCCGTGGCCGGGGCGGGCTGCGATTCGGAGCAGCTTGCGCCGCGCGTGCGGCGCGTCGCCGCGCAGCGCGGCACGGGCCTCCTCACGATCGCGCTCGAGCTCGTAGCCACGGCGCGCCTGGCCCATCGCCGCACGTTGCGTCTCGGTGAGACGCGCGTCGCCGCGGTGCTTGTCGATCACCGCCATGCACGCGCGGGCCATCCGCGCGCCGTCGGAGCTGATGCTCGACGTCGACAGCCTGTACTCCGCGAGGGGCTCGTCGACAAGCCCCACGCGTGAGCCGTCGAGCGCGAGTCGCAGCCAGATCTCCCAGTCCGATGCGGTCAACAGCTTCTCGTCGAAGCCGCCGGCAGCCAGGAGGCGCTCCCGCCGCACTGCGGCCAGCGGATACACGAAGTTGCCCCGGACCAACCGCCCCAGCTGATCGCTCGCCTCGAAGCGGAGCCCGTCCTCGTAGTAGCGGCGCACGACCGCCCCGTCGAGCGTCATGTATGCGTCGGTCGTGAGGATGTCGAGGTCCGGCCGCTCCACCGCGAGGTCGCCGAGAGCCTCCAAGCGGCCGGGTAGGAATCGGTCGTCGGCATCGAGGATCACGAGGAAGTCGCCGGTCGCGCGCTCGAGCGCGCGGTTGCGCGCACTCGCGACGCCGCCGTTGCGCTTGCGGATCAGGTCGATGCGGTCGAGGTACGGAGCGAGCGCCGCCGCCAGGTCGTCGGTCGAGCCGTCATCGACGACGATCACCTCGTGAGCGGGCTCGGTCTGCTCGAACACCGAGTCGAGCGCGTCGCCGATCGTGGCCGCAGCCTGGTACGCCGCTATGACGACGGTGAAGCTCGGCCTGGTGCCCCGCGTGATTGGCGCATCCGGCGCCGGCGCGACGAAGCGCTGATCCATGCACGCAAAGGCGTAGCACGACGCCCACGCACCACGCCACGAACCGCTACCGGTTGCGACTGCGCCCGCTCGGATATTTAGAAACGGTGAAGCCGCCCGAGAAGTACTGCTCCATCGACGACTCCATACGTCGCCGCGCCGCTCGCGGCGCCACCGCAGCGAGCAGCGCCTTCGCCCGCGTGGCCGGCCGGTGCCCTCGCCCAAGCACGATTCGGAGCGACTTCCGGCGCGCGTGCTGCTCGCAGGCGGCCAGAGCGGCTCGCGCATCCTCTCGCTCCAGCTCGCGCGCGTAGTCAGCGTACGCGGCCTCGAGCACGGCGCGTTCCCGGTCGGTCAGGCGCGGGTCCGCGCGGTGCTTTTCCAGCACCGTCATGCATCCGCGTGCCATGCGGCGTGCATCCGCGCTGATGCTCGACTCGGATAGCCGGTACTCGGCGAGGGGCTCGTTCACGAGGCCCACGCGCGAGCCATCGAGCACCAACCGCAGCCACATGTCCCAGTCCTCGCCCGGCGGCATGTGCTCGTCGAAGGCGCCCGCCACCAGCGCGCGCTCACGCCTCACGGCCGCGAGCGGATAGACGAAGTTGCCTCGGAGCAGTCGCTCGCGCTGGCTATCGACCTCGAAGTTGAGCCCCTGGTCGTAGTAGCGCCGCACCACCCGCCCGCCGAGCGTCATGTAGGCGTCGGTGGTGAGGATGTCCAGGTCGGGTCGCGCGACTGCCAGATCGCCGAGGGCTTCGAGCCGGCCTGGCGCGAACACGTCGTCTGCGTCGAGAATCACGACGAACTCGCCGGTCGCGGCTCGCAGCGCCGTGTTGCGGGCGGCCGCGACGCCCGCGTTCTCCTGCCGGATCAGGCGAATGCGGCCGGCGTACGGCGCAAGAGCGCCGTCGAGGTCGTCGGTCGAGCCGTCGTCGACCACGATCACCTCCTGCGGCGGCTCCGTCTGGGCGAACACCGAGTCGAGCGCCTCGCCAATCGTTGCCGCCGCCTGGTACGCGGCGATCATGACGCTGAAGCTCGGCCGGGCGCCCGGCCTGACCGGCACGTCCAGGGCCGGTGCGAGGAACCGGGGATCCATCCCGACATCGGTAACACGGCGCCGGCGAACTCGCCACACCGGTAAGCGCTCAGGCCGCCCGCTGCCGCGCGCGCCTGCTCTGGCGCTTCGCGTAGAGCGCCGCAGCATCCGCGGCCTCGAGCACCTGCGCTGCCTCGCGACCGTCCTCGGGGAACATCCCCACGCCGACGCTCGCGCTGAGCACCGCGAGGCCGCGCGTCGCATTCCGAACAGCCTGCTCTGCGCGATCGGCGAGGTGTTCGGCACCCGCTCGGTCGGTCTCGGGAGCGAGCACGCAGAACTCGTCGCCGCCCATGCGCGCCACGGTGTCCTGCTCGCGCACGGCGCGGTCGAGCGCGACGGCGACATCGCGCAGCACGTCGTCGCCCGCCTGGTGCCCGAAGCGGTCGTTCACGGACTTGAACCCGTCGAGGTCGAGCGCGACGACGGCGAACGTGCGCGACTGGCGCGTGTGGCGCGCGGCCTCGTAGGCCAGGCGCTCGTCGAACGCCCGCCGATTGGCGAGGCCGGTGAGGGGATCGCGCAGCGACGTGGCGCGTTGCGCATCGCGCTCATGCTCGAGGCGGCTGCGCATCGAGACGAGCAGCGCGGTGCTCGAGCCGACGACTATCGCCACGAGCGGCAGCGACGGGAGCGCGCCGTGACCCGCAAGCGCTGGAACGACGGAGGCGATCGCCGCCACGGCGGCCGACGCGTACGCCTGGCCCGGCGTTCTTGCGGCACGGGCGAGCACGAGCGCAGCGGGCACGCAGAGCCACACGGCCTCGCCTCCCCCGAGCGCGGCCACGGCGAGCAGCAGCAGCGTCGATAG
>DASVXS010000025.1:0-3142 GCA_036392575.1 Thermoleophilaceae bacterium | reverse complement strand
ACGCGACGAGCAGACCGAAAAACGGCAGCCACTCGAGCAGCATCCCGCCCCAGGTGCGCCACGCGCTCAAGCTGAACGCGGCCATCCCCAGTCCCAGCCACATGAAGAGCTGGTCCCGCGCGAGCGGAAGGCCCCAGCTGGCGATCGTGATCGCGAGCGCTACGACGTAGATGAGCGGTGCACCGAGGACGAGTGCTCGCGCGGTGGCTGCCCCGAGTGCCACGATCCCGGGCTTCCGCCGGGCCCAGTGGGCGGGAGCGACTCCCAGCATGAGCAGATCTTCCTACAGCGGGTCGGAGCCCGCGTGCGGAAACGCCGCTCAGGAGAGCGCTGGTCGAGGCCAGTCCCTGGTGTAGCGTGCGTCTGTGGCGACCCGGTGGGACGGCGACAACCGTGGGCTCGGCATCGGTGATGCCCTCCAGCTCGTTTCGGGCGCCAGCGAGCTCGTCGCAGCATTCAGGCAGCCCGCCTGGGTAGCCGAGCAGCCGGAAATCCATCTCCTCCCGCATGTCGAAGCGTGGTGTGAGCGAGACCGCAGACTTCGGTTGATCGACGCCTACACCGACGACACGAATGCGTACATCCTCGACTGCGAATGGCAACGCGCGCCTGCCAGCGTCGGGGAGGCAAGGGCGGCTGTGTTCTCACTCATCGGATCATTCGCCGAAAGTGCGACCTATGTTCGCCAGCGCCGCGTCGCAAGCAACGGCGGTGGCTCGACGATGAAACTGCAGTTTGAGGTCGGCACCGGCGAGCTTGCTCCCGACACGAGATTCGTTCCGCATGGCCACGTGGTCGTGATCAATCTGGCGGGTGTGCTCTAGGCAAAGCGGTCGCCAGAAATTGGGGGCCGAAGGCGCCCCGATTGGGCTTGCGGCTGAGCGTTCCTGGCGCGGAGCGCTGCTGGGGACAGTGCTGGGCACGGCCCCAGCAGCGGCGACAAAGCCAGGGGCGCTCAGACGCCAGCCAAATCGGGGCGCCCGGATTTGAACCGGGGACCTCACCGACCCGAACGGTGCGCGCTACCAGGCTGCGCCACGCCCCGAAGCGTGGAATCGCGAGTCTAGCGCCCGATCAGGAGGCGCGGCCGTCGCCGTCGCCGATCTGCAGCACCGACAAGAAGGCCTCTTGCGGCACCTCGATCCGGCCGACCTGCTTCATGCGCTTCTTGCCTTCCTTCTGCTTCTCGAGCAGCTTGCGCTTGCGCGTGATGTCGCCGCCGTAGCACTTGGCGATCACGTCCTTGCGCACGGGCTTCACGCTCTCGCGAGCGATGATCTTCGAGCCGATCGAGGCCTGGATCGCCACCTCGAACTGCTGGCGCGGGATCTGCTTCCGCAGCCGCTCGGTCATCGCGCGCCCTGCGCCATAGGCCTTGTCCTTGTGCACCACCATCGACAGCGCGTCGACCATGTCGCCGGCGAGCAGGATGTCGAGCTTCACGAGGTCCGAGGGGCGCTCGCCGATCAGCTCGTAATCGAGCGATGCATACCCCTTGGTGCGTGACTTCAGCTGGTCGAAGAAGTCGAGCACGATCTCGGCGAGCGGCAGGTCGTACTGCAGCTGTACGCGCGTCGTGGACAGGAAGCTCATCCCCACGTGTGTGCCGCGCCGCTCCTGGCACAGCTCCATCACGGCGCCGACGTGCTCCTTCGGGCAGAGGATCGTCGCTCGGATGTAGGGCTCGCGGATCTCGGCGATCCTGGCCCGGTCCGGCATGTCGCTCGGCGAATGCACGCGCACCTCTTCACCGTTCGTCAGGACGACGTCGTACTCCACGTTCGGCGTGGTCGCGAGCAGGGCGAGGTCGTACTCGCGCTCGAGGCGCTCGCGCACGATGTCCATGTGCAGCAGGCCCAGGAACCCGCAGCGGAAGCCGAAGCCGAGCGCCTGGCTCGTCTCGGGCTCGTAGGTGAGGGCGGCGTCGTTCAGAGCCAGCTTCTCGAGCGCGTCGCGCAGGTCCTCGAAGTCGTCGGTGTCGACCGGGAAGAGGCCGCAGAACACCATCGGCTTCACCTCGCGGTAGCCGGGCAGAGCCTCTGCCGCGGCGTTCGCGCGTGTCGTGATCGTGTCGCCCACGCGCAGCTTCGACACGTCCTTGATGCCGGTGATGAGATAGCCGACCTCGCCTGCCCGCAGCGAGTCGACCGTCGTCATCTGCGGGCCGAAGAAGCCGATCTCGTCGATGTCGGCCTCGGTGCCCGTCTGCATCGCCTTGATCGCGTCGTTCTTCTTCAGTTCTCCGTCGACCACGCGCACGTAAGCGATCACACCGCGGTACTGGTCGAACTCCGAGTCGAAGATGAGCGCGCGCGGCGGCGCGTCCGCGTCGCCGTCGGGCGGCGGGATGCGGTGGACGATCGCCTCGAGCAGCTCCTCCACCCCCTCCCCCGTCTTGGCCGACACCCGCAGGACGTCGTCGGCCGGCTCGCCGAGCAGCTCGGAGATCTCGCCAGCGACTCGCTCCGGCTCGGCGCCGGGCAGGTCGATCTTGTTCAGCGCCGGGATCAGCTCGAGGCCTGCGTCGATCGCCATGTAGGTGTTGGCGAGCGTCTGCGCCTCTACGCCCTGTGACGCATCCACCACGAGCAGCGCGCCGTTGCACGCGGCGAGCGAGCGCGACACCTCGTAGGTGAAGTCCACGTGACCGGGGGTGTCGATCAGGTGCAGCCGGTAGGTCTCGCCGTCGCGCGCCGTGTACTCCACGCGCACCGCCTGCGCCTTGATCGTGATGCCGCGCTCGCGCTCGAGCTCCATCGAGTCGAGCAGCTGCGGCCGGTGGTTGCGCGGGTCAACAGCGCCCGTGACTTCGAGGATGCGGTCGGCCAGGGTCGACTTCCCGTGGTCGATGTGGGCGATGATCGAGAAGTTGCGGATGTTCTGGGCAGGCGCAGCCACGACAGTCGAGGATAGGTGAGCAAAAGCGCTCTGCTCAGGTGTTCTGGCGCCGCTTGAAGCGTCCTGCGAAGAGGTTCCAGATCTGTCGTGCCTCGTCGATTCCGAGCGCCCAGACCACGGCCGCGTAGGCGACGAATCCCGCGCTGATGCCGCCGCCCACCGACACCACCTGCGCCCACAGCGCGCGGCCGAGCGCCTTGTCGAGTCCCCACCACACGACGTAGCTCACCGCGGCCAGCACGGC
>DASVXS010000024.1:0-1642 GCA_036392575.1 Thermoleophilaceae bacterium | reverse complement strand
GGCGAGGTCAAGGTCGCCTCGGGACGCAAGCCCGACCTCGGCGGCAGGGCGACCGAGCGGATCCCGGGACTGCGCGGCATTCCGAAGCTCGCGGAGGCGTTCGCGATCGTGCCGGTCGTGAAGAAGAACCTGCCCGAAGCGCAGCTGCCGATGGAGGACTTCCGCGCGCTGCTCGGGATGGCGGGCGCGTCGCTCGCCGGGCAGCTCGTGCGTCGCAGCGGGCCGCGCACGGTCGCCCGCGAGGCGGCCGTCGCGCTGATCTCGCTCGCGCCCGCGATGCTCGTGCTTCGCGGCGGCGACATTGCGTCCTACCACGGCGTCGAGCACAAGGCGATCGGCGCCTACGAGACTGGCGAGGAAACCGTCGACGCGACCAAGGAGCACGAGCGCTGCGGGTCGAACCTGGTGGCGCCGCTGCTCGCGTCGACCGTGATCGGCAACGTGGCGGCGCGGCGCGCCGGACTGCGTGGACCGAAGGCCGACGCTGTGGTGGGCCTCGGCTCGATCGCCGCGGCGGTCGAGGTTTTCGCGTGGTCGGAGCGCCACGCCGACAGCGGGCTCGCGAGGGCCCTGCGCAAGCCTGGCTACGAGATCCAGCGCCTGCTCGGCACGCGCGAGCCGAGCGCCGAGCAGATCGAGGTGGGCGAGGCGGCGCTCGCGGAGATCTTGCGGGTGGAGCAGCGGGCCGCCTAGGCGCGCTGCACGCCCATCGCGATCGTGCCCACGTAGCCCGATCCGCTCTTGCGCACCGAGAGCATGGAGCGCTTGCCGCCGTTGCGGTAGATCGCGTCGGCGGAGTTGCGCGTGTCACGCGGTCCGCGGCTCTTGTACGGCGAGCGCCGGTACACCGCGTCGGTCAGCCCGTCTGAGAAGTAGAGCTGGCCAGTGTGGACCACGCTTCCGCCGAGGTGCACCTTCACGTGGATGTGCACGGTGCGGCCCTGGTACCAGCCGGGGTAGATCGTCTGGAAGGTGGCGACGCCCTTCGCGTCCGTCTTCTGCGCTCCTCGCAGGAAGTTGCCGCCAGCGTTGAAGTGGGAGTAGGCGCCGCTCGCGTCGCAGTGCCAGATCTCCACGGTCGCACGCTGGATCGCCTTGCAGCTGGAGGCGTCCACCACGCTCAGCTGCAGCGTGAGCGGCGTGCCCGGCCGCCCGTCGGTGACGTTGCGCCGTAGCTTCTCCCGGGGCCACGTAATACGGGCCCTCGGTCTGGTCGGGAGCGAGCACGCACTTCACCGCGCCGCTGGCCACGCCGACGGGGCCCGTCGATGCCTCAGCGGTGGAGGTCGATTCCTTCGACGATTCGGAGGCGCAGCCGGCCGCGCCGAGGGTCGCCGCGAGCAGGCCGCCGGCCTTGATCAGGGAGCCGCGCCGGGTGATGGGTTCGTCAGGCATCGAGCGAACCTACGGCCGCCAACCCAGGGCCGTCTAAGAGGCGTCGAAGTGTTGGGTAAGAACGGTCGCCTCGCGCGCCTCGCGGATCTTGAAGAACGCCCGGATGCGGTCGACTCTGCCGTCCCGCACACGCACGAGGTGAGCGAGCGGGACGCCCTCCGCGGGCGCTCCGCTCACGCTTCCCCGCACTCCGAAGCACAACAGCACCAGATACTCGTCCGGCGCGACTCGCTCGAGCGTGTCGATC
>DASVXS010000023.1:0-2426 GCA_036392575.1 Thermoleophilaceae bacterium | reverse complement strand
GTCGAACCCTACGGTTGCCTGCGCAAGGTGCCAGGTGCGGCGATCGGGATCGACCTCGGGGTCCGTTGCCTGGGCCAACGCACGATGTACCGTTCGCTTCTCGTCGGGCACCGCGGCCCGGTAGACGGCCGAGCGCACGAGCGGATGGCGAAAGGTCACCACGGCGCCGACCTCGAGCAACCCCTCAGCCTCGGCTGCGTCTGCCGCCGAGGCGCCGATCCCAAGTCCATCGGCCGCGAGCCACATCAGCCTCGGATCGCCGACCGGGTCCGCCGCCGCGACCAGCAGCAGCCGCTGGGTCTCGGCCGGAAGGCCCTCGATCCGTCGCCGGAAGCTCTCCTCGATCCGCGAGGGGAGCGCGTGCGCCTGGGGCAGCACAAAGCCGCCGGCCAGCTCGGCCGCCGTCAATCCTCGCGGCAGCTCGAGGAGGGCCAGCGGGTTGCCGCGCGTCTCGGCGACGATCCGGTCGCGGACGCGCTCGTCCAGCGGCCAACCGATCACCGAATCGAGCAGCGCGCACGCGTCGCCCTCGCGCAGCCCTTGGACCACCAGCTCGGGCAGCCCAGTGAATGATCCTGCCGGCTGGCGCGACGCGAATACGAATGCGAGCGGCTCCGCCAGCAGCCGGCGCGCGACGAACGCAAGCGCGTCGGTCGAGGCGTGATCGATCCACTGCGAGTCGTCGACCACGCACAGCAGCGGTTGCTCCTCGGCGACGGTGGACAGCAGGCTCAGCACCGCCAGCCCGACCAGGAACCGGTCGGGCGGATCGCCGGCAGTCAGGCCGAACGCCACGCAAAGCGCGTCGCGCTGAGGGCCGGGCAACCGTTCGATCCGGTCCATCAGCGGCGCGCACACCTGCTGCACCACCGCGAACGGGAGCTCCATCTCCGACTCGATGCCGACCGCGCGGACGACTCGGAACGCGGAAGCCGACGAGATCACGTGCTTCAGGAGAGCCGTCTTGCCCACACCCGGCTCGCCGCGCAGAACGAGCACACCGCTGTGACCGCCGGCCACATCTGCCAGCAGCCGGTCCAGCACATCGATCTCCGTCCGACGGCCGAGGAGGAGCTCCCTCGGCTCCTTCGTGACCATGCCAGAGCGACCCTACCGCGCCTGAGCGACCTGGACTACACGTTTGCGATCCCGCTGATCGCACTCGCCACGGGAGCGATGCTCAACGATGCTCAAGTTACACGCGCACACGCGCGCGCGGCTCGTCGCTTTCGCCTACGAAGCGGGACTCGTAGCCGCCCGGACCGCGCGGCCCGGGGCTCGCAGCGGCGACGCAGCAGGACAGCCGTCGGACCGCGGGCGTTCGAGGAACTCGAAGACGACTTGGGCGGACGCGGAGATTCGCGTGCTCACGATATTCGGCTGTCCCACTTGGCTCACTCGAGACGCCTCGGCGGTCTCACGCGACAATCGTCCACGCCTGCGGCCCCGCTTGTCGTCACTCGCCAAGCCGATCTTTTCGATGCCGCGACTGCCGTAGTCCGCGGTGCCGATACAGCGCTCGCCGCAGGCCAAAGAGACCGCGGCTAGACGACGAAATCGCCGAGCTCCAAAGGGAACATCTGGGCCGTCCCCAGCACCAAAGGAGCGAGATGACTCGCGACAGATTCACATCCCTTGTCGCCGGCGCGGCGCTGATACCACTCACCGCGCTGGCCGCCGGCTGCGGCAGCAGTGGCTCCAGCACCGCGGCGACGAGGGGCGCGGCGCCATCTCCCGCCCACGCCTCTTCAGCGCGCGCGGCGACGCTGCGCGTCGCGAACAGTCGCCTCGGAAAAATCCTCGTCGACTCGCAGGGGCGCACCCTCTACCTGTTCAAGAAGGACTCACTGAACAAGAGCGCCTGCTCCGGCCAATGCGTGACGTTCTGGCAGCCGCTGCGCACGAGCGGAAAGCCGGTCGCGAGCAGTGGCGTGACCGCCTCGCTGCTCGGAACGATCAAGCGCTCGGACGGCAAGTCGCAGGTGACCTACAACGGGCACCCGCTCTACACGTTCGCGATGGATCACAAGGCCGGCGACACGAACGGCGAGGGTGTGACCGCGTTCAATGCGCGCTGGTTCGCGGTTTCCCGGTCCGGCAAGCAGGTTTCGCCTAAGGCGCAGACGCACACGCGCGGCAGCACAACGGCGCCGGCTCCGAAGGCCGCCACCCCCGCAGCCCCGCCGAAGTCGGCCGCCCCGGCAGCTCCGAAGCCTCCGCCCGCCGCGAAGCCGCCCGCAGCCCGCAACGGCATTCCGCAGAACGGTGGCGGTGACGGCGACTCCGACAACAACGGCGGCCCGGACGACGGCGACGGCGGCGTCTGAGCGGACCCGAGGGCGATGTACCGCGAGAGCGCCTGCCCGGTCAACAACACAACCACCCGAAGGAGCACCTGTGACTGCCAAGCCCGGAGTGATGCCCGC
>DASVXS010000022.1:0-5356 GCA_036392575.1 Thermoleophilaceae bacterium | reverse complement strand
GTTGGGAACACGCTCACTCCGTCGCGGCTCGAGTCGTCGATCTCGCCGGTGCCCTTGCACGCCGGGCAGTCATCCTCGTACGTCACCTCGCCGTGACACACGGGGCAGTCGGCGTCCGGTCCAGAGCGGCACGAATCACAGTCGAACTGGGTCCTGCCCGAGCCGCCGCACTTGTCGCAGCGCCCGTACACAGTGCCGCTCCAGGGCTCCGACTCCTGGTGCTCCGGGTCGAGCAGGCGCTCCGGGTCGCGGTCCGCGGGGTCGATGCGGTAGTAGCGCTGCATGGCCGCCAGTGGTTCCCCGCCGCTCGGCGCGGGTAAACCGCCGCCCATGAACACCGTCCTCGAGATCACCGAGCCGCAGCGCCATCTGATCGGCGGCGAACGCCGCGAGTCGAGCGCCGACGAAGCGATCGAGGTGCTCAACCCCGCGACCGGCGAGGTACTCGGCCGCATCCCTGCGGGTACCGAAGCGGACGCAGACGCCGCGGTCACCGCCGCGCGAGCCGCGCTTCCGGAGTGGTCGGCGCGCCCGGTCGCCGAGCGTTCCGCATTCCTCAAGCAGGCCGCACGCCTGCTGCGGGACAGAGTCGACGAGCTCGCGGAGCTCCAGACCCTCGAGAACGGCAAGCCGCTCGCCGATTCGCGCGGCGGCGTGATGGCCGGGATCGAGGCGATCGACCAGTACGCGGAACTCGGGCCGCTGCATCGCGGCCGCAGCCTGAACGGCGCCGAAGGCGCGACCGACGCGATGGTCCACGAGCCGCGCGGCGTAGTGGCACTGCTCGTGCCCTGGAACGACCCGCTGGCGGTCGCTGCGGGACAGATCGCCGCCGCGCTTGTCGCCGGCAACACCGTCGTCTTCAAGCCGTCGGAGAAGACGCCGCTCTCCGCTATCCGCATGGTCGAGCTGATGGAACCGCCCGCAGGCGTACTGAACCTGTTGCTCGGCGACTCGCGCGCGGGCCGTCCGCTGGTCGCGCACCAGGGCGTCAACCTGGTGATGCACACGGGCTCGGTCGAAACCGGCCGCGAGATAGCTCGCGTGTGCGCGGAGCAGATGAAGAAGGCGCTGCTCGAACTCGGTGGGAATGATCCGCTGATCGTCGACGACGGCGTCGACCCGGACTGGGCGGCCGAGCAGGCGGCCTCGGGAGCGTTCGCGAATGCCGGGCAGATCTGCACGTCGGTCGAGCGCATCTACGTGCACGAGGCCGTCGCCGAGCCGTTCATCGACGCGCTCGTGCGGAAGGCCGAGGCGCTCGCCGTCGGCAACGGCATGGACGCGGGCGTGGAGATGGGTCCGCTGATCGACGAGGGCCAGCGCGAGGTGGTGCACCGGCACGTGTCCGAGGCGGTCGGCGCCGGCGCGCGCGTGCTCACGGGCGGAGAGCCTGCCGAGGGACCCGGCACGTTCTACCCACCGACCGTTTTGGTGGACGTGAGCGACAACATGGCCCTTATGCGCGACGAGACGTTCGGCCCCGTCGCGCCCGTGATGGTGGTGCCCAGCTTCGAGGCCGCGCTCGAGGCGGCGAACTCCGGGCGCTACGGGCTGGCCGCATCGGTGCTCACGCCCTCGGAGGAGCACGCCAGGCGCGCGTGCCGCGAGCTCGAGGCGGGGACCGTGAAGGTGAACGCGGTCTGGGGAGGCGCACCCGGCGGCGCTGCTCATCCACGCAAGTCGAGCGGGAGCGGCTTCGGCTACGGGCCGGAGCTGCTCGACGAGCTCACGTGCACGAAGGTCGTGCACATGGAGACGGCCGGTCCCTTGTTGAGCGCATGACGCAGGTGTGTCTGGCGAAGCAACTAGCAAGTCGCGCCCACTGAGCGTACGCTGGGAGGGTGCCTCGCCTTGAGGCTGCCTATAAGCGTGCTGCGGACACCCATGAGCGGGCCGCCGCAACCCATGACCGGGCGGCGCTGCAATTTGATCGCGTCGGCAAGCATGAGTTGGCTGATCGCGAGCGTGAGCGCGCACGCGTGGATCGCGCTGGTGCGGTGATGGACCGTGAACGGGCGCGGCTGCGCCGCGAACGGACCGCTGCGCGCCAGAGTTAGGGCGCGAGCACGGCCTCGAGCACAGCGTCAAGCTCCGCGAGCGACGGCAGCACCGCATGCGCGCCCGACTGCGCTAACGCCTCCTCGTCGTAGGGTCCGGTCGCCACCCCGACGGCGCGCGCGCCGGCCGCTCGCGCCGCCGCGACGTCGAGCGGCGTGTCGCCGATCAGCACCACGTCCTCGCGCGGTATCTCGACGGCGTGCTTGCGCTCCGCCTTCGCGCGCGCGATCGCGGGCAGCTCAGCCCTGATGTGGTGGTCGGAGCCGTAGGCGCCCACCTCGAAGTCGAGGAAGCGATCGAGCCCGAACGGGCTCAGCTTCACGGGCGCATTGCGCTCCACGTTGCCGGTGAGCAGCGACTGAATCACGCCGGGCTCCTCGGAGAGGCGCTCGAGCGCCTCCCCCGCTCCCGGCAGCGCGCGGCCGCGCTCGCGCAGCACGTCCACGCGAGCCACGAGCGCGTCGTGGAGCTCGTCCGCGAAGCGCTCCACGAACTCGCCGCCGTCGTTCACGCCGTTCACGTGTGCGAGGTCGGCCGCGATCTCGAGGTCCGTCCGCCCCGCGAATGGGACCCACTGCGTGGGCGGACGGCCAACGATCCGCTCGAACGCCTCGTTGAACGCGTCGAGCCCCATGCCGCCCGAGTCGATCAGCGTCCCGTCTATGTCCCAGAGCAGCAGGCGCATCCGTCCGCCGAGTCTAGGACCCCCCTAGTGAGACTAACGGCGACCCCATAGGGGTATCCTGCGCTCGCCGCAGGGAGCGGCGCAGCACAACGGGCATGGAAATCAGGGGCTGGTCTGTGTGGGCAGACCAAGGAGGCAGGAATGCGCATCAGGGCGATCGTCGTCGCGTTGCTGGTGGTGCTTGTCGGCGGGAGCGCCTTCGCTGCGCTGAAGCTGACGAGCGGGGCAGGCCGCGAGGAGGCACGCTCGTGCCCGAAGGGCTTCGTCACGCGTGAGCAGGCCGCCGCGCGCGAGCGCCACACCGAGATCGCCCTCGGCCACAAACCAGGCAAGGAAGATGGCGACCGTGAGGCCGAGCCCGAGGAGCGCAAGCAGGGCGAGTGCGTGCCTCAGAAGAAGCCTGAGAGCTACGCCGAGCTCGCGGCGGCGAACAGCCAGCTCGCCAGCCGCTCGACCGCTCCCTTCAAGGCGCTGAAGGCGGGCGCCTACGAGCACGCGGTCGCCCAGAAGGCGCAGCTGGTGAAGGCGGGCAGCGGCGGCGTCGCCGGGGCGGATGGCAACTGGTCGCCCTACGGCGACGGGCCGCTGATCACCGACAACACCGACTACGACCAGTCGAACGGCTCAACGCGCGAGGGCTTCGGCACGGTGGCCGGACGCACGAGCGACTTCGCCTACGACGCGCCCAGCGGCAAGCTGTGGGCCGCCGCCTCGAACGGCGGCATCTGGGAGTCGAGCAACCTCGGCGACAGCTGGCACTCGATCGGCGACAACCTGCCCACGCAGGTCGTCTCCTCGGTCAAGTACTCGCCCGCCGGAGGGGGCACGCTGCTCGTGCTCACCGGCGACGGCTCCTTCGGCTTCGACTCGGAGAGCGGCCTGGGCGTGTACCGGTCGACCGACGACGGCGCCAGTTGGCAGAAGGCGGGCGGCATTCCTGACCGCGCGCTCGGCTTCAAGCTGGCGGTCGACCCGACGAACCCGAGCATCGTCTACGCGGCCACCGGCCTCGGCCTCTTCCGCTCCACCGACGCTGGCGCGAGCTTCACCAACGTGAACTTGCCGACGGGCGACGGTGTCGACCCGGGCCAGCCCGACTGCACCGGCGACTCGAGCATCGAGAAGGGCTGCTACCTCGCGAACGTCGTGACCGACGTGGTGGTGCAGGACAGCCCGCACGCCCCGATCACCGGGACGGGCGGCGCGGTGATGGCGGCCGTCGGCTGGCGCGCTGGCAACAAGCTGAACGACGACGGCACGATCGAGTCGCCGAACAACGGCGTCTACGTGTCCGACGACGGCACGCCCGGCACCTTCACCAAGGTCGCGCCGACGAGCGGCAGCGGCGACTTTCCCAACCAGGACAAGGTCGGCCGCACGGAGCTCGGCATCGCGAACGGGCCCGACCAGGACCACAAGATCGTCTACGCCGTGATCGAGGACGCGCAGAAGTTCCGCGGCGGCATTCCCGGCATCGACGCCGAGGGCAGCCAGACCGGTGCCCCCTACCCGTCCGTGTTCGACGCGGTCTACGTGACGAAGGACTTCGGCCAGACCTGGACGCAGCTCGAGGACTGGATGCAGCTCGGCACCGATCCGACATCGGGGTCCTCGCTGTTCGCGGCGGGCTGTGCTCAGCTCTACTGCCCGGGCGTGCAGGCCTGGTACAACGAGTGGATCCAGCCGGACCCGCTCCAGCAGACTGCGAGCGGCGTCCCGACGCGGGTGATGTTCGGCCTCGAGGAGGTCTGGTCGAGCAAGAACCCCGGTTCCGCGCAGGACAACGCGCTCACGAAGTTCAAGGTGATCGGGCGCTACTTCGGCGGCGACACCTGCGCGTTCCTGAACAGCCCGCTGCCCGTCTGCCCGACCAACAACCCGCCCACGCCGTCCAGCACGACGCACCCGGACCAGCACGGCTCGATCGTGATCCCGGACGGGTCCGGGGGCGAGACGCTGGTCGTGGGTAACGACGGCGGCGTGTACAAGCAGCACGTCGCGTCCGGCGAGGACTTCGACAACACCAAGTGGGGCCGCGGCGCGAACGAGGGCTTCCACACGCTCCAGCCCTACGACGCCGAGATGGCCAAGGACGGCACCGTGTACGCCGGCCTGCAGGACAACGGCGAAATGAAGATCCTCGCCGACGGCAGGCAGTACGGGGTGTACGGCGGTGACGGCTTCTTCAGCGCGGTCGACCCGGACAACTCGGACGTCGCCTACGAGGAGTACACGGGCGGCGACATCAGCGTGACCACGGACGGAGGCAAGAACTGGACCGACATCGCTCCGCCGTTCAGCGCCGCGAGCTTCTCGAACCCGTTCAAGATGGACCCGACCGACGCCAAGCACCTGATGGCACCGGGGCGCGAGGTGTTCGAGACCGTCTACGGCCCTGACACGACCTCTGAGCTCGACGGCTCGAAGGACTGGAACCAGGTGTTCGATCTCGGCACGCGCAAGAGCCCTGGCACGAGCGCGAGCACGAGCGGCTCGGACGACTCCGACAACAAGGCGTCGGCGCTCGACCTCAAGGGCGACAAGGCGTACGTGGCCTACTGCGGCTTCTGCGACGTCATGACCGAGGGCCGTCCGTTCGAGAGCGGAATC
>DASVXS010000021.1:0-8262 GCA_036392575.1 Thermoleophilaceae bacterium | reverse complement strand
GGGTGGGTCCGGCTCCGTCGTGATGCCGAGTCGCCCGCTGGAGACGAGGCCGCGGTGATCGAGATCGAGGCCGGCGCGCTGTCGGGCCTGTTCGCGGCCCCGAAATGGCTGCGCGACCTAGGTCTCACAGCGTGGCTCTTGTTCGGCGTCGTCGCGGCGCTTACCGGCGCCGTGGTGCTCCTCGGCCTCACCAAGACGATTGTCCTGCCCGTGATCACGGCCGCGATCATCGCGTCGGTCATGTCTCCGGCCGTGGGCTGGCTCGAGGGTCGGGGCGTCCCGAGAGCGCTCGGGGCGGTGCTTGTCTTCCTGGTGCTGATCCTCATCGGCGTCGCGGTGTTCCTCGGCGTCGTCGGCGGGATCACGAGCCAGTCCGGCAAGATCGGCGCTCACCTTCACAGCGCGACGGCCAAGATGCAGGGCTGGCTCGAGGACCTGGGCGTGAGCGACCGAACCGCCGCGAAAGCGAACCAGGACGCGACGGGCTCGGCAAGTGCCGGCGTGAAGGCGCTGCTGCAAGGCGTCAGGTTCGGTATCCAGAGCCTCGCCTCGCTTGTGGTCTTTCTCTCGTTCACGCTGCTGAGCCTGTTCTTCCTGCTCAAGGACGCCCCGACCATCCGTGGCTGGGCGCAGCGCCACATGGGCGTCCCGATTCCGGTCGCGCAGGTGATCACTGGGCGCACCACCACTGCGCTGCGCGGGTACTTCGCCGGCTGCACGATCGTCAGCGCCTTCACCGCGGTGATCGTGGGAATAGGGGCGCTGGTGCTCGGCGTCCCGCTCGTGGGCACGATCATGGTCGTGACGTTTCTGGCCGGCTATGTGCCCTATCTCGGCGCGTGGACGGCCGGCATCTTCGCGGTGCTGATCGCGCTCGGCAGTCAGGGGACGGGCGCGGCAGTGGCTCTGGCCCTCATCACGCTGCTCGGCAACGGCATCCTGCAGCAGATGGTCCAGCCGGTCGCCTTCGGTGCGACGCTCGGCTTGCACCCGCTCGCGGTCTTGATCGTCACTATCGCGGGCGGCAGCCTCTTCGGCACCGTCGGCCTGATCCTCGCTGCCCCTCTCACGTCGGCCGTGGTGCAGATCTCGTCGGCTCTCGCCGGCGCCCGCGCCGAGCGCGAGGAGCCGCTGCCGGCGCCCGGCGAGCCAGCTGAAGGTTCGGTTTAGCGCACTTCGAGACGCGAGTTACCCGCGTGTTCGGCGCGCCGCCCGGCTGCGAACTTTTCAGCGTGGCCCCGTTTACGCACTCCTCCGGCAGCGAGCAGCAGGACGCGGCGAGCGCCTGGTTTTCGCACGAGGCGGCGTTCGCCGCGCTGGACGAGGCCCCCAGCCACCGCCAGGTGGTGATGATCGAGCGCAGCGCCGCGGAGGGATCGATGGCCCCGCTCCACCGCCGCGACGAGGACGAGCGCTACCGGGTGATCGAGGGAGCCGTGACCTTCTACATCGGCGCCGAAGTGATCACGGCCGAGACAGGCGACGTCGTGGTCGCGCCGCGCGGAGCGGCGCGGACGTTCCGGGTGGAGTCGGGCGCCGCGCGCTGGCGCGTGCTCACGCGAGTCGCCTCGCTGCAGCGCTACGAGGACTTCGCCCGCGCGATTTGCCCGCCCGTCGAGTCGCCGGCCGACGGCTGGCCCTCCCCCGAAGAGGAGAGCGCCGTCGCGGCGATCGCCGAGGCGAACGGGATCGAGCTGATTGGCCCGCCCGGCCTGCTGCCCGAAGGCAGCTAGGCCGCGATTTCGGCGGGCTTGGTCTCGGCGACGAGCGCCTCGACCACCTCGCGGAGCTGATCCGCGAGATTCTCGTCGTTGAGGTTGCCGTCCTCGTCGAAGCGGTCCTGGGCATGGCCTACGGCGACTTCGCCCTCGGCCACCCGCGCACCGGTCGCGGCGAGCACCTTGCGCAGCTCGGCCTGGGCCCAGACGGCGCCGAACATTCCGGCGCTCGCGCCGACCACGGCGACGGGCTTGTTGCGCAGGGGGTTGGTCGCGACCGGCCGGGAGGCCCAGTCGATCGCGTTCTTCAGCTGCCCCGGCAAGGACGAGTTGTACTCCGGCGTCGCGAAGAAGACGGCGTCCGCCCCCGCGATCGCACCGCGCAGGCGCGCGACTGCGGCGGGGGCGTCGGCGACGTCGTCATCCTCGTCGTAGGGCGGCACGCCCTTGAGGCCGTCGAACTCCACGAACTCAGCGCCCTCGGCCTCCGCCGTGCGGCCGGCGACCCGGAGCAGCTTCGTGTTGTGTGAGTCGCGGCGGAGGCTGCCGCTGATCCCGAGGATCCGCATCTGGCTTACGCCCCCTGGACGAACTGCAGGTCCGCGATCAGCGTGACCTCGTCGGAGAGCGCCGGCTCGCCGCTCGGGAGCGGGTTGTTCCAGTTCAGGCCGAACGTGGTGCGGTCGAGCTTCGCCTCGAGCTGGAGACCGAAGCGCTGGTTGCCCCACGGGTCCTGGAAGGGATCGTTCACGTGGCCGCGGATCTCGATGCTCTCGGTGTGGCCCTTGATGGTGATCTCGCCCGAGATCGTGAGGTCGTCCCCGGAGCGGCTGATCTCACGTGCCTCGAAGGTGAGCGTCGGGTGGCGCTCGACGTCGAAGAAGTCCGGCGCCTGAAGGTGCGCCCCGAGGTTCTCATCCTTCACCTGGATGCTCGAGACCTCGGCGGAGCCGCGGAGCGAGCCGTCGGCGAGCGAAGCCTCGAACTTCGAGAACGAACCCTGGAACGTACCGGCCATGTAGTCGACCGCGAAGCCGACCGTGGAGTGGATGGGGTCGGCGTTCCAGGTTCCGGTGGGAAGGCCCTGCTGCGTCTGCGTAGTCACTGCTGTTTTCCTCCTCAGGAGACAGGCTTTATTTGCGTGCGCAAGCAAGTGTAGCAGGGATACTTGCGTTGACAACCTTTTTGCTGCCATCCCTGGCGGGTTAAACCCGTGATTCAGCGCCGGCGTCCGCGCGCGAACGCGCCGAGCGCCAGCAGCGCCAGCCCCGTGACGCCCGCCAAAGCCAGTGGTGGAGCCCAATCCGAAGGCTCCACCTGCATCGTCGTCTCCCATTCGCCCATGCGCCCGGTCACGAGGATCCGGCCGTCTCTGAACCCCACCTTCACGACCTCGTAGGGGTAGTCGCCGAGCGGCGTCGAGACCTTCACGGCGCTATTCGCCGCGGCAGGACGGCGGCGTGAAGCGGGCGAACACGCCGGACAGCGTGGTGACCTCTTCGGCGCTCAGCTGGTCGAAGAAGCGCTCCTGCACCGCCGCGAAGTGCGCCGACTGGGCCTCGCGCGCAAGCGCGAGCCCTGCATCGGTGAGATGAGCGTTGATGGCCCGGCCGTCGCCAGGGCAGGGCCGCCGCTCCACGAGCGCGCGGTCCTCGAGCGAGTCGACGATGCGGGAGACGCGGCTCAGGCTGAGCCCCGTCTCCGCGGCTAGCGACGAGAGTCGCATGCGCGTGTCGTCGCTTGCGGCGAGGCGTCCGAGCACCTCGAGCCCGCTGAGGCTCAGGCCGTGCTGGGCCTCGAGCTCGGCGTCGAGCTCGCGCGTGAGCTTCTTGTGGGTCTCGAGCAGCCCGATCCACGCGCGCGCCGAGTCGTCCGACCAGCGGGAGATGCCGTCGTCCCCGACGACGTAGGCGCAGGAGGGAATTTGTTCCTTGGGTGTTGCCATAACTTGCTCTAGCAAGTATAGGACGGGAATCGCCCGGCGACGAGCCTTCCGGGGCTCAGAGGCGGCCGTGCGCGCGGCGGCGCATGCGGGCGATCGCGTCGAGTGAGACGGCGGCGAGCAGCACGCCCCCGGTGACCATGAACTTCACCGACGACTCGAAATTGAGCAGGTCCATCCCGTTGGAGATCGAGCCGATCACAAGCGCTCCCGCGAGCGCGCCCCATACCCTCCCTCGCCCACCGAAGAGGCTTACGCCCGCGATCACCGGCCCCGCGATCGCCAGCAGCAGCAGATCTCCGCCGCCGGACGATTGGTTGGCGGCAAGAAGCCTCGAGGCCTCGAGCACACCGCCCGTCGCGGCGAGCGTCGACGCGAGCACGAAGACGATGGTGCGCACCCGGTTGACTCGGATACCTGAGCGCCGCGCCGCCTCCTCGTTGCCCCCTACCGCGTAGATGTGGCGCCCGAAGCCGGTCCGCATCGCGATGGTGTCGAACAGCACCACGAGCACGACCAGGATCAGCAGCGCGAGCGGGACGCCTCTATCGGAGTTGAGTACCGCCATGGCCGCGACGATCGCGGCGGCGGCGGCACCGACGCGCAGCACGAGCGCCGGGAGCGGCTCGAGCGGGAGCTTGGCCGCAGCGCGCCGCCGGCGGCCGAGTAGCGCCGCTGCGCAGATGGCGGCGATCGAGCCGACCGCGAGGATCCAGCCGACGGCGTCGCCGTAGAACGTGTTGGCGAGGTTCACGATGCCCGGGTCGGTGAGGTTGAGCGTGCCGGTCTTGCCGAGCACCTGCAGCAGCGCGCCCTGCCACGCCAGCAGCCCTGCCAGGGTGACGACGAACGTGGGTATCTCGAGGCGCGTCGCCACGGTGCCCTGGAAGAGGCCGATCAGCGCGCCGGTCGCGAGGGCGGCGGAGATGGCCGGCACGGCCGGCCACCCCGCCTTGACTGAGAGGCTTGCCATGACCGCGCCCGCCAGCCCGCTGACCGCGCCCACGGAGAGGTCGATCTCACCGAGCAGCAGCACGAGCACGACGCCGATCGAGATCGTCCCGACGGCGGCGATCTGGAGCGTCAGGTTGGTGAGGTTGACCGCGCTGAGAAAGCGATCGTGCGCGATCCCGAAGACCGTCCAGATGATCGCGAGCACGATCAGCACCCGCAGCGAGCCGAGCTCGCCCCGGCCCAGCTTGCGCAGGGCGGCGCGCGGGCCCGGAAGCTCGGACGACGGCGCGCTCGGCTCGGCGACAACCTGCGACGGGAGCGCGCTCATGAGTCGGCGTCCTCCGACCCGGTGGGCGCGAGGTCGCCCGTCACGCCGGTGATCGCCGCGACCACCTCCTGCCGGAACGCCGGCTCCGCGGGAAACGTGCCCGCGTTCCGACCCAGGCGAAGAACCGTGATCCGGTCGGCGACCGTGAAGACGTCGGCGAGGTTGTGCGAGACGAGCACCACGCCGAGACCGCGGTCGCGCAACCGCCGCACGAGCTGGAGCACCTGCTCGGTCTGGACGACCCCGAGGGCGGCCGTCGGCTCGTCGAGGATCACGAGCTTCGCCTCGCCGAGCAGCGCGCGCGTGATGGCCACCGACTGACGCTGCCCGCCGGACATCGTCGCGACCTCGCGGCGCACGTCCGGGAGCCCGCCGATCGAGAGGGACTCCAGCAGCCTGCGGGCCTGCTCCTCCATCGCCACCTCGTCAAGCAGGCCACGGCGTCCCCAGCGGCGCTCTTCGCGGTTGAGGAAGAGGTTGCCCACCACGTCCAGGTTGTCGCACAGCGCGAGGTCTTGATAGACGGCGGCGACGCCGAGCGCGGCGGCGTGCTGCGGATTGCGGACGCGGACGAGCTCTCCCGCAAACCTGATCTCGCCCGCGTCCGCCGGTCCCACCCCCGAGATCGTCTTGATCAAGGTCGACTTGCCCGCGCCGTTGTCGCCGACGAGCCCCATCACCTCGCCGGCACGAACGGCGAACTCCACCTCCGTGAGTGCGTGCACGGGCCCGTAGTACTTCTCGATCCCGCGCATCTCGAGCAGCGGAGTGGGGGAGGCCGGCGCCCCCGTCGGGGCGCCGCCGGGTACCTCGCGGGTCATCCCATCAGCCGATCCCGGCCTCCTGGCACGCGGACTTGTACTTGCCGGTGCAGATCTCGTCCGGCGTGAGGAAGCCGTCCTTGATCACCGTGTCGTTGATGTTGTCCTTGGTCACCGCGATCGGCGACAGCAGAACCGAGGGAACGTCCTCGGTGCCGTTGTTCACCTTCGCGTTGACGATGCCGGTCGGCGGCGGCTTGCCCTGCGCGGCGTTCACGGCGAGCTGGGCCGAGGTCTCCGCCTGCTGTTTGATCGCCAGGTAGATCGTCGAGTACTGCTCACCGGTGAGGATGCGCTGAATCGCCGCGGCCTCTGAGTCGCCGCCCGTGGTGGGCTTCTTCGAGGGGTCGATTCCGGCGCTCTTCATGGCCGCGATGATCCCGCTCGCCATGCCGTCATTCGCGGAAAGGACGCCGTCGAATCCGTCCTTGCCGAGCGCGGTGATCGACTGCTCCATCTGGCGCTGAGCCTTGTCCGGGCTCCAGTCCGGGGTGTCGTACTCCTTGGCGATCTTCACTCCGCTCTTGTCGAGCACCTCGTGCGCGCCCTTCTTGTAGTCACCCGCGCTCGGGTCCGTGGGAGCGCCGTTGACCATCACGATGGGGTCGCCCTTGGCGCCCGATCCGAGGCCGTCGAGAAGCGACTGCGCCTGCATCCTGCCCTGCTTGACGTTGTCGAACGACACGTAGTAGTCGATGTCGGCGTTCGAGATCAGGCGGTCGTACGCGATCACCGGGATCTTCTTCTGGTTCGCGTGCTTGACGATGCTTCCGACCGACTTCACGTCGACCGCGTCGAGCACGAGCACGTTCGCTCCATTAGTGATCGCGGCCTCGGCCTGCTGTTGCTGCTTCGCGGCGTCCTGGCTCGCGTTCGAGTACAGGATCTGGCAGTCGGGGCAGAGCTGCTTCACCTTCGCCGTGAAGAGCGGCCGGTCCTTGGCCTCGTACCGCGTGGTCTTGGTCTCCGGCAGCAGCAGCGCGATCTTCTTGCCGCCGCCGCCACCACCCCCGCCTCCGCCGTTGTCGCCTCCGCCGCCGCAGGCGGCAACTCCGATCGCGCTCAGCAGCGCGAGCGCGACGATGATCAATCGCCTATGCGTGCCCCGCATGGTGTCCCTCTCCTTTTGATGGGGTTGCAGGTGTCCACTTGCCTTCAACTGGTGGCCCTCGCATTCAGAAGATCGGTGTCGGTCGCCGCCTCGCCGCGGGCGGCCTCGAGCGCCAGCGCAACGGCGCCGCGCAGCGGTCCGTCGTGCAGGAACTGGGCTGGGACCAGCTCGGGTGGGAACGGCACCGCGAAGCTGATCCGGCGCTCGAGCGCCGCGAGCACCAGATCGGCGTGGCTCATGAGGCCGCCCCCCACCGCGATCCTGGCCGGGTTGAGCAGGATCGCGAGATTGGCGACGTGGAGCGAGAGCTCCGCGAGCGCCTCGTCGATGAGCAGCCGCGCCCTGACGTCGCCGTGAGCGAAGACGTCGGCCGCGCGGAATGTCTCGCCGAGAAGCCGGCTGCCGCGCTCGCCGATTGCCCGCCCGCCCGCGAACTCCTCGAGCGGGGCGCGGCCGTCGGCCGCACCCCTCTCGTCGGCGAGGCCGCGGAGGTTGTAGCCAATCTCCCCCGCGGCCCCGTTCGCCCCCTCGAGGATGTCGCCGCCCACGACGATGCCCGCGGACAGCCCCGTGCCGAGGTTGAGGAGAACCGCTGGATCGAAGCCACGGAGACTTCCCCAGCGCGTCTCGGCGAGGGCAGCAGCCTTTGCGTCGTTGGCGAGCTCCACCCGCGCGACCCCGAGGCTCTCGCGCAAGAGCTGCGCGAGCGCAAGGCCCTCCCAGCCCGGCACGTTGGGCGCGAGCCACACGCGGTCGGGATAGACGATGCCCGGGCTGACCGCGCCCACCGCGAGGCACTGCCCCGCGGTCGCGGCGACAAGCGCCGCCGCTCGCCCCAGGGCGCGGTCGATTGCCTGGGCAGCCCCGTCCCCGGCGTTGGTGTCGAGCCGGTCGGCCTCGAGTATGTGTCCCTCAACATCGGCGGTTGCCAAGGCGATCTTCGTGCCGCCAAAGTCGATGGCAAGGACGAAGTCGCTGTTGCCGCTGGGCGGTGGAGTCGGCGACTCCATCGCGAGATAAGATACTTTCCTAACTAAGTCCGAGTCAAGGGGCCAATACGTGAGATCAAGCGAAGGCGACGGCTGAATGGCTCGACCGGACGACTTGCTGCTGCCGGGCACGCCGCGCCTGCTGCGTGCGATCAACGAACGCGCACTGCTCGAAGACCTGCGCCGGAGGGGGCCGGCGTCGCGCGCCGACCTCGCGCGGGCGAGCGGACTATCGAAGCCGACCGTCTCCCAGGCGCTGGCGAACCTCGAGAGCGTGGGTCTCGTCCGTGCGGTCGGCCCCGCCACGCCCGCGCGAGGCCGGACCGCGCTGCTCTATGAGTTCGATCCGACCGCCGGCTTCGTGGTGGGGGTGGACATCGGCCGCGCCTGGATCCGCAT
>DASVXS010000020.1:0-41895 GCA_036392575.1 Thermoleophilaceae bacterium | reverse complement strand
ACCTGTGACGACTTCTTGTCGTCCACCCGATGCACGAGGCCCGTGTACTCCGTGAGCGCCATGCACTTGCCCTGGAGCATCGACTGGGTCTCCTGGTCGGTGTCGAACTCGGCGACGCCCGACGGCATGTACGGAATGAAGGTCATCAGCCGCTCGAGCGCGCCCACGCCCTCTGGACCGGCGAAGCCCGGCGACCAGTCGTCCTTCACGAACTCGCCGCCGTACGAGTTCAGCAGCGGCAGGTAGGTCATCATGATCGGGTTGCCCTTCACGCCGCGGGCGGACCAGCCGTAGAGCTTCGGCGGGTTGGCCTTCGACTTCATCCCGGAGAAGACCTCGTCCCAGGTTTTGGGCGCGTCCTTGAAGTGGTCGGTGTTGTAGTAGAGAAGCTCGACGTCGTCGATGATCACGATCGCGTAGAGCGCCGGATCGTCGTTGGCGAAGTCCTTCAGGCGAGCGCCCTCCTTCGGCGGCCAGTAGCCCTGGTTCAGGCCCTTCGGGAGGATGTCCTGGTTCACCTTGAACCCCATCTCGTCGAGGTTCTTGATGATGTTGCCGGCGGCGAACTCGGGCACCCAGTTGTCGTCCATGACGTAGATGTCGTAGGCGCCGGTCTTGTTGAGCCCGTCGTTCTTGGCGTTCTGGTACCAGGCGTCGTAGCTCGTCTCGTTGTACTTGACGTTGATACCGGTTTCCTTCGTGAACCTCTTGATGAAGGTGTCCCGGAACGGCGCCATCGCGTTGTCCTGGAACGAGCCGATCGTGATCGTCCCGCTCGCGCCCTTCGACGCGTTCGTGGCGGTGCTGCTGCTACTGCTGCTGCCGCCGCACGCAGCGATGAAGCTCGCGCCGAAGATCCCGGCGGCGCCGACCGCGCCGCGCTCGATCACCTTCCTCCGCGTTATGCGGCTCCCTTCTGGCCGGGCTGCGTCCCTCTCCTGATCCGACATTCGTTTCCCTCCTATCCCCTCGGTCAGAACCCGGCTGTCGCCGGCTGTCCAGCGCTCTCCGCGCTTCGTGCGCCGGTTTGCGCCAGCGCTCCTCCCGACTCCGTGTCGAACAGGTGGACCTGCTCCGGCACAGGCCGCACCGCGCACCGCTCCCCGACCGGCCGGCTGAAGCCGGCCGACGTGCGGACGTTCAACAGCTGCCCATCGACCCGCATGGTCACGAGCGTCTCGTTCCCGAGCGGTTCGACGACGTAGATCTCGCCCTCGAGCGCGTCCGCGGTGCCGGGCTCCGCGAACGCGGCGTGTTCCGGCCGGAAGCCGAGCTTCACGGGGCCGCGGACGGGGGCGTCGCGCAGCGAGATCGATCCGCCGGCGTGCCGGAAGGCGCCGTCGGTGACCTCGCCGTCGAGGATGTTCATCGGGGGAGAGCCGCAGAAGCGGGCGACGAACAGATTGGTCGGGTGCGCGTACAGCTCGGCCGGGGTGGCGAGCTGCTGCAGGTGGCCATCGCGCATTACGGCGATCAGATCGGCCATCGTCATCGCCTCGATCTGGTCGTGCGTCACGTAGAGCGTGGTGACGCCTAGCTCGCGCTGCAGCCGCTTGATCTCCACGCGCATCTGCAGGCGAAGCTGCGCGTCGAGGTTCGACAGCGGCTCGTCCATGAGGAACGCCTGCGGGTGGCGGATGATCGCCCGCGCGAGCGCGACACGCTGGCGCTGGCCCCCGGAGAGCTGGCGCGGCGCGCGGTCGAGCAGCTCGCTGATGCCGAGCAGCTCGGCGACGTTACGCACGCGCTCGTCACGCTCGGCGGATGAGCCGCGGCGCAGGCGCAGCGGGTACGCGATGTTGTCGGCCACGCTCTTGTGCGGGTAGAGCGCGTAGCTCTGGAACACCATCGCCACGTCGCGGTGGCGCGGCTCGAGCCTCGTCACGTCGCGGTCGCCGATGAAGATGCTGCCGGTCGTGGGCTGCTCCAGCCCGGCGAGCAGCCGCAGCGCGGTGGTCTTTCCGCAGCCGGAGGGGCCGAGCATCGCGAGGAACTTGCCGTCCGGCACGGTGAGGTCGAGCGGCGCGAGCGCTTCCGTCGAGCCGAACGTCTTCGAGACTCCCTTGTACTGGACGTCCATCGCGGCGCGGTCCCCCCTCAGCGCTCGGGCTGTCCCGGCACGGTCGCTTCCATCACTGCGCGAAGCCCCTCGAGCGAGGCCTCGATCCCCTGCTCGGGGCTCAGCGTCGGGTCCTCCTGCTCGATCGAGACCGGCCCGTCGTAGCCCGCCTCGCTCAGCGCGTCGAACAGCTCGCGCCACTCGTCGAGCGGGCGCCCATGGCCGACCGCACAGAAGTGCCACGGCATCGTGTCCGCGTCGGCCGGCCACCGGAAGTCGAGCACCCCCTGCAGCGCCACCCGGTCGGGGTACACGATCGTGTCCTTGCCGTGCACGAACCTGATGCGATCGCCGAGCGCGCGGACGGTCGTGACCGGGTCGATGCCCTGCCACCAGAAGTGGCTCGGGTCGAGGTTCACCTTCACGTTGTCGCCGGTTGCCTCGGAGAGCAGGTCGAACGACGCAGCGTTGTAGATCGAGGTGCCGGGGTGCAGCTCGAGGCAGATGTCGACGCCCGCCGCGGCCTCGTGCGCCCAAGCGGAGAGCTCGCGCCAGTAGGGCGCGATCGCGTTCTCCCACTGGTGGTCCCAAAGGCCCTCCATGTCGGGCAGCCACGCGCCCCCGGCGAACACGGGCCAGCCGCCGCTGCCCGGGCCGCCCGGACAGCCGCTCATCGCCACGATGCGCCGCACATCGAGCGCGGCCGCCAGCTCGAGCGCACCGCGCAGGGCGCGGTCGTGGTCACGCGCGATCGCCGGGTCGGGGTGAAGCGGGTTGCCGGAGGCGTTCAGCGCGACGAGCTCGAGGCCATGCTCCTCGAGGGTCTCCGTCAGACGCTCACGCTCGGCCTCGCTCGCGAGCAGCGCCGCGAGATCGAGGTGCGGCGCCGGCGAGTATCCGCCCACGCCCAGCTCGACGCCGGCGATCCCGCGCTCAGCACACCACGCGAAGGCATCCTCCTGCGACCGGTCCTCGAGGGCGTCCGTCAGCAGGGCGAGCCTCATGCCAAGGGCCATTCGATGGAAGGTTCCATCCGTGCTGTGGAACCTTCCACAAACCGCACGGGCTTGTCAAGCACGTCCCCCGAATACGCCACGTTAAGCCTGGATTGTGCGGCAAGAGTGGGCTCCCGCTTGACGCGAGCGTCCGCTTGGCCGTATCGTCGCGACGACCGTTGGTAAACCGTTCCAGATGAAAGTGGGCATACCCTGAAACCGGGTCGGCCGCGCTGGGGCTCCCAGCGCCCGACGATCGTCGACGTCGCGAACCTCAGCGGTGTCTCGAAGTCGACGGTGTCGAACGTGATCCGCGGGTCCGGGCGCGTATCCGAAACTACGCGACGGCGAGTGCTCGAATCGATCGAGGCGCTCGGCTACCGCCCGAACGCGCTCGCGCGCGACCTGGTGCGGCGGCGGGCGAACACGATCGGCGTGCTGGTCGGCGACCTCTCGAACACGTTCTACGCGGAGCTCGTGAAGCTGATGGAGCTCGAGGCCTCGGAGAGCGCGTATACGACGATGGTGTGCAACACCGACGGCGATCTCGCGCTCGAGCGCGAGCGCGTGGAGACGCTGCTCGAGCGCGCGGTGCTCGGCGTGGTGCTGCTTCAGTTCAGCGGCGACCGCACGGTGCTCGACGAGCTGCGCGCGGCGCAAATGCCGGTGGTGGTCGTGAGCTGCGCGGACGAACGCGCCGACTGCGTCGCCGTCGACGACGCCGCCGGCATGGCCGCCGCGGTGGAGCACCTCTACGCGCTCGGCCACCGCTCGATCGCGCACGTGAGCGGCCACCTCGTGGAGGAGACGACGCGCGCCACGCGCCACGCCGGCTACGAGCGGGCGATGCGCGCTCATGGGCTGCAGCCGCGATTGCTGAGCGCCGACGACTGGGAGGACGAGAGCCCTTCCGCTCTGCGCAGCCTGCGCGAGCTCGTGGACGGAGGCGGCGGGCTCACGGCCTTCGCCGCTGGAAACGACGTGATGGCGGTGCGGCTGATCGACGCGCTCGAGGCGGCCGGACTACGCGTGCCGGAAGACGTTTCGGTCGTCGGCTTCGACGGTATCGAGCTTGGGGCCCACGAGCGCATCGGCCTCACCACGGTGTCCCAGCCCCGCACCGAGCTCACCACTCGCGGCCTCGAGTTGCTGCTCGACCGCATCCACGCGGGCGGCGTCTCCGCACCGCCGCGGCGGGTGACGCTCGTGCCGGAGCTGATCGTGCGGCACTCGACTGCACGCGCGAGGACATGAATCACTCGGATGGGACCCAGTTCAGGCGGCCGACGATCAACGACGTCGCCGCGCTGAGCGGGGTGTCGAAGTCCACCGTCTCGAACGTGATGCGCGGCACGGGCAGCGTGTCGGCCGGCACACGCGCGCGGGTGCTCGAAGCGGTCGCGGCACTCGGGTACCGGCCGAACGCGACGGCGCGCAACCTGGTGCTCCAGCGCACCAACCTGATCGGCGTGGTCGTGGGCGATCTCGCGAACGCCTTCGACGCCGAGCTCGTGAAGCGGATCGAGCAGCAGGCGTCCGGACGCGGCTACACCACGCTCGTATGCAACACGGGCGGGCACGCCGAGCGCGAGGGGTCCCGCATCGAGGCGCTTCTCGAGCAGCGGGTGGACGGCATCGCGCTGCTCGACTTCACGGGGGACCGCGCCGTGCTCTCGCAGCTGCTCGGCGAGCGCGTGCCGGTCGTGATGGTCAGCTGCTGGTCCGATTACACCGACTGCGTGGCCGTCGACGACATGGTCGGCGTGGAGCTGGCGGTCGAACATCTCGTCGCCCTCGGGCACAAGCGCATCGCGCACGTGGTCGATCCGCTCATGGAGGTGACAACGCGCCGTGCGCGTGCGGAGGCGTTCGAGCGCGCGATGCTCCGCGGCGGCGTCTCGCCCCGCAGCGAGTGGACGCTGGTATTCGACCCGGACGACGAAGACGGCGAGCGGGAGCTGATGTCGCTGTTCTCGGCGGCGGAGCGCCCCACGGCGGTCGCCGCCGCCAACGACTACACGGCGATACGCCTGATGGAGCTGCTCGAGCGGCACGGCATCCAGGTGCCCGCGGACGTCTCGCTCGTGGGCTTCGACGGGATCGAGATCGCGGGCCTCTCCCGCATCGCGCTCACCACGGTCACCCAGCCGCGGGACGAGCTGGCCGCGCGCGCGGTCGAGCTGCTCCTGCACCGCATCGAGGGTGACGACGACGCTCCGCCCGCCCGTCACCGCATGAACCCGGCGCTCGTCGTCCGCCACTCCACGGCGCCGCCGGCCTAGTCGCCCGCGGGCGCGACAGCGCCCGACAGCACCACCTTCATCGCGCCGTCGTTCTGAGCGATCTCGAGCGCGGCCTGCGCGTCCTCGAGCGCCATCCGGTGCGTCACGAGCTCGTGCAGCGGCAGCCGCTCCATGTTGCGGGCTAGCAGCTCCATCGCGGGCTGGTAGGACTCGGCGGTCTCGCCCCCCACGCCGAGCACGTTCACGTTCTTCGTGCAGATGTCGGCGTTCGGGTTGATGGCGACCGGCCCCATGTCCACGAACGCGCCAGACTCGACCACCGTTCCGCCCACGCGCGCCATGTGCAGGCTGGTGACGAAAGTCTCCGGCACGCCGCTGCAGTCGAGCACGATGTCGGCGCCGCGTCCGCCGGTGTGCTCGCGCACGCGCGCGATCAGCTCTTCGTCGTCGAGCTGTGACGCGTCCAGGCCGAGCGTCGCGCCGAAGCGGCCCGCCATCTCCACGCGGGAGGGCAGGCGGTCGATCGCGATCAGCTTGCCGCAGCCGAGCAGCTTCGCCTTGATCAGATGGCACATGCCGAGCGGGCCGACGCCGATCACCGCCACGCTCTCCCCGAAGTTGGTGTTGTAGAGGCGTCGCGCGAGCTCGAATCCGTGCGTGACGGCCATGACCTCGGTGAGCACGGCGATCTCGTCGGGCAGTTCGTCGGGCACGCGGAACAGCGGCGTGCCGGGGAGGATGTACATGTACTCGGCCCAGCCGCCGAAGAGGTGCGGCGGCCGCTTGGCGTTGAGGCTGTTGCCGTAGTCGTCGAGGTGCTCGCACATGTAGTACGGCTGGTCGTTGCGGCAGAACCAGCAGCTGCCGCACGCGACGTTGGCGGCGGGCACCACGCGGTCGCCGTCGCGCAGCGGGACGCCCTCACTGTCGAGCACGGGCTCGCTCCCGCCGACCGCCGCCACCACCCCGACGTTCTCGTGACCGCAGATGAGCGGGTACTCGAGCCTGCGCTCGTGCGGCGTGCCGGCGTACTGCAGCGTCTCGCCGCGGAACGTGTGCTTGTCGGTGCCGCAGATGCCGGAGTACGACATCTTCAGCAGCACCGCGCCGGGTTCCGGATCCGGCAACGGGAAGCGCTCGAGCTCGAGGCGTCCCGGCTCCTTCATCACCGCGGCGCGAACCGTTCCCGCGGGTCGGTTCACCGGCCGAACAGCCATTCGTGGTCGGGGTCGTTCACGAAGTGCCACTCGCGCCGCGGACCGACCATCACGTTTAGGTAGTAGACGTCGTAGCCGGGTGGCGCGGACACCGTGTGGTAGCCGCGCGGCACAAGGACGACGTCGCCGTCGGAGAACGTGATGGTCTCGTCGAGCGAGCGGTCGTCGGTGTAGACGCGCTGCATCCCGAACCCCTGCGCCGGATCGATGCGGTGGTAGTACACCTCCTCGAGGAGCGTCTCGCGCGGGGGGTCGTCGCGGTCGTGCTTGTGCGGCGGATAGCTCGAGTAGTTGCCGCCCGGGGTGATCACCTCCACCACGAGCAAGCGCTCGGCCTGGCGGTCCGCCATAAGGATCGGATGAACTCGGCGCTCCATGCTGCCCGAACCGCGGATCTCCACCTGGATGTCGCCAGGCTCGATCAGTGCAGGCTCGAGCGCGTCCGTGCCCTCGGCGGGCGACCAGCACAGTGCCACTTCCGCTTCACCGCCTACCGCACGAACTGACAGCGCGTGCCCGGCGGGCGCGTGCACCGCGGCGGGCAGGCCGTCGAACACGTTCGCCCGGTCGCCGACGCCCTCGAACGAGCGGTCACCGGCGCCCACGTCAGCGCGCCCCCCGAGCATCACCGCGCACAGCTCACGGCCGTCGGCGTCGAAGCTGCGCTCCTCGCCGTCGGCGAGGCGATGCACTTCGAAGCCGGTGTAGTCCCAGCCGGCCGACTCGGGCGTGACGCGCACCACGGGCTCGCCGGGGCGCGGTTCGCCGGGGTGAATCAACAGTTCAGGCATGAGCGGCGAGGACCTCATCGATCTCTGCGAGCGTGGGGAAGTCGTCAGCGCACGCGAGGCGCGACGCCGCGATCGCGCCGGCGGCGTTCGCCGCGCGGATCGTGCGCTCGAGCTCCCAGCCGTGACCGAGGCCGTGGGCCAGCGTGCCGCCGAAGGCGTCGCCGGCACCAAGTCCGTTCACAACCTCGAGGCGGACAGGCGGCAGGTCCACGCGCTCTTCGCGTGTCCGCGCGAGCACGCCCTCGGGCCCGCGCTTCACGATCGCTGTCTCCACACCGAGATCGAGCAGTGCCTGCGCCGCCTCGTCGGGGTCGCGGGTGCCGACGGCCACCGCCACCTCGTCCTGGTTGCCGACTGCAACGGTCGCGTGCCTGAGCGCCTCGCGCGCCCAGCGGGTCGCGTCGGCTTCGTCCTCCCAGAACATCGGCCGGTGGTCGAGGTCGTGGATCGTGATGCCGCGCGCCCCATCACCGCTTCGCTCCTCGAGCATCGCGAGCGTCGTGCTGCGGCTCGGCTCGTCCGACAAGCCGGTGCCCGTGGTCCAGAACACGGTCGCGTCGCGGACGGCCTGGGCGTCGAAGTCCTCGGGAGTCAAATTCATGTCCGGCGCCTTCGGCTCGCGATAGAAGAGCAGCGGGAAGTTATCCGGCGGGTGGACTTCGCAGAACACGATCGGCGTGCGCAGGCTGGGATCGGTCCCGACCCAGCGAGGGTCGACGCCGAACTCCTCGAGCGCGCGGCGCACGAACGGGCCGAACGGGTCGTCGCCGACCTTCGTGACGACGGCACTCCGACTGCCGAGCCGCGCAGCCTGGACGGCGACGTTCGTCGCGCTTCCACCGAGGTACTTGGCGAACGTCTCCACGTCGGCGAGGCCCACATTCGACTGCTGGGGATACAGGTCCACGCCGACCCTGCCCGTGGTGATCACGTCGAACGGCGCCACCGCTCAGCCGACCTCCGCGGGTGCGCGCTCAAGCGCCTCGGCCACGCGTCCGGCGGTCTCGAGCGCAGCGACGGCATCCGCCGCGCTGGCCCCGCGAAGCGGCTCGCCGCGCACCAGCCCAGCGAACGCGTCGGCTTGCGCGGTCAGCGCCGTGACGAACGCCTCCTGGCCGGCATCGCCCCACATGAACGGGATGCGCTCGTAACTCTCGCGCCCGAAGGCCTCGAACCAGCACGAGTCCTCCTGGCCGAAATGGCGCCCGAGAGTGATGCTCGCGGCTGTGCCACCCGAAAGACGTGCGAGCACCGCGGCCGAGTCGGGATCCGTCGGTCCCGCGTCCGCGTCGCTCGAGCCTGCCGGTACGGCCGCGACGGTCTCGAACTCCTGGCCCAGCAGCCAGCGCACCTGGTCGTACTCGTGCACACCGAGGTCGACGGTGATGCCGCCGCTGCTCGCACGGAAGGCCGGGTGCGGCAGCTCGCGATCCCACTGATGGCACGCGACGAGCGTGATCTCGCCGAGCTCGCCCTCAGAGATCCGCTCACGCAGCGCAGCGAGCTCCGGCACGAAGCGGCGCCAGTAACCGATCTGCAGCGGCGTGCCCGCCGCCTCCACTGCGGTAGCGGTCTCCGCTGCCTCGTCGGCGCTCGTGCCGCAGGGCTTCTCGCACAGCACCGGCAGCCCGGCGCGAGCGAGCGTGGTCACGATCCGCCGATGCCGGTCGCTGGGTGCTGCGACGAGCACTGCGTCGAAGCCGCCCGCGTCGAGCAGCTCGTCGAGCGTGGCGTAGCCCGCCAGGCCGGCCGCGCCGGCGGCGTCACGCGCGGCGGGGACGGGGTCGACCACCGCGACCGCCTCGGCGTGGCGGCATCGCGTGAGCGCGTCGAGGTGGACCCGGCCCATCCGGCCGGCGCCGACCATGGCGATGCGCACCGCCTCCGCCATGGGCCTACAGTCCGCGCTCGCGCAGGTACTCGCGGTTGCGCGCCTGCTCGCCGGCTGCCTTGTCGACGGACTCGCCCGCCGCGGGAATCGTGTCCTGCTCCACCACGAGCCAGCCGCTGTAGCCGATTTCGCGCAGCCCAGAGAGCACGTCGTCGATCGCCACGTCGCCGTCACCGAGCGCGCAGAACGCCTTGCGCGTCCAGATCTCCATGACCGGCGCGCGGTCGGCCACGATCGCCTCGAGCACGTCGCGGTGCGCGTCCTTCAGGTGCACGTGGTTGATGCGCTCGCCCCAATCGTGCACAGCCTTCACGGGGTCGCCACGACCGAGCAGGAGATGGCCGGTGTCGAGCGTCACGCCAACGTCGCTCAGCTCGAGCAACCGCTCGATCTCCCACTGAGCCTCGATGTACGTCGCCGTGTGGTGGTGGAACGTGGGCTCGTAGCCGCGCTCGCGACAGCGCTCGACGGCGCGCGCGAGGCCGTCGGCGAAGTTGTTCCAGCCCTTCTCGTCAAGGCCGACGCTGCGGTCGGTGGCGGCGCGGCCGGGGTAGGCGGCGCGCTCGGGCGAGCCGGCGTCCGCGAGCGTCGGGCGCGCCTTCACGCGCCCGTCGGGGACGGCGGCGAACACGTCGAGCAGCGCGTCGAGCTCGGGCAGCGCCTCCTTCAGCCTGTCGGGCTCGCTGAAGGGCAGCTCGAAGTAGCCGCCGGCGAGCGACAGCCCGCGACTCCCGAGGCGCTCGGCAAGTTCGGACCCGGTGCCGAGGTAGCCGAGCGGTCCGAGGTCGACACCCTCGTAGCCCGCGCTCGAGACGGCGTCGAGCAGCTCGAGCGGCTGCGGCACGTTGTCGTAGACGCCGACCGTGATCTCGAAAGCGCCGTAGCTCACCGGCGCGTTCGCGACCACGATCTCGCTGGTGGCCGGTTCCTGCAGGCGGCGCTCGCCGATCTCCTGCGTCATCAGCTTCCTCCTACTTCTGCGGCCACCGCCGCGGGCAGCTCGGTCGGGTTGGTCACGGGCTCGCGGGTGCGGTGCACGCGCGCGATCGCCTCGCACAGCATCAGGTCCCTCAGGCCGTCCACGCCCGAGGTGCGCGCGTCGCGTCCCTCGAGCATCGCCTCGTGGAACTCCACGAGTTCGCGTTTGAAGGCCTCGTCGTAGGACACGATCTCGTCGCGATCCCAGCCGTGCGATGTGCCAGGCTCGCCGCCCTCGGTCGTGAGCTTCGAAGGCGCGCTGCGCAGGAAGGGCGACGGCAGCGTAAGCACGAGGCGGCGGTCGGGACCGTAGAGCGCGACCTGCTGGCTGTAGCGCGCGATGCCGGGCAGGTCGACCCAGGAGAGATGGCACTCGGCGTCGCCAAAGCGCATGTTCACGGCGACGCACTGGGGCGCGAGGTTCGCGTACGTGACGGCGCTCGGCTCGCCCAGGAGGCCACGCAGCATGTTGAACTCGTGGACGAGGTTGTCGAGCAGGATGTTGCGGTAGCAGTAGCGGTCGTCCTCGCTCGCGTCCGCGCCGATCGCAGCGTCGATGATCGGCGCCTCCTCCGCGTTCCACTGCGCGATCAGCTCGGGCGGCAGCGGCGAGCTCGGCCGCACCATCGGGTAGTGCGCCACGTAGGGCTCGAGCGGCGACTCGAGCGTGGTCACGCGCACGAGCCGGAGGTCGTCGATCTCGGGAGCGAGCTGCACGAAGCGCTCGTATGCGGGGTCGTAGCGCTTCATCGTGCCGACCATGAGGCGCACCCCCGCCTCGTCGGCGGCGCCCAGCATCGCGGCGCCCTCGGAGGCCGAGATCGCCATCGGCTTCTCGGCGAAGATGTGGAGGCCCTTGCGCGCGGCGGCGATCGCCATAGGCGCGTGGTTGCCGGCGGTGAGCACCATCACTGCATCCAGCGGCTCCTCGAGCAGTTCCTCCCAACGCGTGAACGTGCGCGTGACGCCGTAGCGCTCGGCGCACCCCTCGAGGACCTCCTCCGAGACGTCGCAGAGCGCGGCGATCTCGAAGCGGTAGCTCAGCTCGGTCAGGTAGGGCAGGTGCATCACCTGCGCGATCAGCCCGCAGCCGATCACGCCGACGCGCTTACGTCTCTCCAATCGGTCTCCTCAGTACGCGGTGGACGCCGTGGTGGAACGTTCCAGGCATCTAATCCGACGCCCACGGCGCTGTCAAGGATGCGTAGCTTGACGGGTCCGCGAAGCACGGGTAGAAAACTGCCGTGGAGCACTCCAGCACTCGGCCGGCCGGAGGCGACGGGCGAGGAGGGGCAGGCCGGTTGAAGGCAACGCAGTCTCGCGCGCCGGGACGTAACCCGACGATCTTCGACGTGGCCGCGCTTGCCGGCGTATCGAAATCGACGGTCTCGAACGTGGTGCGCGGAAACGACGGCGTGTCCGCGGCGACACGTGCCCGGGTGGAGCGAGCAATCGAGATCCTCGGCTACCGGCCGAACGTCCTGGCGCGACAGTTCGTGAGCCAGCGCACGACGATCCTCGGCGTGCTCGTTGGCGACCTCGACAACCCGTTCTACGGCGACTTGGCGAAGCGACTCGAGCGCCTCGCGTTCCGCAGCGGATACACCACGATGTTCTGCAACATCGAGGGCGCGGGCGACGAGGAGGCGGACTTCGCAGCCTCCCGGGTCGAGGCCCTCCTCGAGCAGCGCCCCGCAGGCGTGGTGTTCCTCGCCTTCTTCGGCCGCTCGCCCGACATAGCCGCGGCACTCGGCGGTGTGCCGGTCGTGTTCGCGGGCCTGCGCGAGGACTGGGGCGATTCGGTCGCCGTGAGCAACTCCGCCGGCGGGAAGCTCGCGACCGAGCACCTGCTCGACCTCGGACACCGTCGGATCGCATACCTCACCACGCACAGCCTCGAGCGGCGCGCGCACGTGGCGCGCCACCGCGGCTACCAGGCGGCGATGCGGGGCGCCGGCGTCGATCCGGCGCCACCCATCCACTGGGGGCCGGGAAGTGAGGAGGCAACCGTCAAGGGCGCCGACTTGTCGCTCCTCGACCAGCTTCGGGACACAACGGCGGTCTTCTGCTCGAACGACATCGGGGCGATCGCGGTGCTCGAGTACGCCGACCGCCACGGACTGCGAGTGCCGGAGGACCTGTCGGTCGTGGGCTTCGACGACGTGCATCTGGCGTCGCTGGCGCGCATCTCGCTCACCACCATCCGGCAGCCGTTCGACGACATCGCCCGCATCGCTGTCGACACGCTGCTCGGGCGGCTGAGCGGCACGCTGGAGGGCCCGCCGCGCCACACGCAGCTCGCCCCGGCGCTGGTGGTGCGGAGCTCGACCGCCGCGCCGGCGGCCACGTAGCTCAGCCGGCGTCCTCGACCTCGGGCAGGGCTGACGAGGCACGCACCATGGAATGTTCCACGACTCTAAAGAGAGCCCGGAAACGCTGTCAAGCGGCTCCACTATTGACCGTTATGGAGCCATACTTGACTCCCAACGGAGTGAGCGGTAGAAGATTGCTGGGCGCGAATCTGGAACCCTCCAATCGCGCTGCGACATGTGGGCAATCGCGAGATTTCGTGCGATCCGCGCGTGGGCACCGCGTAGCCGAGCGATCTTGGTCGGCCGGCGCGAGCGCGACGCCGCGTACGCCGGCGCGCTGGAGCCGATGGCATGAGCGACGACGCGCCCGGCGCGGAGCTCGCCCCGCGAGCTGACATCGTTGCCGAGGCGCGCAGAGTGCTCGACGCAGCGAATGCGCGTGACGTGCCGCTGCGGCTGATCGGGGGTCTCGCGATCGCGCTGGTGGCCGGAGACAACCGGTTACTGCCGCGCGACTACAAAGACATCGACTTCGTCGCGCGCCGCGGGATGGGACCCGAGGTGGTAGCACTGCTGGACTCGCTCGGCTACGAGGGCAACCAGCAGTTCAACGCGCTGAACGGCCACCGCCGGCTCCTCTACTACGACAACGCCCACGGTCGGCAGCTCGACGTGTTCCTCGGCTCCTTCCAGATGTCCCATCAGCTGCCCATCCAGGAGCGGCTGCTCGTCGCGCGGGACACCTTGCCGCTCGCCGACCTGCTGCTTACGAAGCTGCAGGTGTTCGCGCTCAACGAGAAGGACCAGCGCGACGTGCTGACGCTCCTGTTCCACCGCCCGCTGTCCGACGACGACGCTGACGGCGCGATCAACTGTGACTACGTCGCGAGCCTCTGCTCGCGCGACTGGGGCCTGTGGCGCACGTGCACGCTCAACCTCGAGCGCATCCGCAGCGCGGTCGCGCGTTACGACCTCGCCCCCGAGCAGCAGGACGTGATCGTTTCGCGCATCGACGAGCTGCGCCGCCGTATCGACGACGCGCCGAAGAGCACCCGCTGGAAGCTTCGCGCGCGAGTGGGCGAGCGCGTGCGCTGGTACGACGAGCCCGAGGAGGTGACCTGACGTGCGTCGCCTGTTCTCGCGCCGCGGTCACGCTCCCGACGAGGACGCGCTCGAGCTCTACTACGCGTCCGACATCCACGGCTCAGACCGCTGCTGGCGCAAGTTCCTCGGAGCGGCGCGCTTCTACGGGCTCTCCGACGTGATCATGGGCGGCGACCTCGTGGGCAAGGCGGTCGTGCCGGTCGAGCACCGTCCCGACGGCACGTACATGTGCCGCTTTCTGGGCGACGAGCGTGTCGCCGTCGACGACGAGCAGCTGGCGGAAATCGTCGACGCCATCCGCTTCAACGGGATGTACCCGTGGATCGCACCGCCGGAGGAGCTGGCGCGCTATGCCGGAAACGGCGCCGGACAGGACGAGCTCTTCGACCGCGTGGTGCGCGAGGACCTCGATCGCTGGATCGCGCTCGCCGCTGAACGCCTGCCGGAAAACGGGACGCACGCGTTCGTGATGGCCGGCAACGACGACCCCTGGTACGTCGACGAGATGCTCGCCTCCGCGGACGCGATCGAGTTCTGCGACGACCGCGTCGTGCGCGTGGGCGACCACGAGATGATCTCGTGCTCGTACGCCAACCCGACCCCGTGGGACAGCCCGCGCGAGCTCGACGAGGAGGCGCTCTACCGGCGCCTGAAGAGCCTGGCCGAGCAGGTCGAGGCGCCGGAGCGGGCGATCTTCAACCTCCACGTCCCGCCGTACGACAGCGGGCTCGACAAAGCAACCGAGCTCAAGCCCGACCTGACGCCGCGGTTCAGCGGCGGGCAGCCGGTCGAGATCCCGGTCGGGAGCCACGCGGTGCGGCAGATCATCGAGGAGTACCAGCCGCTGCTCGGTCTCCACGGCCACATCCACGAATCGCGGGGCGAGGCGTGGATCGGCCGCACTCTCGCCCTCAATTCCGGCTCGGAATACAACACCGGCCGGCTGCACGGGGTGATCGTGAAGCTGGGCCGCGAGCGCGTCATCTCACATCAGTTCGTAGTCGGTTGACCAAAGGAGAGGGTGCAGTGGCCACTGAAGAGGTAGCTCGAACAACCACCCCCCAGACAGGCCTGTTCGTCCGCAACGCCACGGGTCTCGTGCGCGAGGTCAAGCCGTGGCAGGCGATGGCGATCAACTTCATCACCGGGGCGCCGCCGTTCGTGATCGGCATCGCGCTGTTCGGCGCGTTGTCCGGGTTCCCGGGCGGCAACTTCCTGGTCGCGACGCTGCTCACCATCCCGCTCGCGCTGAGCGTGGTGTACACGTTCGGCCTCCTGACCGCCGCGATGCCGAGGTCGGGCGGCGACTACGTGCTCGTGAGCCGCATCCTGCACCCGGCGGCGGGAGTCGTCTCGTCGGTCTGCATCTCGCTGTCGAGCTTCCTGTCGATCGCCTTCGAGGCGCTCGCAATGGTCACGCTCGGCCTCGCGCCGGCGTTGCTGATCGTCGGGTTGATCGGCGACAGCGGCACGCTCGTGAAGTGGAGCAACTCGGTGGCCACCGAGCACGGCTGGCAGTTCGGGCTCGGCGTGGTCGGCATCCTCGCCGCCGGCATCGCAGTGGGCGCCGGCTGGACGTGGGCGAAGCGCTTCATGTTCGGCCTGCTCGGCTTCTCGCTGCTCGGGCTGCTGGTGTCCGCGCTGATTGCCCTGTTCACGTCGAAGAGCTCGTTCATAGGGCACTTCAACTCGTTCGCCCAGCCGATCACCGGCAATCCCGACACCTACCACTCGGTGCTCAGCACGGCCCAGAAGAACGGGGTCGACCTGAGCACTGGCTTCTCGTTCTCGCAGACGATCCCAATGGTCGCGGTGGTGGCCGGGATCTCGATCTACGCCTACTGGTCGACGTTCTTCGCGGGCGAGCTGCGCCAGGGCAACACGATGAAGACCGCCAACCGTATGGGCGCGGCGAGCGCCCTGATCCTGTTGAGCGTGATCGTGTTCGTCGCGATCTTCTTCAACAGCTTCGGCCGGCAGTTCATGACCGCCGCGTTCGGCGGCGGACTACCCGACAAGCTCGGCACGTCGGGCGCCTACTTCGTGCTGACCTCGGCTCAGGTGAACGGCATCGTGTTCGCGGTGTTCCTCTGCCTGTCGTTCGTGCTGTTCTGGCCGGTGATCATGGCCGAGACGGCGCTCCAGCCGCCGCGCACGCTGTTCGCCTGGTCCTTCGACGGCATCGCGCCGAAGGCCGTTACCCAGGTGTCTCGGCGCGGTGTGCCGTTGACGGCCACCATCATCACGATCGTGCTGGCCATCGCCGCGTACGCGTGGGCGATCTTCATCTCGAACAGCTTCTTCCAGGTGGTCGTGTACGCGACCTTGATCCAGCTGATCACGCACACGCTTGTCGCGATCTCCGCGATCTCGTTCCCGTACCGCAAGCCGGAGCTGTACCGCGCGTCGGTGTCGGCGAAGACGGTGGCCGGGATTCCGCTGGTGGTGATCACAGGGATCGGCGCGATCCTCACCACGGTCTTCCTCTACTTCTGTTACTTCCACTACAGCTTCTTCGGGCTGAAGGACAAGAGCCAACTGTGGATATGGCTCGGCGGCGCGATCGCGTTCGGACTCGCCTGGTACTACGGCGCCCGGGCGATCAGGCGCAACGAGGGCGTGAACGTCGACCGGGTCTACGCGGAGATCCCGCCAGAGTGATTCGGCGGGCGCCTCGCGGCGCTCGTTGGTGATGGACACGGCCCGGCCCCTTTTGGGACCGGGCCGCCCCTCCCATCGCTGGAACGCTCCAGTTAGCATCGGGGGTCAACCCCTTCTGAAATCCCGCGGAAAGCGATCAGGCGATGAGCACCACCACCGTGAGAACCATTCAGCACCGAGTCGGCGGCCAGGAGACGTCCGGCAGCTCGACTCGCACGTCCCCAGTCTGGGATCCGGCGACCGGCGAGCAGCAGGCCGAGGTGCTGCTGGCTGAGCGCGAGGACGTCGACGCCGCGGTAGCGGCGGCGCGCGCTGCGTTCGAGAGCTGGCGCGACGTGTCCGTCACCAGACGAGCCAAGATCATGTTCGCCTTCCGCGAGCTGGTCGAGCGGCACGTCGACGACCTGGCGCGGGTGGTGGCGTCGGAGCACGGCAAGATCGTCGAGGACGCCAAGGGCGAGGTGATCCGCGGCCTCGAGGTCGTGGAATACGCCTGCGGGATCCCGCAGCTGCTGAAGGGCGAGTTCTCGGAGCAGATCTCGACCGACGTCGACTCGTTCTCGTTCCGCCAGCCGCTCGGCGTGTGCGCGGGGATCACCCCGTTCAACTTCCCGGTGATGGTGCCGATGTGGATGCACCCGATGGCGATCGCCAGCGGCAACACGTTCGTGCTGAAGCCGTCGGAGCGCGACCCGTCGGCCTCGAACCTGGTCGCCGAGCTGTACGCGGAGGCGGGCCTGCCGGACGGTGTCTTCAACGTCATGCACGGCGACAAGGTGGCCGTCGACGCCCTGCTCGACAACCAGGACGTAGCGGCGATCTCGTTCGTCGGTTCGACCCCGGTCGCGAAGTACATACACGCGCGCGCGACCGAGAACCGCAAGCGCGTTCAGGCGCTCGGCGGTGCGAAGAACCACGCGATCGTGCTGCCCGACGCCAACCTCGAGTTCGCCGCCAACCAGCTCACGGCCGCGGGCTATGGCTCGGCCGGTCAGCGCTGCATGGCCATTTCGGTGGGCGTCGCGGTCGGTCCGGCCGGCGACGAGCTGGTGCAGCAGCTGAGTGAGAGGGCGCGCTCGATCAAGGTCGGCCCGGGGCTAGACCCGGAATCGGAGATGGGTCCCGTCGTGACGGCCCAGGCGCGTGACCGCATCGCCGGCTACATCCAGCAGGGCGCCGACGACGGGGCCGACGTGGTGGTCGACGGCCGCGAGCTCGAGACCGGCAGCGGCGGCTTCTACCTCGGTCCGACGCTGATCGACCGCGTGACGCCAGATATGTCGGTCTACCGCGACGAGATCTTCGGCCCGGTGCTGTCGATGGTGCGCGCCGAGGACCTGGACGAGGCGATCGCGCTCATCAACGCGAACTCGTTCGCGAACGGCGCGGCGATCTTCACGAGCAGCGGCCGCGCCGCGCGTCGCTTCCAGCGCGACGTGCAGGTGGGCATGGTCGGCGTGAACGTGCCGATCCCGGTGCCGATGGCGTTCCACTCGTTCGGCGGCTGGAAGCAGTCGCTGTTCGGCGACACGCACATCCACGGGCCGGAGGGAGTCCGCTTCTACACGCGCGGGAAGGTGGTCACGAGTCGCTGGCCGGAGGAGGTACCCGGCGCCGCGCAGGAGCGCGGGCACCTCCATTTCCCGACCGCGGAGTAGCCGGGGCGCTCAGCGCGGGCGGGTGCATTTCATCCATCGCGGCGCGCCGGCCGAGATCGAGATGGAAGTTATGCACCGCATAGGTGCAAAAGATCCATCTCGTTTGCGGCGACGCCTTGGTATAGAAGAAATGCACCCTTGCTACAACGGGGTGTGCCGCTTCGGGCCAGCACCCTAGGCGGCACACCCGTCATTGCCCGGCTCTAGGCGCTAGCGCGCAATCACGCTCCTTCGGGTACGGGCACGGGCCTGTGCGCCGCGGCGTCGGGTGTCTCGCCACGCGTGTTGGTCGCGCGCAGCGCGATCACGGCCGAGGCGAGGATGAAGATGCTTCCGGCGAGCAGCGCTCGCTGGAAGCCGCTGGTGAGCGCTTCCGCCGGTGGCGTGTGCGCGGCCAGCAGGTCATGCGTGCGGCTCGTGGCCAGGGCGGAGAAGATCGCCAGCCCAAGCGCGCCGCCAAGCTGCTGCGAGGCGTTGAGCAGCGCGGCCGCCAGGCCCGCCTTGTCGGCCGGCACTCCGGCATTCGCCGCCGTCGTCACTCCAACGAAGACGGGGCCGAAGCCGAGCGACAGCACCAGCATGCCCGGAAGCACACTGCCGAAGTACGAACCGTCGGCCGGGATGCGCGACAGCCAGTACAGCCCGGCGGCCGAGATCACGGCCCCGGCCACGATGACGGGCCGCGTGCCGACGCGAGACACGAGTTGCGACGACGCGCCGGCGGCAATGCCGCCTACGAACGTCAGGGGTAGGTAGGCCGCTCCCGTCTGGATCGCCGAGAGCCCGAGGACGTTCTGCATGTACAGCGTCAGGAAGAAGAACATCGCGAGGAAACCGGCGAATGCGATGAGCTGCGTCGCGTCCGCGAAGCCCAGCCCGTTGATCCTGAAGATCGAGAGCGGAGCGATCGGGTTGCGGCTACGCAGCTCGTTGACGACGAACGTAGCGAGCAACGCGAGTGCGCCTGCGAGCCCGGCGATCGTGCGGCCGGTGCCCCAGCCGATGTCCGGCGCCTTCACCAAGGTGTAGACGAGCAGGAGCATCCCGCCCGTCGCCAGCACGGCGCCCGGAATGTCGAAGTTGCGCAGACGCTGCGCGTTGGGACGCTCGCCACTGATGAGGCGGAACGTCGCGAGGAGCAGGAGCACCACCACGATCGGGTTCACGAAGAACACCCAGCGCCAGCCGGGGCCCTCGGTCAGCAGGCCGCCGAGCATCACGCCTGCAGCCGAAGCCAGGGCACCGGCAGCGCCCCAGATCCCGAGAGCCTTGGTGCGGTCCGAGCCCTCCTTGAAGGTGGTCGTGAGAATCGAGAGGGCGGCTGGCAGCGTCATCGCAGCGCCGAGGCCCTGTGCGAGCCGGGAGGCGATCAGTACGCCGGGACTCCCGGCTATCCCGCCGATCAGCGACGAGATGCCGATCACGGACATTCCGGCAACGAGGACGGCACGGCGTCCGAGAAGGTCCGCCGCGCGGCCCCCGAGCAGCATGAAGCCGCCGTACGTCAGGAGGTAGCCGCTCGGAACCCATTGCAGATCTTGCACGGAGACGCCGAGGTCGTGCCTGATCGATGGGAGAGCGATGTTGGTGATGGACGCGTCCACGAAGTCGAGGAACGCGATCGCGGCCAGGAGGACAAGAGTGAGCTTGCCGCGGCGGGTCGCGAGGAATGAGGGTGTGGAAGCGGGAGTCGACAAGGCGGGCCTCGGGGGAGTAGAGTGTTATCGACTACATACGATATGAGAACCATAGCATATTGAACCCAGAACAAACGAAATCCGTATCACCTCAGCGCCGCGAGGAAATCCGGCAGCGGCAGCGAGCGGCGAACGAGGTCAGGAACGCCCTGCGCGAGCTACGCATCCAGCTCGCTCTGCTCAACTACCGCGTCGGCCTGCAGGTCGGGCTGAGGGACGTCGACCTCGACTGTCTCGACATCCTCGATACCTCCGGACCCCTCAGCCCCAGCGAGCTGGCCCGTCGAGCCGGGCTCCACCCGGCGACCCTCACCGGCATCCTCGACCGGCTCGAGCGCGGCGGCTGGATCGTGCGCGAGCGCGACCCCAACGACCGCCGAGCCGTCGTGGTCCGCGTCGTGCACGACCGCTACGGCGAGCTGCTCGGGCTCTACTCCGCGATGAGCCGCTCGATGAACAAGATCCTGTCCGACTACTCGGATGAGCAGCTCGAGGTGATCGCCGACTTCCTGCGCCACACGGTCGAGGCGGGCCGAAACGCGACCGAGGGCCTCGCGAGCGAGGACTGACGCCGTCGGACGCCGGGTCTAGGCCTTCTCAGCGTGCGACGTGAGCGCGACCTTCCCGCGCTTGTCGGCGGCCATGCTGCGCTCGAACGCACTCTTCGCCTCCTCGAGGCTGAATGTGGAGTCGACCGCCGGCGCCGGGAAGCCTTCGTCCAGCAGCCGCGCGATCTCCGTCAGCTGATCGCGGCTAGCCTCGACGACGAAGTAGACGCTGCTGATACCGGTTGCCTCCGGTGGCTCCTCGGCCACCGACACGAGCCGACCGCCGCTCCGCACCACCCGGGGCGACGCTGCCAGCCGCTCCCCGCCGGCGGTGTCGAACACGAGGTGGACCGGTTCGATGCCCGTCGCCCATTGTCCGACCGTGTAATCGACGACCTCGTCGGCTCCGAGCTGCCGGGCGCGCTCGGCCGCGTCGGCTGACGCGGTGGCGATCACGTGGGCGCCGTGGCGCTTCGCGAGGGGTGTTGCGAACTGTCCAACGCCGCCCGTCGCCCCGTGGATCACAACACGCTGGCTCGGCGCCAGCGTGCCGTGGTCGAAGAGCCCTTGCCACGCGGTAAGAGCCGCCAGCGGGACGGCCGCCGCCTCGGCGTGGCTCAGTCCGCGCGGCTTGGGCGCGAGCAGCTCGCTCGGAATGGCGGCGTAGTCGGCGGCGACACCGTCGCGGTCGAACGCGGTCATCCCGTACACCTCGTCGCCGGCGGCGACGTCATCGACGCCCGGCCCGAGTGCCGCGACCACGCCGGACACCTCGTAGGAGGGGATCGCCGGAAGCCGGTCGACGGGCCACTCGAGCTCGCCGCGCGTGATCGCCGCTGCGTGGACGCGCACCAGCACCTCACCAGGACCCGGCGCCGGGGTCGCGACCTGCTCGCAGCCCAAGTGCTCCGGGCCGCCGGGCTCGCGTAGAAGGACGGCTCGCATCGTCGTGGGCGTCATGCCGCCGCCTCCTTCCGCTCGAGCGCCGCGACCAACTTGCGCAGGAGGTCGTCCAGCGCTCCGAGTTCGTCGTCGTCGAGCGAGTCGAGCAGCGCGTCCTCGTTGGCGATGTGGAGCTCGACCGCGCGGTCGACCGCGCGCCGGCCTGACGGCGTGAGCCGGACGAGCGTCCCGCGCCGGTCCGCCGGGTCGGGGCGCCGCTCGACCAATCCGGCGCGCTCCAGGTTGTCGAGCCGCTTCGTCATGCCGCCGGACGAGAGCATCACGGACTCCATGAGCGCCTTGGGATTGAGCTCGTAGGGGCGGCCGGCGCGCCGCAGCGCCGCCAGCAGGTCGAACCAGCCGCGGTCGAGGCCGCGCTCCCGAAGCGGCGCCGACAGCCTCCCGTCCGCCAGCCGAGCGACCAGCATCAGCCTGCCAATCACGCCCATGGCGGTCGTGTCGAGTTCCGGCCGTTCCCGGCTCCACTCGTCCAGGACGCGGTCGACGTGATCGTGAGTACCGATGGACACAGCGGGCAGAGTACCAGGTATCTCGCTAGCAAGATTCTTTCGAGCGTGCTTATTCCGCGGCTTGTTCACCGAATCGCGACAAACGGGGCGCGTGAGCTGGTAATCATCCGCGCGCGTGGACGCAGGGGTCACGAGGCGCGTGCTGGTACAGCGCGGGCTACTGGCAGCGGGCGGAGCCGCCGGCGGGCTTTCGCTGTCGCGCTCGGGTGCGATCGGTGCGCCGCGGCCCGGACCGGCCGCAGGCACGTGGCTGCCGGGGGACCTGCACACGCACTCCACGTACTCACATGACGTCTATGGCGGACCCATGGACGACAACACGGGTCCCGACGAGGCGTACACGCTCGGCCTGCCGGTCGCCGGCAAGTACGCCGAGGCGCGCGAACGCGGGCTCCGCTTTCTCGCTGTGTCCGATCACAACGACGTGCGCTCGGTCCCAGAGCTCGGCTCGGCTGCGGGCGGCTTGATCGCCATCCCGGCCTACGAGCACTCGATCAAGGGTCACGCGCAGATGCTCGGCGCCACGCGTCTGCACGACGCAGGCGACCAGGCAGCTGATGTGATCAACGCGATGGCGGACGAGCTGCGCGGGGCCGGCGGCGTCTTCCAGGCCAACCACCCCGCCTACCGGCTGCCGCTTGACGCAGAGTTCCACTCGTGTGGCAGCGGCGGCTGCGCCGACTGCCAATCGATCAACTGGACCTATGGGTTCGACGTGCGGCCGGACACGATCGAGGTCTGGAATCCGTCTGTCGCCCGCAGCGACGTCTCCGAGACCTACTGGGAGTGCTGGCTCGACCGTGGAGAGCGAATCGCGGGCACCGGCGGCAGCGATTCCCACTGGCTCTCCCTCCACGCCGTCGCCGGCCCGGGACAGCCGACCACGTGGGTATACGCGCCCGAGGCGAGCGTCGCCGGCGTGCTTCAGGGGCTGCGCGCCGGCCGCACGAGCGTGTCCGGACAGCCGCCCTCCCTCGGGGGAGCGCAGCTACTGCTCGACGCGCCCGGCGAGGGCATCATCGGTGACGCCGTCGCGCCCGGGACAGCGATGCGGGTCACCGCACCCGGGCTGACCGTACCGGCGGTCGTCCGCGTGCGTGCGAACGGACAGCAGATACTCGAGCGCGAGCTCGAGCCCGGCGGCGAGGTGCGCTTCGCGGCGCCGCGCGAGACCGGGTGGGTGCGAGCGATCCTGCTCGGTCGCGAGGCGCTCCCGGTCGACACCACCACCGACGTTGGGAACGCCACGCCGCAGCGTGACGGCATGCCGCTCCTCGCACTCACGTCGCCGATGTATCTGAGCCGCCGACGCCGCGGGTGACGTCAGGCCCAGCCCGCCACGTCTGCCCCACCCTCGTGGGTAATCCGCGACGCGAAGCGGATCACTGCTGGGTGTGAAGCGATCTTGCCGGCCACGAGTGCCTCGCCCTGGCCGAAGGTGGTGGCGCGATCCAGCAGGCCGGGCGGGACGAACGAGAAGACACTGCCGACGTGGGCCAGGTCCGCGATTGAGTTCATCCGCATGAGCACGAGGTTGTCGCACTGGGACAGGACGTTCTCGTGCACCTTTTGGGGGCGTTGCGTGGAGACGATCAGGTAGAGACCGAACTTGCGGCCCTCGCCCGCGATCCGGATCGCGTCCTCGGTCGCGATCGCGGTGATCGCGTCGGCGGGCTCGGCAGGGCAGATGTTGTGGGCCTCGTCGATCACGATGACGATCGGCTCGCGACGCGCGCGTCGCCGCCAGAGGCGCTCGAGCACCGTGCCCGCCGTGATCGCCTGCTCCTCGCGGCTGCCGAGTGAACCCAGGTCGACGACGATGCAGCGGGCGCCGTTCGGGTCCTCGAGCTCCGCCGCCAGCGACCCGCCCTCGCGGCCGGGCCATATCGCCCAGCGGTCGACACCGAGGTTGCGCGCGCGCAGGCGCAGCGCGTCGGATTCGACCCCCTCGAGCTCGGCTACGCTGCGGATGCCCTCGTCCTCCACCAGACTCAAGAGCTCGGCGTACTCCTCTCGGTCGGCGAGCGGGTCGAGCCGCAGCAGCGCCCCCTGCTGAGCCGGGCTCAACTCGCGGAAGCGGACGCGGATGCCGTCGGGACCACCGGCGCCGCTGCGGACCGCCACGTCGGGGGCGACGGTGGCAAAGCGCTCCGCCGTGTCTACGTCCGCGTTCTCCCGCATTTCCCCGAGGCGTACGTAGTCGGAGTTCGGGTCGAGCACCACGACCCGGACCCGTGTGCCCATCAGCAGGCGTTCGAGCAGGACGCCGAGCGAGTACGTCTTGCCGGATCCCGACTGTCCGCAGATGAATGTGTGGCGCCCGAAGCCGCCGGCGTCGAGCCAGAACGGGACACCCGGCGCAAGCGCCAGCTCCCCCACCTCGATCGCGGCGCGCTCTGGACGGATCCGGTCGAGCCACGTCGCCACGTCCTCTGGCCTGGCCGGGCTCACCAGCGCGTCGTGGAACGGATGCCCATCCCCCGCGAGCACGACTCCATCGCCCGTCCCGACCCGGATGCGCACGGTTGGAAGTCCGGGCGCGCTTCCGTCCTGACTGCTCAGGTTCAGGGAGAGCACCTGGCCGAGCCGGCTGGAGGCGGCTCCGTCGAGCTTCACGTAGCCGCCGGCTTCGAGGTCGAGCCCGTGGAGCGACGTCTGAAAGCTGAAACGGCGTCCATCGACGGACGTGGCAAGCGGCAGCACCGCCTTCTCGAGCGTCTGGCGGACGCTGCGGTACTCCTCGAGCGAGGCCTGCACATCGCTCACGTTGCGACTCTACTCAGCGATACTCGCGTTGTGCTTGAACGGCAGCGCGCCGGACCAAACGGCGCGTCGGATCTGTCGATCGACGTCTGGCGCTCGCGCGGGCGCGAGCTCAACCTGCGGATGCCGTTCCCGGGGCTGGAGCAGAACCCCGACGACGGCGGACGCCGCCGCTGGCCGATGCTCGACTCGCTCGGCCGCACGCTGGCGCTGCTCGAACAGGACGCCGACGGTCTCGTTACCACCGACCCGGAGACCGGCCGCGAGATTCATCGCGAGCGCACCGGCCGTCTCTCGCTCCAGGGGCGCGGCGCTATGGCCGACGGCGCGCTCGAGAGCAGCCAGGCGCTCGTCGCGTTTGACGCACGTGATCGCTCGGAGCTGGCGCCCGGCGCGAGCATCGTGCCCTTCCGGATCCGCGCGTTCGTGTCCCGCGATGCGCTCCCGCGCCGGGTCGGCTTCAGCCGGGTTCGCGCCAAGGTCGACACGGCGCGGACCGACCGCGGCGAGTGCGACCTCACGCCGCTCTCGCGCGTGCCGCTGCAGGATCCCGGCTTCCGCTCGGACGAGCGATTCGTGGGCGAGGATGGACGCGCGCGCACGTACGCGACGTACAGCGCGAAGCGGCCCTATGGCGGCGCCATGTACATCTGTGTGAACACGACCGGCGTCCACGGCGGCGGGATTGTGCGCGCCGTCGCGCGGGAGGGCGACGAGGTGGACGTGCTCGACGAGCTACCGGAGCCGGACTCGAACGCCGCGTCCGGCACGCCGCTCGCGTGCTGGCGCTTCCTGCGTCTGGCCGGCACGTCGATCTGCGGCTGGGTGCCGGCCCGCGCGGGCTAGACGCGCGTCACGCGAGCTCGTTCACGCGCCGGCTGCTCACGTCGTACACGAAGCCCCGGATCTCGGTGTCAGGAGCGATCAGCGGCGAATCGCGCAGGAAGGCCACGTCGTCGCGAACGCTCTGGTCGAGTTCGGCGAACGGCATGAAGTCGATGTCGCTCGCGTCGGCGCCGAGGTCTTGCTGAACCTTCTCGCGCACATCCTCGTTCTGAAACGTCAGCATCCCGCAGTCCGTGTGGTGTACGACCGCTATCGCGCTCGTGCCGAGAAGGCGCTGACTGATCACAAGCGACCGGAGCGCCTCGCGGGCGAGGCCACCGGCGTTGCGAATCACGTGCGCGTCCCCTTCTTCGAGGCCGAAGATGCGCGCCGGGACGATCCGGGCGTCCATGCACGTGACGATCGCGACCCGGCGACGCGGTGGGAGCGCCGGGCTTTCGACCCCGCCGAGGGCATCTGCGAAGTGCGTGTTCGCGTCGACGAGCTCATCGATGACCGACATGGGGAGCCTCCTGGGTTGCGCAGCCTGAAATGTGCGGCGAAATCTACCTAAATCCGGGCGGGACTCTGCAAATTAGGCGCGCGCGACATCGAGAACGACCGGCGAGGAACGCGTTCGAGCTGAGCATGGCGGTCGGCAACCTGCCGCGCTCGAGGCCGCGCAGTTATCTCGCTGGCAAGACTCTGTCCAGCATGCTTGGTCGGGCCGTGCGGAAGCCCGCCTCACCGCCTCGGATCTGACCTGCGCGCGCGGGTTCGCTTCCCGGGCTTGCGCCGAGCAAGCCGTTGGCATGCGCGTACTGCGCCGCGGCCGTCCTATTCGCCACGCCGAGCTTCCGATAGATGTTGGTCAAGTGGAACTTGACCGTCTGCTCGGTAACCCAGAGCTCCCGCCCGATCGCCTTGTTCGAGAGCCCGCTGGCCACTGCGCGGAGGATGGCGAGCTCCCGCTCGGTGAGAACACCCTCCGCGGGCGAGCCGGCTGTTGCCTCTGACTTCACGCGACCGAACCCACTGAAAACCGTTCCTTCGAACGCCTGGCGCAGCGCCGACGGGAGATCGGTTGGGTTCACCGACTTGACGATGTAAGCCGTCGCTCCACGGTCGAGCGCCTCCTGAATGCGCTCCCGACCATCGGAGGCCGAGAGCAGAACGACCTTGACGTCGCGATGGCGCCGGCGCATGAGGTCTAGACATTCGAGCCCGTCGATGTCCGGCAGGTGGGCATCCATCAGCACCATGTCCGGCCTGACGCGCTCCACAAGCCGCAGCATTTCGCCGCCCGAGCGCGCCTCGCCGACGACATTGATGTCATCGACTCCCTCAAGTGCCCGCAGGATGCCTTGGAGGGTCAAGCGGTCCGAGTCCGCCAACAGAACCTTCACGTCACGCCCTCCCTGTCGCCTCGCTCCGGCTCGTATCCCGCTGTACGCAAATTGCGCCGGTGGGAGAGCCAGTGACCCTTCCTTGGGGGAGATCTGGCGTACCACTTTTGCGGTACGTCCATCTACACGTAACCCGAGCTGACCACCGCGTCAAGAGGCAAATCATTGCTGCCCCAATTTCGGCGTCACGAGGGCGGCCGCCGAGAACGCGGAAGCCCTCGCGTCTGCCGCCGAGGCGCCGTCGTGACCTGAGTCGGCTACGCGTCCCGGCTCGAAGCCCGCCGCCGAGTAGGCGGCCTCCTCGTCGAGGGTTTCGTGCTCGAGGAGAGCGGCCGCCAGCGCATCCAAACGAGGCCGGTTGTCGCGAAGCCGGTGGACCGCGGCTTCATAGCACTCGGCCACGATCCGGCGGACCTCGAGATCCACCAGCTCGCCGGTCGCCGGAGAGAACGCCATGCCGGCGTCGGCGACCACCCGTGACTCCTCGCCGGGCCCGGGCACGACCGAGACCAGTCCGACGGCCTTCGACATCCCCCACCGGCCCACCATCTGGCGCGCGATGCGGGTGACCTGCGCGAGATCGGACTCTGCGCCCGTGGTCACCTTCCCGTATACGAGCTCCTCGGCGGCGCGGCCGCCCAGCGCGCCGATGATGCGGCCGCGCAGGTAGTCGGCGTCATAGGCGTGCCTGTCGGTCTCCGAGCTCTGGAACGTGACGCCGAGCGACTGTGCTCGCGGCACGATGGAGACGCGCCGCACCTGGTCAGCGCCGGGCTCGAGCATCCCCAGCACTGCATGACCGGCCTCGTGGTAGGCGGTGCGCTCGCGTTCCGATGGCGAGAGCGTTATGCGCCGCTCCGCGCCCAGCACGATCTTTTCGAGAGCCTCGCCGAAGTCGATGAGCGAGACCTCGGCGCTGCCGCGGCGAGCGGCCGCGAGCGCCGCCTCGTTGACCAGGTTCTTCAGCTCGGCGCCGACCATGCCAGACGTGCCACCGGCCACCTGCCTGAGGTCAACGTCGGCTGACAGCGGGACGCGCCTGGTGTGCACGGCGAGGATGCGCTCGCGCCCGGCGGCGTCGGGCGGGTTCACTGTGACGCGGCGATCGAACCGGCCGGGCCGCAGCAGAGCCGGGTCGAGGATCTCCGGGCGGTTGGTGGCCGCGAGGACGATCACGCCCTCTGAGCCAGAGAAGCCATCCATCTCGACGAGAATCTGGTTCAGCGTCTGCTCCCGCTCGTCGTGGCCTGCCGCGCGCCCGCCGCTGCCGCCACGAGCCCGGCCGATCGCGTCGAGCTCGTCGATGAAGATGATCGCCGGGGCGTTCTGCTTCGCCTGGTTGAAGAGGTCCCGCACGCGGCTCGCACCGACGCCAACAACCATCTCGATGAACTCCGAGGCGGACAGCGAGTAGAAGGGCACGTCGGCCTCGCCGGCCACGGCGCGGGCGAGCAGCGTCTTGCCGGTGCCGGGCAGGCCGGAGAGGAGCACGCCGCGCGGCATTTCTGCGCCGAGCTCCCAGTAGCGGCCGGGATCGCGCAGGAAGCTGACAATCTCGGCGAGCTCCTCCTCGGCCTCGTCGATTCCCGCCACGTCCTCGAAGTTCGTGCGGTGCGCGCTCGCGTCGTAGAGCTTGGCGCGCGAGCGGCCGAGCCTGAGAAGGCCGCCGCCCATGCTGCGGCTCACGATCAGGAACAGGGCCACGATCGCGAGCGTCGGCAGGATGGACGTGATCAGAACGAGCCACAGCGGCCGTCCCTGGTCGATCGCCTTGGCGTTCACAGTCACGTTCTTCTTCACCAGGAGCCCGAACAGGTCGTCGTCGGCGAAGGAGGGCCGCGTGGTCTGGAAGCGTGTGGCGTTGTCCTTCGATCCGGCGGGGTACGCGACGGGCGGCTTGAACTCGCCCTGGATCATGTCGCCCCGCGTGGTCACGTCGGCGACGTGCCCTGATTCCACCTGGTCGCGGAAGAAGGTGTAGGGGACGCCGACTCGCTCCGGCCCCTTCGTTATCTGCGCGCTCACGTAGATGTTCACCGAGAGCAGCAGCGCCACGAGCAGCCAGAAACGGCGGCCGCCGGGCGCCCGCCAGCCGCGCAGCCCGCGCTTCCGCGTGGCGGCGGGCGGCGAATCGCTGCCCTCGACGCGCCACGGTGAAGCGGCGTCTGCTCCGCGGCGGGCACCAGCGCCGGTGCTTGGTCCCGCGTCGACCATCGCCTAGAAGGCGTTGGCGACGCTCGTGATGAGCGTGACCAGATCGCTCCCGATGGTCCCGAGGATCGCAATGGCCACGATGGACACGATGCTCGTGATCAGCGCGTACTCCACGAGCGCCTGCCCGTCCTGGGCCCCGCCCGCCGCAACCCAGCGACTATCGATCTCAATTCGCATCGGTCATCCCTCGACTGGTTCGGGTAGGGCGCCGGGACTCGTGACCGGCGCGGGGACGCTGCCCGGCAGCGCCAGGCCACTCTCGGTTACAGGACTTCCACCCTTCTCGTGCCCGCGCGACCGCACGAGCGCCTTGCCCACGAGCCAGGAGGCGGCCAGCGCGTATGGGACCGCTACCACGGCGTCGGCCAGGTAGTGCTCCCCCGTGTAGACGATCGCGAACACGATCGCGAGCCACTGGGCAGCCAGCACGGCACGCGTCCAGCGCGGCAGGCCGTAATTGCGGGCCACCAGGTAGGACACAATCGGCCACGCGGCATGGAGGGAGGGCATCGCGGCCACGGTGTTGTAGTTCGCCGAGTTGCCGTAGAACTCAGCGGCCTTCGTGAAGTGCATGTCGAAGAGCGCTTGCTTGATCACGTGGTGGACCGGCGGTATCAACCCCTCCTGTGCGGCCATCCATGGCGGCGCTGTGGGCGCCAGCACGAATGTGATCTCACCGAGAATTGAGACCGTCAGCAGGCCGAACATCAGGGCCGTGAACGCGTCCTTGCGTTGGCGCCACCACAAGTAGAAGGCGAATAAGAACGGCACGAAGAAGTGGGACAAGTACGTGATCGAAGCCGCGATCGCGAGCGCGTCCGTGTGCCCGTGATAGAGGTGCTCCTGGAGCCACGTGGTGGGAAGCGTCCCGCCGAGTGAGATCACGCGCTCGATGTCGATCTGCGGCAGATAATGCACGCCGAACTTGAGCTTCTGCGCGTATGCCCCTGCCACCCCATAGGCGTACAGGCCGAGGAGCACCGGTAGCCAGTAGCGCACGAAGGAGCCGCCGCGGTTCACGCAGAGCGACGCGGCTGCCATGAAGATGATCACGTAGCTGAGCGACGGGACTTCGCCCCGGGTGACCGCCATGACGCACAGCACGGTCCCGTAGAAGCAGAACAGGGTGGCCATCGCGCGCCTGATGCGGATGGCGCCGGGCTGCTCGCTCGTCTCGGACGTGTCGCTCAGCACACGTCCGAGACGTCGGCCCAGCGCCGGAATCGCGGTCATGCGCGCTGCTCCCTCTGCGTCCTCGGACCGCCGACGAGGGGCGACAGCGCCGGCATGATCCGAGGTGTGGAGGCGGCGTAGTCGGCGTACTCGGGGAACTCCGCCGTCAACGCCCGCTCTTCGAGCAGCATGCGAACCGTCTGCGAGCCGACGAAGGCGGATGCGAACGTGAGGTTGAACAGGCTCGGCGATGCGATCACGAGTCCTGCGCCGATCGTCATCTCGCCCAGGTAGAGCGGATGGCGGACGAGACGAAAGGGGCCGTTCGTCACGAGTCCGCGCGCCTCGGGCAGCACGCTGAAGCAGCGTCCCAGCGCCATCGCCGACGCGAAAAGCCAGGCGCAGCCGACCAAGCTCACGACCTCGCCGGCGAGCACGACCGCGGTCGCGTCGGACGCGCTCGGGCTCCGAAGAGCCATCGCGCTTGCGATCGCGACCGTGCAAGCCGCGAACGCCACCGGCTCGCGCGCCGGCCGCCTCGCCGGGCCGCGGGTGAAGACGAACGTGGCGAACGCGATCACGATCGCCGCCTTGAGCGTCCAGTAGCCGGCGACCAGCCACTCGCGCAAGACCGGGTGGTCGATGGCGGAGGCCACGCGCTCTCCGGCGGCGGCCGCCGTTGGCCCCGCGAGCAGCAGGAACACGCTCGTTATTGCCGCGCGCCTCATCAGCCGAAGGTGTTCGAGAACGTGGACAAAGCCGGGTACAGCAACACCGCGAACATCGGCGGGAAGATCAGGAAGACGAGCGGGAAGAGAATCTTGATCGGCGCCTTCTGGGCACGCTCCTCGGCATGGGCCCGGCGGCGCTTCCGCATCTCGGTGGCGAGATTGCGGAGGATCTGGCCGATCGACACGCCGAGGCTCTCTCCCTGGATCACCGATCGCACGAACGAGCGCATGGACGGTGTGTCGGAGCGGCTGAGCATGTTCGCGAGCGCGGCGTTGGTGGCGAGCCCCATGCTCTGCTCCTGCAGAGTCAAGCGAAGTTCGTCGCCAAGAGGCCCCCGCAGGCGTTGCGCCGCCAGCTGCAGCGCGCCGCTGAAGCCAACCCCGGCTTCGACCGTCAGCACCAGAAGGTCGATCAGCTCCGGCAGATCACGCTCGATCTTGTCGAAGCGCTGCCGCGCGCGCCGGCGCACGTAGGTCATCGGCGCGACCCAGCCCACGGCGAACGACGCCAGCGTTCCGATCACGGCCAGCAGCGCCGGCAGGCCCAGCGCGGACGAGCACCAGACGAACAGGGCCGGGAAGAGAGCCGTGCAGAGCACCCGGTAGCCGAGGAAGGTGATCGGCGTGAGCGAGTAGATCCCCGCGATCGTGAGCTGCTTACGCACGTCGTCCTCGCGGAAGCTCCCGAGGTGGCGTGCCGCCCATCCGCCGAGTCGGCCGGCGGTGTGGTCGAGAGCGGAGCCGAGGCTCGCTGGCGGCGGCGCCTCCTCCACGGCCCCGGCGCCGAAGCCGTAACTCTGGATCTCGGCGAGTCGCCTCGCCGCGTCGGTTCGGGAATACGTGAGCGCGCGCGTGGTGAGCGCGACCGCGAATCCGACGAGGATCAGGCCTGTGAGCAGGATCAAGGTCATCGCGCTCTCCTCACACCTCGATATCCACGATCCTCTTGATCACGAGCGAGCCGCCCACGACCATTCCCGCCGAAATCACGAGCACGGTGAGACCGCCGGTGCTCTTGAACAGCGGGTCGAGGTAGCCGGGGTTGATCGCCGACAGGATCAGCACCATGCTCGGCGGCAGAGCGGAGACGACCCAGCGCGAGAGGCGCCCTTGTGCGGTGAGTGTCTTGATCATCCGGCGCAGCTCGGCGCGCTCGCGTATGGTGTCGGACGCCCGGTCGAGTACCTCGGCCATGTTGCCGCCGGTCTGGCGCTGTAGCGCCGCGACGAGCTGGACCTGCTCGAGGTCGTGGTTGGCCATCCGCCGCACGACCACTCCGAGGCCCTCTTCGAGCGGCACGCCCAGGCGCTCGTCCGCAACGACGCGCTCGAACTCGCGGCGGGCGGGCTCCGGCGCGTCCTGCACGGCCACTGAAAGGGCGCCCACGAAGCTCTGGCCCGCGCGCATCGCGGAGGCGATCACCTGCAGGTTGTCGGCGAGCTCATCGGAGAAGAGACGGCGCTCGTGCTCGAGCTTCCGCTTGATCGCGAAGCGCACCGCAAGGGGGGTTGCAAGCCCGACCACGGCGACGACCGCGGCGCCGGTGATGAACCAGAGAAGCCAGGTCAGAAAGACAGTCGCCGTGAAAGTGCCAAGCAGGATGCGCACCGGAGGGATGTCGATGCGGGCGACGTCGAGCTCCTCTTTGAACGTCGCCCACCACTGCCTTCGCTCGAGCGTCTTCTCCGCGCCCACGAACAGACGTGACGTGACGCGTTCACGCGGGCCGCGTTCCTCGCCGGGACTGGACACGAAGTCGCGCATGCGCGCCCGCAGGCTCCGCTTGGCAGGGCTGGAGGTGAGCACCGTGAGCAGCCCGAGGCCAAGGAGACCCGCGCAGAGCACGCTGATCGCCGCCACCGCGCCCGGCGACTGCCAGAAGCTGCGGTGATATGGCGGCGGCGGGTTCACCGGCAGGGCGGGCGTGTTGTAGGCGGCCGTCGCCTGGAGAGGGGTGCCCGTCACCGAAGCCGTCACATGTACGTTCGCGTGCGGAGCCGCCGACGAGCGGTAGCGCACGATGTACTGGCTCGACAGCTCGGCGCCCAGCTCGTCGTAGATCTTGGCGAGCTCCTCCTTCGAGCCAGCCTCGGTGTAGCTTCCTGCACCTCCCTTCGCGAGCGTGCTCAGAGTGGCCGGATCGAATGCGCCCGAGCGCAGGCCCACCGCGAAGATACGGATGCCTGCCGCCTTGGCGTCGGCGACCACAGAGGCGTTCGTGGCGCCACTGCCCGTGTCGGAGCCGTCCGAGAGCACCACGACCGAGCCCGCGCTGATGTGCGCGGCCTTGAGCAGGCTGATCGCCGCCTCGGTCGCGTCGTAGATGTGCGTGTTCGGGCCGAGGGCTGGCGTGCCGGCCAGGGCCTTGTCGATGGCGGCCTGATCGGTCGTCAGCGGAAGAAGCGTGGACGCCGTCCCGTTGAAGGTCACGACGCCGAGCTGCTGCTGGGGATTGCGATGGCTCGCGAATGCTCGCGTCGCCGCCATCGCACCGGCGATGGCGTCGCCCTTCATGCTGCGGCTCGTGTCGATCACCAGGACGACCCCGAGCTGACGGGATCCCGCCGCGCCGGCCGGCAGCACCGACAGTGCATCCACCGGCCTGCCGTTCTCGCGGACGTCGATCCTGGATGGATCGAATCCGGAGCCGGGCGGCAGGGAGAGCACGAACTGCCGGTTCGGGAAGCCGAGCCCGCCGGCCGGTGTGAGCGTCGGCGCCGCCGCGAGCACACTTGCCGCGAAGACCGCAAGGGCGAGCTGCGCGCACGCAGCGGCGAGGGCCAGACGCCTCACAGTCCTGCGCCCCTGAGCATCTCGGGCGAGCCCACGCCGTTCGCGAAGATGTCGAGAGGAAGCTCGATGCCGTGCTTCTCGAACTTCTGCTGGAAGGTCGGCCGCAACCCCGTGGCGACCATCTTGCCGATCACCGCGCTGCCCGAGGTCACCCCCTCAACGTGGAACGTGTAGATGTCCTGCAGCGTGATCACGTCGGACTCCATGCGCTGAACCTCCGTGATCGCCGTGACCTTGCGTGAGCCGTCATGAAGGCGCTCGAGGTGCACGATCAGGTCGAGCGCCGACGCCACCTGCTGCCGGATGGCCCGCACCGGCAGGTCGAAGCCCGCCATCAGCACCATCGTCTCGATGCGCGAGAGCGCATCGCGGGGGCTGTTCGCATGGACGGTGCAGAGCGACCCGTCGTGGCCGGTGTTCATCGCCTGGAGCATGTCCAGCGCCTCTGCGCCGCGGACCTCGCCGACGATGATGCGGTCGGGTCGCATGCGCAGCGAGTTCCGGACGAGCGCACGGATCGGGATCTCGCCCTCGCCCTCGATGTTCTTCGGGCGCGCCTCGAGCCGGAGCACGTGGCGCTGGTTCAGGCGGAGTTCCGCCGCATCCTCGATCGTGACGATGCGACCGTCATCCGGGATCGCGGTTGACATCGCGTTGAGCAGCGTCGTCTTGCCGGAGCCCGTGCCCCCCGAGATCAGGATGTTCAGCTCTGCCCGGATGCACTTGTCGAAGAACTCGACGGTCTCCCGGCTGAGCGTGCCGAGCCGAACGAGGTCGTTCAGATCCCAGCGCTTGTTGCCGAACTTGCGGATGGTGACGAGCGGCCCTGACAGGGACAATGGAGGCAGCACCGCATTCACGCGGCTGCCGTCGGGTAGACGGGCATCCACCATCGGAGACGACTCGTCGATCCGGCGGCCGACCTGGGCGACGATCTTGTTGATGATCCGGCGGAGGTGCGACTCGTCGGTGAAGCGAATCGACGTCTCGTGCAGCCTGCCCTGGCGCTCCACCCAGACGTCGAAGGGGCCGTTGATCATCACCTCGGTCACGCTCTCGTCTGCGAGCGGTCCCTCCAGCGGTCCATGACCGAGGATGTCGTCGGCGATCTCGTTAGAGAGCCTCACCCGATCCGGTCTCGCGAGCCCCACCTCCTGCGACAGGTGCCCCTCGATGTCGGACATGACGCGCGTGCGCAGCACCGCCGGGTCCATGTCCGTGTTGAAGAGCTGCGGTCCCAGCTCCCCGATGACCGCCACATGGATGCGGTTCTTCAGCTCGGCGAACAGGTCGCGCTGGGGCGGTTGCTCCGCCGGCCGCTGCGAGTAGAGCCGCTCGTGTAGCTCCATCAGCCTCGCCTCCCCAACAGCCGCCGAGACCGGCGCTTCCGGGGCTTTCCGTTGTGGCGGCCGTTCGCGTCCGCAGCGCCGTTGGCCGCGGGCGCCAGGGCGTGGCTGCGATTGGTGATGTAGAGGCCAGCGAGGTCGGCGAACGCCCGCGCCGCCTCCGAACGCTTGCCAGAGAGCACGATCGGCGCGCCTTGGTTCACTGAGCGCGCGATGTCCCGATGGCTCGGCACAAGGACATCGGGCGGGCGGCCGACGATTTCGGCGACGTCCTCGCGCGTTATGCCCACGCGCGAGTCTGCGCGGTTCAGCACGACGCTGACGCGCGACTGGTCGTAGCCCATCAGGTCGAGTGTTTCGATACCCAGCTTCGTGTTCTTGAGTGACAGCGAGTCGAGCGTCCCGACCATGCAGACGTGCGAGGACGCGTCGATCGAGGCGATCACCTCCGGCGTGAAGCCCGGTGGCGTGTCGACGACCACGTAGTCGTAGCTCCCACGGAGCAACTCGTAGACCTCACGCAGGAATTCCACGGTCACAGCGCTCGCCTGGTCAGGCCGGATAGGTGCGAGAAGCGCGTACACGCCCGAGTCGTGTTGAGCCATGTACGCCTCGATCTTCTCCGCGTCGAGAGCGCCGCTCGAGGTCGCCAGATCGTAGATCGTGCGCTCCGGCGCCAGTCCGACCGCGAGAGCCACGTCACCGAACTGGAGGTCGAGGTCGACGATTGCGGTCCGCTCCCCTTCCTCGGCGAGCGCCACGGCCAGGTTCGTCGCCGTGAGCGTCTTGCCGATGCCTCCCTTCGGGCCAAGCACGCAGACCAGCGTGCCGAGCGCGTCGCGCAGCGTCGCCATCGAGCCGCGCTTCCGGGCGAGCGCCTTCTGGAGAGTGAAGACGATCTCCTCCGCGAGCGCTCCGTTGACATGTGCCGACGGGGAGTCGGGCAGTGACACGATGTCGTCGGCGCCAGCCTCGAACACGCGCCGGACGAAACCGTTCGCCGCTCCCTCCGAGAGGACCACGAGCGGACGCTCAGCGTGCTCCGCGGTCGCGGCGCTGATGAAGTGCAGCACCCGGTCGGAGTAACCGCTGCAGGCCACCACGAGGATGTCTGCCGACTCCTCGGCCGTCCGGCCCCAGTCCTGGTGGAGACTGTCTGCCATCGCGAGGATCTGCACCTCAGGCTCGATGGCGAGGACGGTCTGAATCAGCTCAGGCTCGACGCCTGAGTCCAGGACCACGAGGATTTTGATTGGTTCAGTCATCACTTACCCTTCGCGGCCTTCTTGAGGGCCTTTCCGATCTCGGCGCTGATCGTCTTCTGGATGCTGTCCGTGCGGATCGGCTTGACACCGAAGAGGACGGTCTCGGTCGAGACGATGCCCTGGCTTGTGTCCTTGGCGCCTGCCTTCGGACGCTTGACGATCCAGACCTTTCCGTTATCCGACGAGAACGCGATCTCGCCCGTCTTGCCGTCGGGCACCTCGAGCACGACGCTCTTGTCGGAGCCGCCCGGCCCGGACGACCGAGCGCCGCCGCTCGGAGCGCGCAGCACGAGCACGTTCTGCAGCAGGACCTTCGTCACCGGCGTCGCGGTCGCCATGCCGTTCGGCTGCCAGTTGAACCCGGCGATCACGTCCACTCGGTCGCCGGCGTGAATGTCGCCGATCATCCCGTGAGCGTTGTCAACGGGAACGGAAATCGCCCGTTGGTTGCCGGCCAGGTTCTGGAGGATCGGATCCGTGCTCGCACCGAAGTCAGCCGTGGTCAGCTGCTGCCCGGGGAGGATGTCGTGGGCCGCTGCCTTCCCCCGCAGCACCGACGGGTCGGACAAGGCGCCCTCCTTGAGCTGGCCCTTCGGGATGCGCGTGGTCTGGTAGAGACCCTGCGTGGCGATCACGTCTCCCGAGCTCCCCTTCTCGATCAGACGCTGTGCGACGAGCACGGTCGCCGGCTTGTCGGAGCCGTTGAGGCTGTCCTTGTATTGGTTCAGGAACACCAACAGGACCACGCCGGCGATGAGAGCCGATATCGCGGCAACCGCCATCGCTCCGTTGCGCGTGGAGACCAGGGTTCGCAGGTCTCGCTTCGATCGGTCCTTCTTGGGCCGTTGTGCGGGGGGTGTTTGGACTTGCACTGCTGCTCCTCCTATTCGGTGAGCTGGACCACGCAGCCACCGAATGCGTTCGGGTCGCAGGGCGTGGAACCGCTGGAGTTTCCGAGGCTCGAGACGTATTTGATGAAGTGGCCGACGATGTAGCCGGGCTGGGCGGGGTCATCCCCCTTGCCGGCACACGGATCGGTGCCATTGCCCTGGCCGCTGTAGCCGGTCACGTAGAAGTAGGCGAAGTCGATAACGGGCAATGTGCCGCTGCCGCTCCCGCCGAACGATCCGTAGGGGACGAGGAAGAGAGGGGTGATTCGCGGATCGCTCCAGTCCCACTGGGCGGTGCCGAACTTGCTCCAGTTGTTCGGGCTCACGCAGGTGTTCGAATTCGCGGATCCCTGGATCCGCTCGTTCATGCCCTGGGACACCTGGTTGATCGCGGTTCCGGTCTGGATCGCCACGCAGTTCCAGGGCTGAGCGGTTGCCCACAGCGTCGTCGTGCTGCCGGGGCAAGCCTGGCCCGTGTTCTTCGCGTAGGCGGGCCGGCAGCCGTGTGCGAGCTCCTCTTTGAGGTTGGGGTAACCGGGATCGCAGTCGAGTGACTGGTTACGGCTCGAGTTCGAGTCGTTGCCAACCAAGCGCAGGCTCACAATCGGGTCGTTCACGTCGGCGGCGTTCTTGAGACTGCCCTTGATCGCCATGTGCACGACGAGGTTGTGCGTGCAGCTCGACTGAACGGAGCTGCACATCTCGAACGCGTTCGTGTCTTGCTGTAGGCCCTCCCAGACCTGCAGGAGCTGTATGGGGCCCGAGCGGTCGTCCAACCCGCTGAAGCTCCGCTGCACGTTGCCGAAAGTGCCGCTGCACTTGCCGTTCTTGCCGCAGCTGCTGGAGTTGCTCGTCCACCTGAGCTCGATCGGGACCGGCCCGGTTTGGGGCTGGATCGTCAGCGGATTCGATCGCCACAGATGCGTCGTCGAGTTGTAGGTGAGATTGACGGCCGGGTTCTTGCCGTCCACGAACGCCTGGAGGTCCGCATTCGTCGGGCTCACGGTGGGGTTCCCAGTGCCCGTTCCGAAGTCGACCTTGGCCTGGAGCACGACCGTGCAGGCCGTCGTCCCGACGTGGAAGTACGGATCGGCGCAGCTGCCGTTGGCGGGCAGGAACGAGATCTCGCGCGCGATCGGCACGGCTGCGGTGCCCGAGCCTGCGTTCGAGTACCCACGGATGTAGTCCAGCCCGCCGTTCGTGGAGCCGGCGTCGTAGCAATTGACCAGCGGGTCCGTGCAGTTGGTGCTGTTGCCGCCGCTCAACGCGACGCGGACACCCACGTCCATGCGCTGCGGATTGCCGGACTTCTGGAAAGTGACAGGCACCGGCGAGCCGCTGTTGTCCCAGAGCGCGTTGCCCTGGGCGTCGCTGCCGACCCTCGTCATCGACGCGCTGCCGAGCACGGTTCCATCGCTCTCGTCCACGAAGGTGACCTTCGCGAGCTTCGGATTCACATCCGGAACGCCGACCGGAAGCGCGCCCTGCTGGTTGTCGATCTGCCGCACCGACACACGGGCGTGGGCGTTGATGAACGGCACGAACTTCGCGACCGAGAAGAGCCACGGCAGGTCGGTCTCGGTCATCTTCACGTCGAGCATCAGCGCCGCGCACGGCGAGCCCGTCACGACGGTGGAGTCCACCGGCGACGATTGCCCGAAGTACGTCTGCGAGTTGAACTCCATGTGCACATTCGCGGGCGCCGTGCCGCCCACCTGAGCGTTGTAGGTTGCGCCGCCATAGGCGGTAGCCGTGTCAGTGATGGCGGTGTCATCGCACGGCGCGCCAAACCGCCCACCGCCCGCCAGAGCAGCCGCATCCGCTTGGAGCTGGAGGTGGCGCTTGTGTTCGAACCAGTTCGCCACGTCAACCACGAGCGTGATGAAGAGGACGAGGATCGGAAGCCAGAGAGCGAACATCACGAGAACGCCGCCGCGCTCGCCCGATGGTCCTCTGCGCGCTGTCATGAGCAGCCGGCGGCATAGTTCGAGGGCGGCGCCTCCAAGCGCATCGTGGCGGTCGAGTCGAGCGCCTTTGGTACGGAGATGCTCAGCTTGTCGCCGAGGAACGGCAGAAGGTGGTAGTCGGCCCTGACGGTCACGCGCACGGGATCACCGACGTTCGAAGTGCTGTTCGGAAAATCGATGCAGACTTGCGCTGCCGTCGGCAGTGAGCTCGACCCTCCGTTCCGGAGTTCGCCGGTGTCCGCCTCGCCCTGGATGTACTGCTGGAGCGACTGGCCTGGGGTGGTCGACGGGTTCTTGTTGACCACTGCGTAGCGCGCCCCCTCGTTCGCGAGATGGGTCGTGTCGATCCAGTAGTTGAACGCCTTGCCGAAGTCGACCATGCCGAGTAGCAGCAGCAGCACGATCGGAAGCACCAAGGTGAACTCCACGAGCGCCGCACCGCGCTGGTCTGCATGTGCACTTCTGACAAAACGTGAAAATGGAGTGGACGTAATCAACGGCGTACGAGATCCTTTTGGGAGAATCCATGTCGCCGTCCCGCCGGACATTCATCCGGCCGTAAGGCCCGCGCCGGCGGGACGGCGATTGGATCGTTGCTTCCGGCCGCTGGCCTAGAGGTGGTTCGCAACCGACGTGAGCACGGTCACGATGTTGCTGCCCACCGTGGTCAGGATGGCCACGGCTGCGATGGAGACGAGGAAGAGAATCAGGGCGTACTCGACGAGCGCCTGGCCCTCCTCGCGCTCACGGAGCGTGCGGATGAAGTCGAACATTTTCACCTCCTCCCAGCGAGTCCGCTTGCGCCCATCCATGGGCGCCGTGTAATCGACTGGCAGAGGCCCGACGCCGGAACTCGCTCCTGATGTTCGTTTCGAGTGATCATCTGGAGATGGCGGATTCGCCTCGCCGTGGACGACCGTAAGCCCGGCCTGTGCACACACGCACCACCCGAAGGTCCAGTTCGAAGCTAGACCTGCAGGTGGTGCCGGCCTATGCGATCAAGGCGATAGTGGGGCGGCATGAGTGAGCCTCACACGCGCACGGTGCTGAGCGATCGAGCCGCGACGGTTTGCGAGCGTTGCCAGGTCGCGAACACCGCCGTCCCCCGCATGAAGGGACTGCTTGGGCGGAAGCGCCTCGCGGAGGAAGAGGGCCTATTGCTCACGCCCGCTCCCTCGATCCACACGTGGTTCATGCGCTTCCCGATCGACGTGGTCTTTCTCGACCGCGACCTCGAGGTGATCGATGTCGTAGAGGCGCTGCGGCCCTGGCGCGCCGCGGGACGGCGAGGCGCGCGGGCAGTGCTCGAGCTCGCAGCTGGGCGGGCGCGACGGTGCGGCCTCCGGATCGGCGACAAGCTGAGCCTCGTCGCCCCCGGCTCGATTCAGACACCGGTGGTGTTCGTGCGCGCTGGGAGCGCCACGTGACCGGCGTCGGCGCAGCGGCCAGGCCGGTGCATTGCGGGCGCGTGCTCGTGGCAACTCGCGACCGGGGCTTCGCGCAGGCGGCCGCCGCGCTGCTCGCGCGCCACGGCTACCTCGTGGAGTCCACTGACCGCCCTAGCCGCGTGCCGGAAATGGTCGGCACCGTGCGGCCCGACGTGGTGATCGTGGACGCGAGCGGCGGGTGTTTCTTCGTCCCGTACGTGCTGGCGGTCGTCGAGGCGGCCGACAGCCCCGCAGGCGTACTGCAGGTGGGGGACGCGGACGAGCCCGTTGCCCGCGGGGCGTTCTCGCTCTGGAAGCACGGGCCGCCCGAGCGCCTGCTCGCCGAGGTGGAGCGTGTCCATGCAGGCGTTCTCGCGGAGAGGGGCTCGGTCCTTGCCTTCTCCTGAGACCACCGCGGCACAGGCGCTCCCGACGCCGATCGGACGGGCGAGCTCCACCGCGCGGCTGATCGCGAGCGTGGGCGTTGGCGTGGCCGCCGCGGGTGCGATCGCGCGCTTCGGCTTCGGCGCCAAGGGGCTGATCGCCGCGTGCTTCGCCAGCGTCTTGATCGTGCTCGCGGCAGTCGACCTCGAGCGACGCATCATCCCCAACCGCATCGTGCTGCCGGCGACCGCGGTGATCATGGTCGCGCAGATTGCGCACGCGCCGGGCCGGACTCCGGAGTGGATCCTGGCGAGCGTGGGCACCGCGCTGTTCCTCTTCCTCCCGAGCCTCATCCGCAAGAACGCGATGGGCATGGGAGACGTGAAGCTTGGGCTGCTTCTCGGCGCCGGCCTCGGCAAGCACGTGCTCACGGGAGTGACGCTCGGGTTCCTCGCGGTATGGCCGGTCGCCATCGTCCTGTTCGTGCGTCGGGGAAGGGACGGGGTGCGCGACACCGCGATTCCGCTCGGACCGTTCCTCGCCGCGGGGGCGCTCGTCGCGCTCTTCCTGGACTGAGCCGTGGGCACGCTGGCGGGTGCGTCGATGCGCGGCGATGCCGCCCTGTCCCGCAGGGGCACCCGCGCCCGCGCCCTTCGTTCATCTCTGGCGATCTGGGCGTGCGCGTTCTGGCCGCTCATCGCAGCCGCGGTTCTATTCCGCTTCGCGATCGCCAATCACTTCTTCGGATACGACTTCCAGGCGACGATCTACGACCCCGGCCGGGCGGTGATCGAGGGCCATTCGCCGTACCCCTCGCCCACGCTCGCGGCGCTGATCGGACGACCCACCTTCGTGTACCCGCCGCTGATCCTATGGCTCGACGTGCCGATCGCGCTTCTGCCCCTTGCCGCGGCGCAGGCGGTCTGGGCCGTGCTGCTCGTCGCGGCGGTCGCGGCGGGCCTATGGCTGCTCGGCGTCCACGACTGGCGCTGCTACGGCCTCGCGCTCGGCAGCGTTCCGGTGCTCGACGGCCTGGTCATGGGGAACGTGACGATCCTGTTCGTGCTCGGGCTGGCGCTCGCTTG
>DASVXS010000019.1:0-7174 GCA_036392575.1 Thermoleophilaceae bacterium | reverse complement strand
GCGGCCTTAGCCGGCGAGCCGTCGAAGACGGTCGTCACCTCGAGCCCGCGCGGGTGGTGACGCACCGAGAGGCCGACGCCCTCGAACTCGCCCCTCACGTCCTGGCTGAAGCGCCGCGCCTCAGCGGGCGACAGGTAGCGCGAGTAGGGATCGTCGAGCGACTGCACGATCCCGCGCAGCGAGCTCTGCTCGAGCTGTTCCGTGCTGACCGGCCTGTAGAAGTCGCTCCGCACCTTGTCTATCACCTCGGCATGGACGGCCTGCTGGTCGTCGACGAAGGCATCCCGCAGGAACTGCGGCAGCCGGTCGGGGTGGCCGCCCAGCCACAGCCCAAGAGCGAGAATCGCGAGCGCGGGGAGCAGCGCGGCGAGGAGGAGTCTCGAGCGGTACATGGAGGGAGGCCGCGAAGGCAGCGCCTCGCGGCAACTAGAGGGTACTTAGAGGCCCTCAGACCTTGAGGAAGCGGCGGAGCGTGACGCCGGAGCCGACCGCCGACACCGCCACGCACGAACCGAGCAGCACTGCCACGAGCGCCGGGAAGGTGATCGTGTCCGGCAGGGCGATGAGCGCGAAGCGGTCCGACAGCGGGTCGAGGAACGTGTCCTTGACGATCCACAGCAGCAGGATCGCGAGCGCGCCGCCCATGAAGCCCACGAAGATGCCCTCGATCACGAAGGGCCAGCGGATGAACCAGTTGGTGGCGCCGACGAGGCGCATCACCTCGACCTCGCGGCGGCGGGCGAAGATCGAGAGCCGGATCGTGTTGGCCACGAGAGCGATCGAGGCGAACACGAGCAGGCCGGCCAGCCCTGCGGCGAGCAGCTTCACGATGCCCGTCGCCGAGAGGATCTTCTTCGTGTCCTGTTCGCGGTTGCGGACGTCGCCGATCGAGGAAACGACGCCGTGCCGCTTGCCGTCAGCGCCCGCCGGAAACAGCCGGTCCACGATCTGCTGAACCCCGTCGGGGTCGACCGGTGTCACGCGGAATGAGTCCGGCAGCGGGTTCGAGCCGAGAAGCTCCCAGCCCGAGTTCGGGTGGCGCTTCTTCTCGGTGGCAAGCGCCTGCTCCTTCGAGATGTACTCGACCCGCTTCACGTTCGGCGCCTGCTCGAGCTTCTGCCGCAGCGCGAGCTTGTCCGCCGGCGTGGTGCCCTGAGCCACGTACACGTCGACCACCACGCGGCTGCGCACCTGGTTCGCGGTGCTCGTCGTGGCCTGCACGACCGGGATGAACACGCCAAGGACGAGCGCCGTCAGCAGGATCGTGAGCATGGCGGCCAGGCTCGGCGCGGCGTTGCGGGAGAGCGCCCTGAACGCCTCCTTGACGAAGAAGCCGAGCCGCATCAGTTGGGGTGGCCCTCGTCGCCCACGCCGAGCTCGCCGCGAAGGCGGATCGCGAACTCGCGGGTCGACTCGTCCGGCCGGTACATGCCGGACAGCTGGTCGCGCACGATCCGGCCCTCCTCGAGCTCAATCACGCGCCGCCGCATCTTGTCGACCATCTCCTTGTCGTGCGTGGCGACCACGACCGTCGTGCCGGTGCGGTTTATGCGGTAGATCAGTTGCATGATCCCGATCGAGGTCTCGGGATCGAGGTTGCCCGTCGGCTCGTCGGCCAGCAGCAGCGGCGGGTGGTTCACGAAAGCGCGCGCGATCGACACGCGCTGCTGCTCGCCTCCGGACAGCTCGTCCGGGTAGGCGTGAAGCTTGGTTGACAGCCCGACCAGCCGCAGGATGTCGGGCACCTTGCGCCTGATCGAGTCGCGGCTCTCGCCGACCACCTCGAGCGCGTAGGCCACGTTCGCGTAGACCGTGCGGTTCGGCAGCAGCTTGTAGTCCTGGAAGACCACGCCGATGTTGCGGCGCAGGTGCGGGACGCGCTTGGCCGGGATCTCGCCGATGTTGCGACCGGCGATGAAGATCTCGCCCGACGAAGGCATGAGCTCGCGCATCAGCAGGCGGATGCACGTGGACTTGCCGCAGCCGGTCGGGCCCACCAGAAACACGAACTCGCCGCCGCCGATCTTCATCGACACGCGATCGACGGCGAGCGAGCCGCCGTCGTACACCTTCGTCACGTCCTGGAACTCGACGACGGGCACGCCCGAGCCGCGCGGCTGCGCAGGCTTGCTGCGCGCGGCCTCGCGCGCGCGGATGTGCGTCTCGGTCGCCCCCATGCGGTCCATGGTTGTATCGAGTTTCCGGGCCGCCGGGGGCAGGTGCAACGGAACCTGCACTCAGCGACGAAGCGCGTAGCGTAGGAACAGCTCGTCCTCCGCACGCAGCACAGAGAGTAGCTGGAGCCCCCGAAGCTCCGGCAGCGGCATGCCGGCGACGATCGTGAGGGCGTTCGCCCCACCGGCGATCGAGGGCGCGAGCGTGAGGAACAGCTCGTCCACGAGGCCGTAGGGAATGAGCGAGGCGTTGAGCGTCGGACCGCCCTCGCAGAGCACGCTCCGCACGCCGTACTCGGAGCGCAGCTGCTCCACCAGCGGGCGCATGTCGAGCGTGCCCGGCGAGCGCAGGTAGCTGACCTGTGCCTTCACTCCCTCGAGCTCGCCCTCCGACTGCGTGAGGATCACGACCTGCGAGTCCCGGTCCTGCAACAGCGGCACGTCCTCGGGCAGGTTCAACGAGCCGCTCACGATCACGGCGAGGGCTTCCTCGCGCACGCCCTCATGCCGGCGCTTCTCCCGCAGCTCGGGAGTCTTGGTGATCGGCCCGTAGCGCTCGGTTCGCACAGTGCCTGCACCCACCATCACCGCGTCGAACTGCGTGCGCAGCTGGTGGAAGATGTCCCGGTCGATATCGCTCGAGATCGCGCGCGTCCGGCCTTCGACTGCTGCCTTGCCGTCCGCGGTCGACACCATGTTCAGGGCCAGGTACGGGCGCTCGGCGGGCGCGCGCTCGTGGAAACGAAGGCCGCCGATCGCCTCGGTCGGCGTCGTGTCCGCGTGGCCGTCGGGATGCAGACGCTCGAGCCGCATCCGCGGCAGGGTACTGTGCCTTCAGGGACGAATTCGCATTGTCGATACGTCTCATGCTTGTGATGCGCCGAATCTCCCCCGAGTGGCAGGGGTGCTCGTGACGCCCCGCCGCCTCATCGAGCCCGCCCGCCTCGCGGGCAGCCGGATGCTCCTGGGCACGCAGTCCGACGAACGGCTGGTGGATCTCGCGCGCGCCGGGTACGCGGCTGCGTTCGAGGCGATCGTCGAGCGCTACCGGCAGCCGCTGCTGCGCTACTGCCTGCGCTTCCTGCCCTCCGGGCGCGCCGAGGACGCGGTGCAGCAGGCGTTCGCCAGCGCCTACCGCTCGCTCACCACGAGCGACGCCCACGTGGAGTTGCGCCCATGGCTCTACCGGATCGCGCACAACGCCGCGCTCAACCAGCTGCGCGACCGCGGTTTTCACAACGAGGAGCTGTCGGAGGAGATCGACGGCGTCGAGCGTCCCGACCAGGTGGCCGAGCGGCGCCAGCGCTTCAGCTCGGTAGTCGCGGCGGTGCGCGACCTGCCCGAGCGCCAGCGCGACGCGATCCTGTTGCGCGAGTTCGAGGGGCGGAGCTACGACGAGATCGCAGCGGCGCTCGGCGTCGGCCGCGGTGCGGTGCGTCAGCTCCTCCATCGCGCCCGCGCCGGCGTCCGCTCCGCCGCGACCGCGCTCACTCCGTACGGAGTGGCGGAGCGCCTGGTCGGCGAGAGCGGCTCGCGCGTGGCGGAGGCGGCCGCCGGCGCGGGGCTCGGAGCGGTGTTGACGAAGGCCTCCGCCGCGGTGCTCGTCACCGGGGCCGTCGTGGGCGGCGCGACGCAGGTGCCGCACCACCATCACTCCGGCGCGCAGAGCGGTGGTGGATCCACCCATGAGTCGGTCGTCGCAGACGCGGCCGCCGCCCCGGTCGCGTCACGTCACGCGGCTGTGGCGCGTCCCGAACAGACGACACGCGAGAAAGCCCGTCGCCGCGGCCACTGGCGCGGCACGTCGAAGCACGGCGGTCACAGCGGCGACCGCTCGGGCTCTGGTGAGCACGGGGAAAATCGCCGCGAACGGACGGTGAGCGACGACCACCGCTCGCGCGGCTCCACGCCCGATGCTGATGAGCACACGAGCGGCGGCGGAAGTAGCGGGAGCGGCTCCGACGACGGCCTCGCTGCGCCAGATTCCAGTGGTCAGCCTCAGCCGGTCATGACCGTCGAGGACACGAGCGAGCACGACGGCTCGGGCACCAGCGGCTCCAGCTCGGGCACGAGCGGTTCCGGCTCGAGCGGCTCGGACTCGGGCAGCGACGGCACCCACCACGTCTCGGACAGGCGCTAGCGCTTTCGCGCCAGCCCAGCGTGAGTTCCGCCGCGTGCCGGTGTTTCAGGCACGAAGAGCCACCGCGGGTGGCCCACATTCAGGAGGAACTCGATGAGGACACTGAAACGACTCTGCGTGGCCGCGGCGGCGCTCGCCCTGCTCGCGCTACCGGCCAGCGCACTTGCGAGCTCGAAGGACCGCAATCACGACCGCATCCCTGATCGCTGGGAGAAGCGGCATCACCTGTCGCTGAGGGTCAACCAGGCGAAGCGCGACCAGGACAACGACGGACTCAACAATCTCGGCGAGTTCAGGTCGCACACAGATCCGCGCGATCCCGACACCGACAACGACGGTGTCGAAGACGGCGACGAGGACGCCGATCGCGATGGCGTGGACAACGAGAACGAGATCAGGGAGCGCACGAATCCCGAGGCTCGCGACTCGAACCACAACGGCCGCAGCGACGGCCGCGAGGACGCAGACCACGACGGACTCAACAACACGGGCGAGGACCGGACAGGCAACGACCCGGTCGACCCGGACACCGACGACGACGGCGTCAAGGACGGCAAGGAGGTCGCCGGCACGATCGCGTCCTTCAACGGGACCACCCTGGTGATCAACCTCGCCGAGGGCGGCCAGCGGACCGGCACCGTGAACGCCTCCACCGAGATCAAGTGCGAGACCGAGGATGAGCTGAACGACGACGAGTCAGGCTCAGGCCACGACTCGACCCGGCTCTCGCGCGACGGCAGCGACGACGGCCCCAACCACGACAGCGGCGACGACAACAGCGGCCCGGGCAGCGACGCCGAGCACGACGGGGACGAGGACAACCGCTGCACCACGGCGGATCTCACCACGGGCACGGGCGTTCACGAGGCCGAGCTTCGCTTGGACGGGAGCTTCGAGGAGATCGAGCTCATCAAGTAGCGAATTCGGGCGAACCACCCGAGGAAGCGCGGGGCGCGGCACGATGCCGCGCCCCGCGCTGTTTCAGGCTTGAACCGGATCGGGGACTCGTGCGCGCCACTCCCGCTCGAGCTGTCCCAGCATCGCCGGGTAGACGATCAGATGGCGGAACGGCTTGATCGCGGCCATATATGCCATTCCGAGGAGTCCGTTCGGCTTCACGAGCACGGCCATCTGGCCGCGGTAGCTACCCGTTCCGTCCGGAACCCAGCCGAGGTGCATGACCCCGTGCATCGTCTGGTTCGCGATCTCGGCCGCCCACTCGTCGTCGAGCAGGTAGAGCGGACTGAACGGCAGTGCATCGATGGCGCGGGCGGGCCGGGTCTCACGTAGGTCCGCCGGCAAGCGGTCGCGCAGTGTCGGCACCCTGGATCCGACGCCGGCCGCGGGGGCGTCCCACCCGAGCACCTCCCCGAGCCTCCACCGGATCGCCCACAGCACACGGCCCGGAAGTGACGATCGCGACGGGTCCGCCGATCCGATCAGGTCGATCAGCCGAGGGAAATCGTGCGGCCCACCGGGGGTTGGCAGCGCCCACACGTCCTCGAGCCTGAAGTCGCGGGTGAGCTCGTGGATCCGCCAGGGCTGGCTGGTGTGCGCGCTGTCCGGGAGCCTGAAACGGTGGACGTCCATCGGTCTCCGTATCATACATACACGCATGTATGTAAGGCGAACTCAATGACTACTGCTCCGCGTGCAACTCAGGCCCAACGGAGCGCCCGCACGCGCAGCGCGCTGCTGGAGTCCGCGGCTCGGGGCCTGTCCCGCTACGGCTACGGCAAGCTGAGGCTCGAAGAGGTGGCACGGGACGCCGGCTACACCCGCGGCGCGCTCTATCACCAGTTCAAGGACAAGGACGAGTTGGTGCTGGCCGCGCTCGAGTGGGTGGACGAGACCTGGCGCGCGGAGGTCGGCACGGCGATCGAGCGCGCGAGCGACCCGGCCTCTGCGCTGATCGCATTGGCGCGCGCTCACGCCGTCTTCTGCCGCCGCGACGTTGCCCGTTTCGAGATCGCCCTGCGGCTCGAGTTCAGCAGCCGCGATCATCCGGTGGCGCGCGAGGTCGAGCGGATTTCCGAGACGCTGGTAAAGCGCTGCGCGCGTCTCATCAACGCGGGCCGAAAGGCCGGGACGATTCCACCGGGCCCACCGGCCAGGGCGGTCGCGCTGGCGTACATCGGGGCGCTCGAAGGCACCGTGATCGCCCTCGCCGGACAGGCCCCGCACGACGAGATACTGGCCGCCCGCGCGGTCGCGGGCGTGCTCGGACTGCCGACGCCCTAGGCGCCCGAGATCGCCACCATCCGCTCGATCGGCAGCCGCGCCCGCTCGGCGAGCTCGGGGTCGACCTTCACGGTGTAGGCCTCGCCGCCGTCGCGCAGCGCGTCGCGCAGCTTCGGCAGCGTGATCATCTTCATGAACTGGCAGACGGCCGCGCGATTCGCGGGCACGAACGTCTTGCCGGGGTTCTCCTGCTCGAGCGGATGGAGCATGCCGGTCTCGGTCGCGACGATGAAGGTGTCGGCGTCGGAGTAGCGCGCGAAGTCGAGCATGCCGCCAGTGGAGAGCATGTGCGTGTGGTCCGGGTCCACGTCGCCAGATGCGACGTACTCCATGACCGAAGTCGAGCAGCCGCACTCCGGATGGATCAGGAACTCGGCTCCCGGGTTGGCCTCGCGCACCTGCGCGATGTCGGACGGGCGGATGCCCGCGTGCACGTGACACTCGCCCATCCACACGCTCATGCGCTTGCCGGTCACCTTCTCGACGTAGGCGCCGAGGAACATGTCCGGGCCGAAGAGGATCTCCACGTCGTCGCCGTGTTCGCGGCGGATGTGCTCCACCACCTGCACCGCGTTCGAAGAGGTGCAGCAGTAGTCGGTCTCCGCCTTCACCTCGGCGG
>DASVXS010000018.1:0-9502 GCA_036392575.1 Thermoleophilaceae bacterium | reverse complement strand
GTATGAGGCGAAAGCTCGTGACGCTGACTTGGACGCGAGTGGCCGCAGGCGTGGTCGCCATAGCCGTGCTCGCCGCGGGGCTGGTCGTGGCCTTCGTGGGCAGCGGCGACTCGAGCCGCGGCGCCGCGTCGGGGTCGTTCGCCTGGCTGCACCCCGCGTCCCCGCCGGCGGGATGGAAGGTCGCTCGTACGGCACGCGGAGCCGCGCTCGCGTATCCGCCCGGATGGACCCCGATCGAAAGCGACCGCGGTACGGCTTCGGTGGCCCTCCTCGGCAGCGGCGGCCGGATCGCCGGCTACCTCAACGCGACCCCGAAGCAGGGCGCCGAGACGCTCGCGAACTGGAGCCGGTTCCGGCCGCAGCACAACAGCAACGAGGGCTCCCGCGACGAGCACCTGATCGCCTCGACCACAGACGCGCGCTTTCGCTCCGCGCACGGGGCGTGCGTCATCGACTCCTACTCCACCTCGAGAGCGGCCTACCGCGAGATCGCCTGTCTTGCCGCGGGGCCGCGATCGACCGCGGTGGTCGTCGCCGCGGCGCCGGAAGACCTGTGGGCCCGAGAGGCGGCGACATTGGAGCGGGCGGTCTCGAGCTTCGTCCCGTGAGCCACGGCAATGCCCAACACGCAAAGGAGTCTCTATGAGTGCCAATCCCGAAGCAATACGCGCGCCGCACGCAACGCGACGCCGGTCGGTCGTCGCGCGGACCGCGCTATACCTCGGCGCGCTCGCCGTCGTCGCGACCGGTGTCGCCCACGCCCAGCAGTACTACGGCAACAACTACTCGACCATCCCGACGATCGGCACCCTGTTCTTCCTGAACTTCGTGGCCGCCGTCACCCTGGCTGTCGGACTGGTCGTACCCCTCCGCCGCGTCATCCCTCGTTACGCGGAGGCGGTACGTGCGCTGTTCGCGATTGGCGGCATCTGCCTGGGTGTGCTCTCGCTGATCGCCCTGTTCGTCTCGGAATCGTCCGGCCTCTTCGGATTCGTGGAGAACGGCTACCGCACCGCGATCGTGCTGGCAATCATCGTTGAGGCGGCGGCCGTCGTCTTCCTCGCGGTCTACCTCGCCGCGGACGCTGCGGGCCCTCGGCAACTACGCGACCTGGCAGCGAAGGCCGTGACCAGAACACGAGCGGTCGGCCCGAGGCACCGCGGCTCGGAGGAGCGAGCATGACCTGGAACAGACCTCTCGTTTTCGTCATGCCACTCGGCGCGGTCGCGTTCAGTTCTGTCGCCGTGACCGCATGTGGGTGAGGCGGGAGCGGCGTTACCGCCCGCCCAAGACCTCGACCGGACAGGCCGCCACGGTCAGCGTCGCCAGCCCGCAACTTGGGAAGATCCTGGTCGACTCCCGAGGCCGCACGCTCTACCCGTTCCAGAAGGACTCGGGAACGGGGAGCGTGTGCTCCGGTGCGTGCGCGACTGCTCGAGCTCGACGTCTACCTCGGGGGGCAGCAGTGGCTACTAGCTCGCGAATCGACAGCCAGCCCCCGGCCGACTCTGCACACGCTCGACAACCGAGTAGTGCGCCCAGGGAGACTCGAACTCCCACCCGGGATACCCCGGACAAGGCCCTCAACCTTGCGCGTCTACCAATTCCGCCACAGGCGCAGGCGAATTCGGCGCTGAGTATAGCCCTGGGGGTGCAAATGCCCACGTCGACTGGATGCCGTCCGCGGGGGTGGCTAGTCTACGAACACATGTTCGCAATTGAGCATCTCAACGGCCCCGGCATGGAGAACCGATGGACCTGAAGCTGACCAAGCGCCAGCAGGAGATCTTCGACTTCATCAAGCGGTATTCGGCGAAGCACGGATACCCGCCGACCGTCCGCGACATCGGTAAGGCGATCGGGCTCACGTCGTCGTCCACGGTGCACGCGCACCTGGCGAACCTCGAGAAGCTCGGGCTTCTTCGCCGCGATCCGACCAAGCCGCGCGCGCTCGAACTCCTGAACAAGGCGAAGGAGGCCGTCACCGGCTCCGCCGGCCTGCCGCTTGTCGGCCGCGTGGCTGCCGGCGAGCCGATCCTGGCCGAGGAGAACGTGGAGGACTACGTCGACGTGCCGGGCGCCATCGGCGGCGATGAGGCGGACTATCTGCTCCGCGTCGCCGGCGACTCGATGAAGGACGTCGGCATCCTCGAGGGCGACTTCGTGGTCGTGCGTTCGCAGGAGACAGCCAACGACGGCGAGATCGTCGTGGCGCTCGTGGGCGAGGAGGCGACCGTGAAGCGCTTCTACCGCGAGGCCGACCACATCCGGCTCCAGCCGGAGAACGATGCGTACGAGCCCATTCGCACGCGCGAGGCGCAAGTCCTCGGTCGCGTTGTGGGCGTCTTCCGAAGGGTTACATGAGCCTGCAAACCGTCGCTCTGCTGCGTCCTCGGGTCTCGCGGTATTGGCATACCGCTTCGACCCTGCGTCCTTGCATAGCTCGGTTTTCGGCTCATGAAGGGAGCGAAAAATGAGTACAGCAACGCTTGAAACAAGGCTTCGCCCCGAGCCGCTGTTCGGCGACTCGGTCGCGAGAGGCGTTCGTTCCGGTGGCAGGAGACTCACGTTGGAGCAGCGGATCTCCAGCGTATGGGAGGGTCTCCTTGCCACTGGAGCGGCCGACTGCCCCGTCTGCCGCGGCCCGCTCGAGCGGCGCGGGAACGATGGGCACTGCGGAAACTGCGGCGCGACGGTGTCGTGAAAGCACTCTTGCGAGTAGCCGCGCGCAGGTGCCGAATCTAGACTTGTAGGGCTGGCTGAGCAGCCGCGGGGACCGGAGAGAAAACCGGTTCTCGAGGAAAGTCCGGACACCGCAGGGCAGGGTGGTCAGGAGACTGACCCGGGGAAACCCGCGGGAAAGTGCCACAGAAACAAACCGCCTGTGGCGGGCCCTCACGTGAGGTCCGTTGCAGGCAAGGGTGAAACGGTGCGGTAAGAGCGCACCAGCGTCGTGGCGACACGGCGGCTAGGCAAACCCCACCCGGTGCAAGGCCAAGCAGGGACGACGACGCTGCCCGCTGAGTCCCAGGTAGGCCGCAGGGCGAAAGCCCACCCCGGTCGCAGACCGGGGGAGATGGATGGTTGCTCGCGACAGAATCCGGCTTACAGGCCAGCTAAGGGAAGGCCCCGCTTCGGCGGGGCCTTTCTACGTTCTTGGGCCCGCTACGTGGTCGGCTGCGGGTCCTGTCGCTGCTCCGGGTGTCTGCCTGCGGACCGGGACTGCGGTTCCTCGGCAGACACCCCGTCGCGCGCCACCCGCGGGCGCGGCGTTCGTGAGTGCGTCGGCCCGGCCGCGCGCCGCCTTCCTTGCTCGCTTCTGTTGCGGCGAGCGCGGATATTCCGCTCGTGGCTTCCGTTCCCAGCGCTACCGAACCGACTTGAACGCCGCCCGGATTTCCTGGCTGAATAGCTCCGGCTGCTCCCACGCGGCGAAGTGACCGCCCTTGTCGACCTCGTTGTAGTAGATGAGGTTCGGATAAGCCCGGTCCGCCCAGCTACGCGGCGCTTGATACTGCTCACCGGGAAACACGGTTATCGCAGTGGGGATGGAGACACCCTTGGTGTTGAAGAACCCACCCTTGTATTCCCAATAGAGGCGAGACGCAGAGACCCCGGTGTTCGTTAGCCAATAGAGCGTGATGTTGTCGAGCACCTCGTCACGCGTCAGCTCGCCCGTGGCGCTCTCAGTCCGCTCGAGCCCAGCGGTGACCGCAGCGGCCGGCTGGCCGTCGGCGTCGTTGTGGTCGAGAAGCCAGGCGGCCAGGCCGACGGGTGAATCCGCAATGCCGTAAAGGGTCTGCGGGCGCGCCGCCATCATGTGTGCGTACTCGACCTGCTTGAACGTTCTGACGAGCTGCTCATAGGCGCGGCGCTCCTCAGTCGAGAGACCGGATGGCGGCGGCTCGCCCGCCTGGAGAGCCTTGTCGACGTCATCCGGAACGGTGGCCGGCATGTTGCTGTGGATGGCTAGCAATCCGTCAGGTGCCTGCAGGCCCATCTGGTCGACGACGAACGCGCCCCAGTCGCCGCCCTGGGCGACGTAGCGCGTGTAGCCGAGGCGCTTCATCAGTTCCGCCCAGGCTTGGCCCATGCGCTCGGGGCCCCAACCGGTGCTCGTCGGCTTGCCTGAGAACCCGTAGCCCGGCATCGACGGAATCACCACATGGAACGCGTCCGATGCGCTCGCGCCATGTGCCGTGGGATTCGTCAGTGGATCGATGATCTTCAGTTGCTCGATGATCGAGCCGGGCCATCCGTGATTGACGATGAGCGGCAACGCGTCTTCATGTTGCGAAAGGACATGAATGAAGTGAATGTCGAGCCCATCGATCTCGGTGATGAACTGCGGTAGGGCCTTCAGCTTCGCCTCGCACTTGCGCCAGTCGTACTCCGTCGCCCAATAGCGCGCGAGCCTCTGAATCGTCTCGAGCTGCACGCCCTGCGATTCGTCACCCACGGTCTCCTTCTCGGGCCACTGCGTGCCCGCGATGCGTCGACGCAGGTCTTGCAGTGCCTCGTCTGGGATGTCGACCTGGAAGGGACGGATGTCGGTCGCGGTGTCGACGCTGCTGCTCATGACGACCTCCGTTGGTCGGTGGGGCCGGGCCCGAGTGACGTCCGGGCCTTTGCTCCTAGTCCTCGTCGCTGCGGGGATCGGGGTATAGGTGCTGCCCCACGTACGCGCCGGCGAGCGCGTCAGATGAGGTCCGCTAGGTGCGTACCGGCCCGAGCTTCTGGGCGAGGTGGTCGAGGCGGCTCTCCGCCTCGTCGCGGTCGACGGGAGGTATGTAGATAGTCGCGCGCGAGACCCCGATCGCTTCGTGGCGCTCGATCAGCCCCGGGTCGGGCCGGATCCCGGAGACCGTCACGGGAATCTCTCCGCGGCCGGCATCCTCGGCCATGCGCTGAAGATCGACGATTCGCTCGCCGAGGCGCTCGGGCTCGTCGAGCAGGCGGTTCGGCATCCACTCCTCGCCGTACGAGACGACTCGCTTCAGCACGTTCTCGCCGTTGCCACCGACCACGATCGGCGGGTGCGGCTCCTGGACCGGCTTCGGCCACGACCAGATCGGGTCGAAGTTGACGTAGCGCCCGTGGTACTCGGCCTCATCTTCGGCCCAGATCGCCTTCATCGCCTCGACGCGCTCGCGCATCAGGCGGAAGCGGTGATCGGGGTCAGTGCCGTGGTTGACCATCTCCTCGCGGTTCCAGCCGCCACCGATGCCGAACAGGAAGCGGCCGCCGGAAAGCTGATCGACGCTCGCGACCTCTTTGGCGGTGACGATCGGGTCGCGCTCGATGACGAGGCAGATGCCGGTTCCGATGAGCAGCGCCGACGTCGCGGCCGCAGCGGCCGTCAGCGCGACGAACGGGTCATGCGTGCGGCTGTACCTATCGGGGAGCTCGCCGCCGCCGGCGTATGGCGTCTCCCGGCTCACGGGGATGTGAGTGTGCTCGGCGAACCAAAGAGACTCGAAGCCGCGTTCCTCCACCAGCCGGGCTAGCTCATCCGGGCGGACGGCGTTGTCGGTGGGAAACATCGCGATGCCGAGCTTCACCGGCGGGAGCGTACAGAGGCGTGTTGGGCGGCTCATTGACGATCGCCGGAACGTGCGGCACTCTCAATGCGGCGCGAAGGCGGCACCCCGGACCAAGGAACGGTTTCCGGCCGCCTGACCGGTAAGATCCTGCGTTCGCTTTGGCCGCCGCCCGGCCGAAGGCCGCTCCCTACGAAGACTTATGCCACTCGCAAAGCGACCTGAGGCCGTCGGCCTCTACGACCCTAGATTCGAGCACGACGCGTGTGGCGTCGGCGCAGTCGCCGACCTCTCCGGCGAGCCGAGGCACGAGACCGTCGTTCGAGCGCTCGACGTGCTCGACAGGCTCGAGCACCGCGGCGCGACGGGTCCTGAGATCGATACGGGGGACGGCGCGGGAATCCTCCTTCAGCTGCCCGACGAGTTCCTGCGCGCGGTCGCCGGCGTGGAGCTGCCCGAGCCCGGGCGCTACGCCGCCGGCATGGTGTTCCTCCCGCGCGACGACGCGCGGCGCGCGGAGATCGAGAGCCTCATCGAGCGCACCGTCACGAGTGAGGGCATCCAGCCGCTCGGCTGGCGCGACGTGCCGGTCGATTCGTCGATCCCCGGACCGAGTGCCCGCGACGTCGAGCCCGTCATTCGCCAAGTGTTCATCGCCACCGAGCTCGACGACCAGGACGCGTTCGAGCGCAAGCTCTACGTCGCGCGCCGCCAGATCGAGCAGAACGCCGGCGAGGACGTCGCGATCCCCTCGTTCTCTTCGCGCACGCTCGTCTACAAGGGCATGCTCACGAGCCCGCAGCTCCGCCGCTACTACCCCGACCTGAATGACGCGCGCGTGAAAAGTGCGCTCGCGCTCGTGCACTCGCGCTTCTCCACGAACACCTTCCCGAGCTGGGAGCTTGCGCACCCCTACCGCCTGATCGCCCACAACGGCGAGATCAACACGCTGCGCGGCAACGTGAACTGGATGGCCGCGCGCGAGTCGCAGCTTGCGAGCGAGCTGTTCGGCGACGACATCGAGAAGATCAAGCCGGTCATCCGCCCGGGCGGCTCGGACTCGGCCACGTTCGACAACGTGCTCGAGCTGCTCGTGCTCGGCGGCCGCTCGCTGCCGCACGCGCTGATGATGATGATCCCCGAGGCCTGGGAGGGCCGCGAGGACATGCCCGAAGAGGTGCGCAACTTCTATGCGTACGAGTCCTGCCTGATGGAGCCGTGGGACGGCCCGGCGGCGGTCGCGTTCACCGACGGCCGCGTGATCGGCGCGACGCTCGACCGCAACGGCTTGCGACCCGGCCGCTGGCAGCTCACGCGCGACGGCATCGTGGTGCTGGCGTCCGAGACCGGCGTGCTCGAGTACGAGCCCGAGGAAGTGGTCACGAAGGGACGCCTGCAGCCCGGCAAGATCTTCCTGGTCGACGTGGAGCAGGGCCGCATCGTCGAGGACGGCGAGGTGAAGCACGAGGTCGCCAGCCAGAAGCCGTATGGCCGCTGGTACGGCGAGCGCACCGTGCACCTCGACGACCTGCCGGACGTCGCGCCCGAGGAGCTACCCGCCGACCCGCTCGGCACCCGCCAGCAGCTCTTCGGCTACACGCAGGAGGACCTGCGGGTCACGCTCGCGCAGATGGGTGGCGCCAAGGCCGAGGAGCCGACCGGCTCGATGGGCAACGACTTCTCGCTGGCGGTCCTCTCAGATCGTTCGCCGCTGCTCTACAGCTACTTCAAGCAGCTCTTCGCGCAGGTCACGAATCCGCCGATCGATCCGATCCGCGAGAAGATCGTGATGAGCCTCTCCACGTCGGTGGGGCCCGAGGGCAACCTGCTCGACGAGACCGCCGAGCACGCCCATCAGCTGATCATCCCCCAGCCGCTCCTCACCTCGAGCGAGCTCGAGAAGCTGCGCCAGGTCGACCACCACGTGTTTACGGCGGCCACGCTCGACGCGACGTGGCCGGTGAGCGAAGGCGTCGAGGGGCTCGAGCGCGCGCTCGCACGACTCTGCCGCGAGTCCGACGAGCACATCGCTAACGGCGACAACATCCTCATCATCAGTGACCGCGCCGCCGGCGCCGACCGCGCCCCGATCCCGGCGCTACTCGCGCTCGCCGGCGTGCACCACCACCTCGTGCGCGAGCACACGCGCTTGCGCACCGGGCTGGTGGTCGAGTCGGCCGAGCCGCGCGAGGTGCACCACATCGCCACGCTGCTCGGCTACGGCGCTTCCGCGGTGAACCCCTACCTCGCGTTCGAGACGCTCTACGAGATGTTCGACCGCGGCCTGCTGCCCGGCGTCGAAGGCGCCGACGTGGCGGAGCGCAACATGATCAAGGCGGTCGGCAAGGGCTTGCTCAAGACGATCTCGAAGATGGGCATCAGCACTGTCCGCTCGTACTCGGGCGCGCAGATCTTCGAGGCGGTCGGGCTCGAGCCCGAGCTGATAGACAAGTACTTCACGGGGACGACCTCGCGCATCGGCGGTATCGGCCTCGACGTGATCGCGACCGAGACGCTCGCGCGCCACCGCAGGGCGTACGCCGCGGAGAAGCCGGCCGAGGCCGAGCGGCTGGCGAACGGCGGCGTCCACGCATGGCGCCGCGACGGCGAGCACCACCAGTGGAACCCGGAGACGATCGCGACCGTGCAGCACGCCGTGCGCGCGGACGGACGCGAGGCCTACGAGGAGTTCTCGCGCAGGGTGAACGAAGAGTCCTCGCGCAAGGCGACGATCCGCGGCCTCCTGAAGCTGCGGCCGCAGCCCGAGCCGATCCCGCTCGACGAGATCGAACCCGCCGCCGAGATCGTGAAGCGCTTCTCGACCGGCGCCATGTCGCTCGGCTCAATCTCCACGGAGGCGCACGAGACGCTCGCTATCGCGATGAACCGCCTCGGCGGCAAGTCGAACACCGGCGAGGGCGGGGAGGACCCGCGTCGTTTCAAGCCGGACCCGAACGGTGACAACCGCCGATCGGCGATCAAGCAGGTGGCGTCCGGGCGCTTCGGCGTGACCGCGCACTACCTCGTGAACGCCGACGAGCTCCAGATCAAGATGGCGCAGGGCGCGAAGCCCGGCGAGGGCGGTCAGCTGCCCGGCCACAAGGTGGACGAGTACATCGCGAGCGTGCGCCACTCGACGCCTGGCGTCGGCCTCATCTCACCGCCGCCACACCACGACATCTACTCGATCGAAGATCTCAAGCAGCTCATCTTCGACCTGCGCTGCGCCAACCCGTCGGCGCGCATCAGCGTGAAGCTCGTGTCCGAGGTCGGCGTCGGCACGGTCGCCGCGGGCGTCGCGAAAGCCAACTCGGACCACGTGGTCATCGCAGGGCACGACGGCGGCACCGGCGCGTCTCCCGTCTCGTCGATCCACCACGCCGGCGTGCCGTGGGAGATCGGCCTGGCGGAGACGCAGCAGACGCTCGTGCTGAATCGCCTGCGCGACCGCATCATCGTGCAGACCGACGGTCAGCTGAAGACGGGCCGCGACGTGGTGGTTGCCGGGCTGCTCGGCGCCGAGGAGTTCGGCTTCGCAACCGCGCCGCTGATAGCGATGGGCTGCATCATGATGCGCGCCTGCCACCTCAACACGTGCCCGGTCGGCATCGCCACCCAGGACCCCGAGCTGCGCAAGCGCTTCGCCGGCAAGCCCGAGCACGTCGTGAACTACTTCTTCCTCCTGGCAGAGGAGGTTCGCGAGCTGATGGCACAGCTCGGCGTGCGCACGTTCGACGAGCTCGTTGGCCGCACGGACCTGCTCGAGGCCGACGAGGCGATCGAGCACTGGAAGGCGCGCGGCGTCGACCTCTCGCACATCCTCGCCCCGATCGACATGCCGCCCGAGGTGGCCCGCCGCAAGGTTCGGCCGCAGGACCCCGTCCTCGACGACCACCTCGACCACGCGCTGATCGAAGTCGCGGCGCCGGCGCTCGAGCGCGGCGAGCGCGTGGCGGCCGGCA
>DASVXS010000017.1:0-5486 GCA_036392575.1 Thermoleophilaceae bacterium | reverse complement strand
TGCGCGCCGGGCAGCCGAATGTGAACGACACCACGGGCACCCGCTCCTCCGCGATCAGCGCCAGCTTGGCGGCCCAGGCATCGTCGTCGTGCAGCGGCGTGCCGAGCTCGGCGCCGAGGCGCTCGGCGTCGCCGCGCAGCGACTCCGCGTAGGCGCGCACGGCCTCCTGGTCGCCCTCCGGCGGTGGCGGCGTGAACACGCTCACGCCGAACGCGCGATCGGTGAGCGCGCGCAGCGCGGCGATGTCGTCCCACACGGCGTCCGGCGACTTGTAGCCGGCGGCGAGGAAGCCGAGCCCGCCCGCTTCGGACACCGCGGCCGCGAGCGCAGGCGTAGAGGGCCCGCCGCCGAGCGGCGCCAGCACGACGGGGTGCTCCAGGCTGTCGAGGCTCAGTCGGCCCGCCACGGCGGGCACGCTACCGGCACCGCTACTGGTTCCACTTGTCCGCGGTCATCTTGCGGTGCTGCGTGCTCTTCGCACGCGGACTCAGCTCGTCGGGCGGCCGGCTGTCGTCGTAGATGTCCGGCTCATCCCCGTGGATCTCGCCTTCGTTCGGATTCTGGGGCAGCCGCCCATGCGAGGCCTCCTCGGCCTTGCGCTTCTTCTCCTCGACCGCCTTCTCAAACTGATTGAGCTGCTCTTCGTCGGTCATGTGGTGACTGCTCCTCCGATAGCCGTCGTCTCGGCGCTACCCGCGGAGCGCGCCCGCAAACCGCCCGCGGAGCCCAACAGGCGCCGAAGCGCAAACAGGCTGAGCGTGCCGGCTAGCTCCACCAGCAGCTCGCTCGCGATCACGGAGATTCGCGCCAGCGCGCCGCCCACCGGTGTCTCCCGCAGCGTGACGTGCGTGCCGTCGGGCGTCTCGGTCAGGTCGAAGCGCTTGCGGGTCTCGATCAGCGGGGGGATCCGCACCTGGAGCTCGAGCTCGCTCGGCTCGGCCTCGTGCAGGATCGTGTACGAGCCGCCGAGCGAGGCAGGTCCGATCCCGTGCCGGAACTTCGCCGAGCTGCCCGGGTCTGGCCAGGCCGCATCGGCGTCCACGAAGTCGGAGACCCCGAAGACCCAGTCCTCGTAGCGCTCGGGGTCGGTGAGCAGCCGCCATACGCGCTCGCGCCGGCTGGCGACGAAGCTCTCGGTGCGGGCGGTGCGCAGGTCACCGGGACCGCCGGGCGGCGGGACCACGTGCGACGGGCCCTCGGGATCGACCGGCCGCGGCGAGTACACGGCCTCGTACCCACGGTTCTCCGCTGCGCGCGCCAGCAGAGCGAGCAGCGGCTTCTGCAGGGCGACCGGCACGAGCGGCACGTAGAGCTCGTAGGTGTGGGCCAGCAGCGCCGAGTGCAGCGGCGGCGGCGCACCTCTCAAGCGGCCACCGCCGTCGGCCGCGATGCCGAAGAAGGTCTCGAACATCGTCTCGATGTCGTCGGCAGGACGCGCCTCGGCGATCGCACGTGCCTCCGTCTCGCCGGCGTTCCACACGAGGTGCCCGCGCAGCGGCGGGATCACGACTTCGTCGCCCGGCCCGTGCGTGCGACGGCCCCGGCCAGCGACCCAGGTGGCGAACACGCCCTCCTCCACCACGAACCGCTCCTCGACCGGATGTCTGTGCGGGAAGCCGCCGATACGCGCGCCGCGCTCGAGCACCACCTCGAACTCGAGCACGTCCCCGCCGGTCTCCTCCCGCGTGCGGAGGAACGTGATGCGTTCTCCCGTCGAGGGGTTGTCGATCGTCTCGCCGGGCCGGGCCATGAAGGCACCGACTACCCGTGACGCTTCTCACGAAACAGGGCTTTGCCGCTGCCGGCGCCCGGGTGTAGAAGTGGACCATGCCGCCATTCCCGAAGCCGAAGTTCGCGTACGACTACGACCTTGGGCAGGAGGTCAAGGCGCTCCGCAAGTGGCGCGACAAGGAGCCGGGCCGGCAGATCCCGGCCAAGGCGGACGGCAAGCTGCTCCTGGCCACGTGGAACGTGGCGAACCTCGGCGTGCAAGACCGCTCCGACGACGACTGCGCGCTGATCGCGGAGGTGATGAGCTGGTTCGACCTCGTGGCCGTTCAGGAGGTGAACGACGACCTGCGCGGCATAAGCGCAATCCACTCGCACATGCCGGACCGCTACCGGCTGCTGTTCTCGGACGCGTCGGGCAACCAGGAACGGCAGGCCTTTCTCTACGACGAGAACAAGGTCTCCCAGCTCGAGGAGGTCGGCCGCCTCTCGATTCCACCGAGCCAGCTGAAGAAGATCAAGCCGCCGGGGATCACGTCGCCGTTTCCTGGCTTCGACCGCGGCCCGTACCTCGCCACGTTCGCGTCTAACGGGTTCGAGTTCGAGCTCGTGAACGTGCATCTCTTCTACGGCTCGGACAGCGACCCGATCGACCTCGGCAGGCGAATCCAGGAGACCTTTGCGGTCGCCTGGTGGGCGAAGGCGAAGCACGACGACGACCACTCCTACGTGTCGAACGTGATCCCGCTCGGCGATTTCAATCTGCCGAAGGCTGCCGAGGGCGACCGCGTATACGACGCGCTCACCTCACAGGGGCTCGAGCTGCCTCCGCACTCCTCGCAGATCGGTTCGGCGATCGCGTCCGACAACCACTACGACCAGATCGCCTTCTTCCCTGGAGCCACGCACGACCACTTCACCGGCGCGATGAACGTGTTCGACTTCGATGGCGCGCTCTTCCACGACCTCTGGGAGACGCACAAGCGAAGCGAGTTCATGGCGTACACGCGCTTCCACGTCTCGGACCACCGCCCGCTCTGGGCGGAGTTCGAGACAGCGGGTTGAGAAACGCGCCGGGCGACCTAGGATCAACCTTGTGGCGGCCACGATCGTCACCTGCCCGCACTGCGGCAAGAAGAACCGGGTGAAGCCCGTCGCCCAGGGCGTGCCCCGCTGCGCGAACTGCCACAACCTCCTGCCGTGGATGGTGGACGCTGACTCGAGCAGCTTCGATGACGAGATCAACGCGTCCGTGCCCGTCGTCGTCGACTTCTGGGCCGAGTGGTGCGGCCCCTGCAAGATGATCGAGCCCGCCTTGAAGGCGCTCGCGGAAGAGGACGCCGGCAGGCTCAAGATCGTCCGGCTGAACGTCGACGAGAACCCGGACATCGCGGCTCGCTTCGAGGTGCAGGGCATCCCCCTGCTCGTCCTGTTCCGGGACGGGAACGAAGCCGACCGGCTCGTGGGCGCCGCCCCGAAACCGAGACTCGAGCAGTGGCTCGAGCCTCACCTCGGCGCAGCGACGGGCGCCGGGACGTGACCGGCGCCCGCCGCGGCGCGACGGACACCTTCGAGGAGACCCTCGACCTCTACGGCGCGTTTCCGCGGCTGAGCGACTATCAGGTCCGCGCGCTGGAGCAGCACGGCGAGCGGGTGCATACCGCGCCCGGAGAGGTTCTCTTCAGGGAGGGCGACGACTACAGCTGCTTCTGGGTGGTGCTCGAGGGCAAAGTCGCCACGTACTCGGACTACGGCAGCGATGAGGAGATGCAGATCGCGGTTCATGGCGCCGGCCGCTTCCTCGGCGAGCTCGGCGTCCTCACCGGCCAGGCGGCGTTTCTTACGGCCGTGGCGTGCGAGCCCGCGGAGCTCTTGCGCGTTCCGGTCGATGAGCTGCGAAAGCTGGTCACCCAAGATCCCGTTCTGGGCGACCTCGTCCTGCGTGCCTATCTCGCGCGGCGCTCGATACTGCTCGAGGTTGGTGCCGGGCTTCGAATCGTGGGCTCGTGCTTCTCCCCCGACACGCGCCGGCTACGCGAGTTCGCCGCGCGGAATCGGCTGCCGCACCGCTGGATCGACCTGGAGGAGGACCAGGAGGCCGAGGCGCTTCTCAACGCGCTCGGCGTGTCGCCACAGGAGACGCCCGTGGTGATCTGGCGCGGCAGCGTGCTGCGCAACCCGAGCAACGCCGAGCTGGCGCGTGTGATCGGGCTTCCGTCGAAGGTTCCGCAGTGGGCCGACTGCGACCTGCTCGTGGTGGGTACCGGCCCGGCAGGCCTCGCCGCCTCCGTCTACGGGGCCTCCGAAGGGCTCAGGACGATGACCTTCGACGCGATCGCGACCGGCGGCCAGGCCGGCACGTCGCCGCGCATCGAGAACTACCTGGGCTTCCCCACCGGCATCTCGGGCTCCGAACTGGCGGAGCGCGCGACGCTGCAGGCGGAGAAGTTCGGTGCCCACCTGCATCTCGCCGCGGAGGCGGTCGGGCTCGAGTACCGCGACGGGCATCACGTCGTGCTGTTCGACGACGGAAGCGCCGTCTCAGGCCACGCTCTCCTGATCGCATCCGGCGCCCGCTACCGGAAGCTACACGTGGCGCGCCTCGATGAGTTCGAGGGGCACAGCGTGCACTACGCGGCCACGCACGTGGAGGCGCACACCTGCATCGGCGACCCCGTGGTGGTCGTCGGCGGTGGCAACTCAGCCGGGCAGTCCTCGCTGTTCCTCGCGAGGCACGCCTCTCTGGTTCACCTGCTGATCCGGCACGAGGACCTCGGACGCGACATGTCGCGCTATCTGGTGAACGAGATTGAGCGCGACCCGCAGATCCACGTGATGCGCTGCACCGAAGTCCGCGAACTGGTGGGCGAGCACGGAGTGCTGAACGCGGTGGTTGCGCAGAACACGCGGACGGGCGAGCGGTGGAGGCTCGCGGCGCGTGCGCTGTTCGTCTTCATCGGAGCGCGCCCGCACACCCAGTGGCTCGGCGATCAGATCGCGCTCGACGACCACGCTTTCGTCCTGACCGGCCCCGCCGCCGCTAACGCATCGAATGGCGGCTGGGACACCGGACGCGAGGCGCTACCGCTCGAGACGAGCCGACCTGGGGTGTTCGCGGCAGGCGACGTGCGCGCCGGATCCGTGAAGCGGCTGGCCTCCGCCGTCGGCGAGGGTTCCATGGCGGTGCGGCTCGTGCACGAGCACCTGGAAAAGTCGGCTCACTGGCAGATCCACGCTGCGGTCAACGCTTGAGCTCGCGCCCCGCGCGCTGGGGATTTCGGCGCTGCGGGAAGGTGGGGGACGGCGGCCCCGGCGAGTACTCGACCGCCGGCGTGCGCCCGCGCGGCTGCGGATAGAGCGTCATGAGCTCACGCTCCTCGTCCCGGATCCCGACCTCGACCGGTAGGCCGAGGGCCATCAGGTCCGGCGCGAGCAGCGGATGGTCGTGCGTCCAGGTGCCGGTGGCCAGGATCCGGGCGGTCTCGCGTGCTCGTTTGGGCTCGAGGTTCCTCTCGAGCAGCGAGGTCGTGAAGACCTCCACCTGCTCGAGCGCCTTGCGGGCGACGTCCGCCATGATCAGCGTCTTGTCCTCGTGGTTGCCGTTCTCCTCGACGGCCTCGAGGATCGACCGCGCTGGGTACTCGCCCAGCTGCGGGTCGACCGGGCCGAGCGCGGTGTGCGAGTCGAGCACGATCTTGTCCGCGGCGAGCGCGATCAGCGTTCCGCCGCTCATGGCGTAGTGGGGCACGACAGCGGTC
>DASVXS010000016.1:0-2200 GCA_036392575.1 Thermoleophilaceae bacterium | reverse complement strand
CCCGCCGCCTCGAGCAGGCTTCGCAGGCGTTCGGGCTGCGTGTTCGCCTCGCGGTGGATCGTGAGCACCGCGTACGGCGAGTCGAGCTCGAGCACGTCCGCGCGCCGCCGCGCGATCGGCGCGAAGGTGCGGGTCGCGTCGGCCATCACGTCGCCGACGACCTCGGCGTGACCGCCCACGGCCTCGGCGTTCAGCGTCTCCCGCGAGCGCTCGTCCGGACAGAACAGCACCTGCGCCACGCGGTCGGTCTCGATCCGGTTCCGCTCCTCGGGCATCGACAGGTCGCCGCTGCGCAGGCCGGCCTCGACGTGGGCAAGCGGGATCTTCGCCTCGACCGCCGCGAGGGCGCCCGCGAGCGTGGAGTTCGTGTCGCCGTAGACGAGCACCCAGTCGGGGCGCTCGTCGCCGAGCGGGCCGGCGACGGCCGCCTGCATCTGCGCGGTGTCGGCGGTGCGCAGGTCGAGCCGGTAGCGCGGCTCGGCGAGCGCGAGCTCCTCGAAGAAGACCTGCGACAGCTCGGGGTCGTAATGCTGTCCCGTGTGCAGCACGACCTCCTCGATTCCGCGTTCCCGCAGGGCGACGGAGGTCGGCGCCGCCTTGATGAACTGGGGCCGGTTTCCGACCACCGAGAAGACCTTCATGGCGCGGCTACACTATTCGCCGCTTCGGGCCGTTAGCTCAGCTGGTAGAGCAGGGGACTCTTAATCCCAAGGTCGTAGGTTCGATCCCTACACGGCCCATCTCCCGGCGCTTGAGCTTCAAGAAGCGTGAGGAACCCCTTCCAGCGCTCGCGGTAGTCGGGAGCGCTTCTGCCCAGGAGTGAGGGCTACGGCGAGCCGGAGGCGGTGACCTCCGGCTCGCCGTCGCGGAGGTTCAACTGCGGATCGTGTTGCTCCGGCCGGCCAGGTAGCAGGTGCCGACCTGCGTACGGCTGAGCACGGCCCGCACTCGCAGACCAGCCCTGAGGCTCGAGCGGAAGCGGGCGGCTGTAACGACGGTGGGTGCGACCCCGGTCGAGTTCGCGCGCAGCAGCACCCGCTTGACGCTTACCCAGCGCCGGAGCGCGGGGCGGTAGCGCTGGAAGGTCGCGTAGTGCCCGGCAAAGCTCTGCGCGGCGAACACTCGCAGCGAGTAGCGGTGCGGAGCGACCTTGCCGAGGCGCATCCGCGGCCGCACGTTGACCGTGACCGCGCTGCTTGTCGAGCTCTTGAACTTGACCGTGTAGGTGGTGGTCTTCAGCGGCTTCGTTTGGAAGCTGTAGGCACCGCCGGTCGTCGTGGTGACGGTGGCGACCTTCGTCGCCGACGCCTGCCCACACGGCTGCGCGAGGACCTGCAGCGACTGGCCGGTCTGCTGGCTTGCGAGCGCGCCCGAGAGCGTGACGCTGCGTCCGTAGACGACCACCTTCGGCGTGGCCGAGAGACTGACCGCTGGTGCGGCACCGACCACGACCGTGCCGCGGAAGGCCTTGCTCTTCACGACGGGGTCGGAGAAATTGAAGCTGCCGGCACTGCGGAAGGTGCAGGTTGCACTCTGCCCCGGCGGGAGCACGAGCGGAAGCGGACGCGTGCAGCTGATGCCGGTCGTCGGCTTGAAGCGCACGGTGTGCGCGACGGTGTCGCTGTTCGTGAAAGCGACACTGTCGCCGACGCTCACCGAGACGGACTTCGGCTTGTAGCCGGTGTGCGTGATCGTCACCGTGGTTGTAGCGCTGGCCGCGGGCCTGGCCAGCTCGGCGGCGGTTGCCGCGACGAGCGAGCTGACCGCGACGAGCAACAGAATGAGCTTGCGCATGTGAGACCCCCCTCTGGCTTTCACTACCGAGAAGATCCCACCAGACGCGAATCCACTACCCTCGCCCGCGTAAAGAAGCTGTAAATTCGACCGGACTTTGGCGCCGATCGTTTCCGCACCGCGCGCGGGCCTGGGCCCGCGAAGCGTGTGCCGACCCCGAGCCGCACGGGTGCCGTTCTCCCGCCTACCTGGAACGGGAGGGGGAACGCATAGCGGATTCCCTCGGAGGTAGAAGCCGCCGGGTTAGGCGCGGCCCCTCACCTCGCTCGAGCCACAGCCGGCGATGAGTAGCCAGCCGAACGGCTCGCCGTCCGCTTCTGCGCGATTGCCTCGCTCCACGGCACGCGTCTGCCGGAGTGCACGCGAGGCGACCCTCCCTGCGGGCCATAACTAGGAGGACGGTCAG
>DASVXS010000015.1:0-16943 GCA_036392575.1 Thermoleophilaceae bacterium | reverse complement strand
GGGAGCTGGCGGAGGCTGGAGCCGCCGCGTTCACCGACGACGGACTGCCGGTGCGCTCGGCGGGTGTGATGCGACAGGCGCTCCAGTACCAGCGACTCGCGGGGCGCGTGCTGGCGCTGCACGAGGAGGACCCAGCGCTCTCGCGCAAGGAAAGCAGGACGGACGCCGAGTCGGTCACCGGATCGGTGTTCGGCATCGCGAGGATCGCGCAGAAGCCGCCCGCCGCTGCGGCACGCGTGCCCGAGCCGATGTCCTCCTCGTCCTCGCGGCCGGGCGTGCGCAGGTGTACGTGCGGGTCCACGAACGCGGGGAATGCGTGGAGCCCCTCGCCGTCGACAACCTCGGCGCCCTCAGGCGCCTCCAGCGAGCCGGGCGCCCCGACCTCCGCCACCTCGCCGCGGCGCACGAGCAGGTCGGCGGGCTCGTCGATGCCGGCGCGCGGGTCGAGCAGGTGTGCGCGCTTGATGAGCAGATCGCTCGGCGGGGTGTCCGGGCGATCGAGTCGCGGGTCGAGCGGCGTCATGCGGGCTGCGGCTCCGTGTGCGCCGGGACCGGTGAGGGAGCGTTGCCGGCGGCGAGCAGCTCGTAGAGGACCGCCATCCTCACCACCACTCCGGACTCGACCTGCTGCACGATCAGCGCCTGCGGCGAGTCGATCACCTCCGCGGCCAGCTCCACGCCGCGGTTCACCGGGCCGGGGTGCATCAGGAGCTGGTGCGGGGCTAGCCGGCGGCTGTCGATCTGGAAGCGCGCCGCGTACTCCCGCAGCGAGGGCACGTAGGAGCCCGTCATGCGCTCCATCTGCATGCGCAGCGCGTACACCACGTCGGCCTCCTCGAGGCCGTCGAGCGAGTAGCGCACGTCGCAGCCGAGCGACTCGAAGTCGCGCGGGATCAGCGTCGGCGGCCCGCACACGGTCACCTCGGCGCCCATGCGCGTGAAGGCGAGCACGTTCGAGCGCGCCACGCGGCTGTGAAGCACGTCGCCGACGATCCAGATCTTCGTGCCCTCGATCTGCCGGCGCCGGCTTCGTAGCGTGTAAAGGTCCAGCAGCGCCTGCGTCGGGTGCTCGTGCTTGCCGTCCCCCGCGTTGATCACCGAGGCGGCGGTCCAGCGCGCAACCAGGTTGGCGGCGCCGGCGTGCGGCGAGCGGATCACGATCGCGGTCGGGTCGTAGGCCGAGAGCGTCTGGACCGTGTCCTTGAGGGACTCGCCCTTGTCCACCGACGAGCCCGCGGACTTGATGTTCACGAGGTCAGCGCTGAGTCGCTTGGCGGCGAGCTCGAAGCTGGAGCTCGTGCGCGTGGAGGACTCATAGAAGAGGTTGATCACGGTCCGGCCGCGAAGGGTCGGCACCTTCTTGATCTCACGGCCGGACACCTGGGCGAAGCTGTGCGCGCGGCTGAGGATGCGTTCGATGTCGTCGCGCGTGAGGTCGTCGATCGACAGCAGGTTCCGCATCAGGTGTGTACCTCCGCATGCTCGGAGATCGTGACCTCGTCGGTTCCGTCGATCTCCTCGATACGAACGTTCACGCGCTCGCTTCTGGCCGTCGGGAAGTTCTTCCCCACGTAGTCCGCGCGGAAGGGCAGTTCGCGGTGGCCGCGGTCCGCCAGCACCGCGAGCTGCACCCGCTGCGGGCGCCCGTAGTCAAAGAGCGAGTCGATCGCGGCGCGCACCGTGCGGCCGGTGTAGAGAACGTCGTCGACGAGGACCACGGTGATCCCGTCGATCGGGAAATCGATGTGGGTGTCGTGCACCTCGGGCTGCTCGGAGCGCAGCGTGAGGTCGTCGCGGTAGAAGGAGATGTCGAGATCGCCGAGCGGGACCGGCGCGTCGGCGAGCTCCTCGACGAGCTCCCGGAGCCGCTTCGCGATGACCGCGCCTCGGCGATGGATCCCGACCATCGCGATACGCTCGTCGCCGGTCTTCTCGACCACCTCGTGCGCGATGCGGCGCAGCGTACGGCTGAAGTCCTCGCTGTCGAGGACCACCTTCTCGGTCATTCCCATCCTTCCTGGCCTCACCGGACCTGGTTAAAGGACTTGCAGGCGCGACTGTAGCAACGCGATCCGACGCCGTGCGCACGGCTGGCCGCGCTTTCGCGCACCGCTCCCCTTATTGCCTTTTTGACCGTTGATCGATTCAACGATCGAAAAGGGAGGCCCAGTTCCCCTGGCAACCGAGCGGCAGCGCTAGGACGTCCGGCCCTCCCGCTCCCGCAGATCCTCGAGAGCTTCGTCCATGTCCCCGAAGTATCCGATGCGGACGACCAAGCCGTCGCGCATCGTGTACACGGCCACCAGGTGCTGCTCGATGACGCTGTCGCTTTGCAGGGTGCCGCGCCAGCACGTCGGCACCACGACCGAATCGCCGAGTTCGATGAACTCCTCCGGGACGATTTCGCTGTTCTCGAACGTCGCGAGGATCGATGCGAACGCCTCGATGATCCCGTCCACGCCGGAGACATCGCCCGCCGCGGGCCACAGCGCTCCGGCGTGGGCGGTCACGTCCGGTGCGTAGATCGTGCGTACGTCGTCGAGGTCGCCTCGATTGAAAGCGTCGTACCCGCGGCGCACGGTCTCCACGTTGCGCTGCGACATCTGCGCCCATTATCTGCGCCACGCGAGGCGCTGACCAGGTACACGATCCGCCCCGTGCGCCCGGTTCAGCCGGGTGGGACAATCCGTCCATCCCTCATCCATGGCTGGCCATCGATGCGAGGACGCCGCCCGCTTCGCGGGCCCGCGAAGTGCGGGAGAACTGGGAGCGGTTTCTCAGCGGCGACGCCGTCCACGGCGTACGCGCGCCGGTCGCGGACTCGTGGCGGCGGTCGCTAGACGCTCAGGTCGACCCGGCCGCGAGCCGGCCGGCTCCGCTTGCGGCCGACGCTGACGAGGCGTCAGCTCGGTGGGAGGTGCATCCGCTGGCGGAAGCGGCGGCGCTGATCCGTGACCGCCTCGCGAGCATCGCCAACGAGTCGCAGCACCTGATAGTCGTGAGCGACGCCGACGGGATGCTGCTCCAGCTCGTTGGCGACACCAGAGTCCGCTCGCTAGCCGCCGACTCGATGAACTTCGCCGAGGGTGCACTGTGGAGCGAGGCGGGCGCCGGAACCAACGCGATCGGGACGGCGCTGGTCGCGGATCACGCAGTGCAGATCTTCGCCGCCGAGCACTTCATGGAAGTCGTCCAGCCGTGGACCTGCTCGGCCGCCCCCGTACACGACCCGGAGACGGGCGAGCTGCTCGGCGTCATCGACCTCACCGGGCTCGTGAAAGACGTCCACCCGCACAGCCTGGCTCTCGCGATCAGCGCCGCGCGGGCGGTCGAAGCGCAACTTCGCTATCGGCGGCTGGAGCGCGACGACCGGCTACGCGCTCGCTACCACGGCCAGATCATCGGCGGCTCCGATCGTCGCGCGCTGGTCGGCCCGACCGGCGGGCTACTCACCGACGAATCGCGCGGATGGCTGCGCGGCGCCGATCGTCTCGAGCTCCCTCGGGGAGGCGGCGAGCTCGTGCTTCCCTGGGGAGCGCGCGCGTTTGCGGAGCCGGTGGGGCACGAGGAGGCCTTCATCGTGCGCAAGGTTGGCGCCCAGCGCCCGTCACGCAGTCGTCCCCAAGACGACCTTCACAGGCTCGCGGAGGAACAGGCAGCGCTGCGGCGCGTGGCGGCGTTGGTCGCAGCCGGCGCGCCGCCGCACGAGGTATTCACGGCCGTCACGAAAGAGCTGGGCCAGCTGCTCGGCGTGAGCGCGATGCACATGGTCCGTTATTCGCCTGATCGCACCGCGACCGGTGTCGCGAGCTGGAGCGCCGACGGGCGCGACCTGCCGCTCGGTACACGCGCCCACCTTGATGGCACAACCGCCGCCGGACTGGTGTTCATGAGCGGGCGCCCGGCGCGAAAGAGCGGCTACGACGACGCTTCCGGCGAGATGGCCGCGGTGGTCCGAGAGCTGGGAGTTCGCTCGTCGGTCGGAGGGCCGATCACGGTCGACGGGCAGCTGTGGGGCGCGCTGATCGCGTCGTCGAACAAAGACGAGCCGCTTCCGCGCGACACCGAGTCGAGGATCGCGGCGTTCACGGAACTTGTCGCAACGGCGATCTCCAACACCGAAGCGCGAGTCGACGTGGCACGGCTGGCGGAGGAGCAGGCCGCGCTGCGCCACGTGGCGACGCTGGTCGCAGAGGCCGTGCCCCAGAAAGAACTCTTCGCTGCAGTCGCCGAAGAGGTCGGCACGCTCCTGAGGGCGGAGTTCGCAACGATGGTCTGTTACGAGAGTGACCGCACGGCGAACGCCGTGGCGGCGTGGGCAAGTGTTGTCGAGCACGTGGAGCCCAGCGGTCGGTGGACGCTCGACGAAAGCGATCTGGCGGCCACGATCTTGCGGACCGGACGAGCCGCGCGGGCAGACGAATACGACGGTGCGCCCGGGCGCATCGCGGCCTATCTGCGCGAGAGCTTCGGGGTCACCTGCGCCGTTGGGAGCCCGATCGTCGTAGACGGGCGTGTGTGGGGCGCGCTGTTCGTGCACTCGACGAACGCCCGGCCGCTCCCCCCGGACACCGAGTCGCGTCTGGAGAGCTTCACCGAGCTCGTGGCCACCGCCATTTCGAACGCCCACGCTCGCGCCGAGGTGCGCCGTCTTGCCGACGAGCAGGCGGCGCTCCGGCGCGTGGCGACCCTGGTGGCGCGGGAGTCGCCGCCGGCTGTGGTCTTCGGCAAGGTAGCTGAGGAGGTCGGGCTGCTCGTCGGCGCCGATGCCGCGTGGATGCACTGCCACATGCCCGACGGCAGCGCCAGAATCGTCGCTTCCTGGGGCAGCCTCGACGGCTTCCCGGTGGGCACCCGCCTCGACCTCGATGGGGAGAGCGTCGCCGCGGTCGTGGCTCGGACGCAGCGCCCGGCTCGAGTCGACTACGCCGCCGCCAGTGGGGCGCTCGCCGCGTCGCTGCACGGGTTGGGCATACGTGCCGGCGTGGGCAGCCCGATCGTCGTCGACGGGCATCTTTGGGGCGGGATCGTCGCGGCGACGATGCGGCCGGAGCCGATGCCGGCGGACGCGGAGTCGCGCATCGGCGAGTTCACAGAGCTGGTTGCGACGGCGATCTCGAACGTCCAGGCGCGCGCGGACCTGGCCGCCTCGCGCGCACGGATCGTCGCGGCGACGGACGAGGAGCGCCGCCGTGTGGTTCGCGACCTGCACGACGGGGCTCAGCAGCGCATGGTCCACACCATCGTCACGCTGAAGCTCGCGCGCCGGTCGCTGCACCGCGACCGAGAGCTGACCCGCACGCAGCTGTCCGAGGCCCTGGAGCAGGAAGAACGCGCGATGGTGGAGTTGCGGGAGCTAGCGCACGGGATCCTGCCGGACGTACTCACCCGCGGAGGGCTGAACGCCGCTGTGGACTCACTGGCTTCGCGGACGACGGTTCCAGTCGAGAACGGTGTGTCCGTGGACCGCCTGCCCTCCGCGCTGGAGGCCACGGCCTACTTCGTCGTTGCCGAAGCCCTGACCAACGTCGCGAAGCACGCCCATGCGAGGCGAGCGCAGGTCACGGTGCTCGTCGCGGACGACACGCTTCAGGTACGCGTGCGCGACGACGGTGTCGGCGGCGCCCGGGCCGACGGGAGCGGCTTTCAAGGGCTCGCCGACCGGCTGGCCGTGCTCGAGGGCAGCCTCCGGGTGGAGAGCCCCGCGAACGGCGGCACACTGGTCGAGGCCACCATCCCGGTGCCCCGCTAGCGCTATCCCACCGCCTCGGCGATCAGCACCGCCGCGCCGAACACGAAGCCGAAGACAGTGACGACGCCCACCACGCGGGTGTCCGGGCCACCATGGATGCCCGTCTCGTGCACGACCGCGTGGCCGCGGCCGCGGTCGATCAGCCAGCGGTTCACGGGGAACGCCGCCGCACCCGCGACCGCCAGCGAGAACGCGAGACTGCCCCAGAAGAGCAGATCGCCGAGCCCTGCGTCAAGCGCGCCCGGCACGGCCACGACGATCGCGTTGTCGACGATCTCCATCGTCCCGATGCTGAGCGTGTCCGACGCGAGCGCGATCGGGATCACGGCGGCGAGGGCCATGCCCGCCCGTAGCAGCGGCATGCTCGTGAGGCTGTAGCCGAAGACGAACGCGAGGGCGATCGAGAGGACAACGGTCCCGAAGTTGCTCAGAGCCGCCGCGGTACCGATCGCCATGCCGGCGATCTCGCCGATCGCACAGCCGGTCAGGCAGTGGAGCGTTGCGCTTAGCGCGACATCGTTACGGCTGCCGCGGGCGTGGGCCTCATGGTCGTGGTGCTCGTGATGATGCTGTTGTTCGGCGGCTTCCAGAACCAGGAAGCCTAGGGCCCTTAGTTAGCCGAGCAGCTGCGCCTTGGCGGACGCGAACTCTTCGTCCGTAAGGGCTCCGCTCGAATGCAACTGCGCGAGCCTTTCGAGCTCGTCGGTCGAGCTTGTCGCGGGTGCCGCTGCCGCTTCCGGTGGAGCCTGAGCCGCGGCCGCTTCCTCATCCTGCTGTTCCCAGCGGGCCGCCTGCCGACGGCTCACCCGGTTCGAAACGCCGGTCGCAGTGCCGGCGACTACGGCTGTGCGCGCCACACCCCGGACCAAGCCCGGGCCGCCGCGTCCTCCTCTAAGCATGTCCCGTCTCCTTTCTCGCTACGAGCGCGCCGTTGCGGCCTCGAGTGCGTCCTGCACCACTTCTTCCGGGACGCGCTCCTGGAGCAGCACCCGGCCGTTAGCGGCGCGCACAGCGTGCGACAGCCGCGCGGCCCAGACGTTCTCCCAGACCACGAGCAGCACCGACGAGCCCGGCACGAGCCCGTCGCTGATGATGTTCACGTCGTCCTCGTTGAGGACCTTCACCAGGTCCTGCCCGATGCTCCGGTAGCCGGCGGCCACGTCCGCGTCGAGGTCCTCTACCTCGAGCGCGATGACTGACCCGTCCTCGTCCTTCTGGACGAAGACCATGTCCACGACGCGCACCACGTTGCGCTCGACTAGCTCGCCGATCGCCGAGGCGATCTCACCGGTGAAGTTGTTGCCCTCGAACTCGACGACGGCATATTCCAGCGGTCCCACGGCCACGCGGACCTCCTTTCCGAATCGCCCCCCACGATCACGGAGGGCATGCGCCGCGGCATCGCCCGAAAGGGGTGATTCAGCCGCCGGCTTCGGTCTCGACGGGCTGCGCCGGCAGGCGCTCGCCGTTCGCACGGTGGTGCACGGGGCCGCCGCGCTCCGGGAACGGGATCTCCACGCGGTCGAAGTCGCGCGGCACGATCGTGTTCTCGAAAACGGCGCGCGCCTCGTCGAGGATTTCACCGCCCGCGTAGCGCTGTGAGATGTGAGTGAGCGCGAGCATCGCCACACCGGCGCGCTCGGCGATCATGGCTGCGTCGTGTGCCGTCGTGTGGCCCGTTTCGCGCGCGCGTTCCGCCTCCTCGATGCTGAACGTGGCCTCGTGCACGAGCAGGTCCGCGCCGTGGGCCACGATCTCGGTCATCTCGCACGGCCCGGTGTCGCCCGTTAGCACGATCTTGCGCCCGCGCCGCGGCTCGCCTAGCACCTGCTCTGGGCGCACGTCGCCGACCGTCTCGCCCGACTGCAGGCGGCCGAAGTCGGGCCCGGGCGTGACGCCGAGCTCGCGCGCGCGCACTTCGTCGAAGCGGCCCGGGCGGTCGTCCTCGATCAGCGCGTAGCCGTACGCGCGAACTCGGTGTGCCACCTCGAAGGCCGCGACGCTGTATCCGTCGCGCTCGAGCTGCTCGTTCGGCGCGACCTCGTTGATGCTCACCGGGAAGCTCGTCTTGCCGATCACGGGCCGCAGCACCTCGACGAGCGTGCGAAGCCCCGGCGGTCCGTGGAGCGTGAGCGGTGTGTCGCGCCCGCGCAGGCTGTAGGTCTTCAGCAGCCCCGGCAGTCCGAGGAAGTGGTCGGCGTGGAAGTGGCCGATGAACACCTCCTCGAGATCGAGCAATCCGACCGAGCGCAGCAGCTGGCGCTGCGTGCCCTCGCCGCAGTCGAAGAGCAGGCGGTCGCCGCCGCGCCGGATCAGCGTGGCGGGCAGGCCGCGCCGCGCCGTTGGGGCGGAGCCGGCGGTGCCGAGAAAGAACACGTCGAGGTCCATCAGAGGCCTATCTTCGCGCCGCTCAGTCGAGGTCGACGTGCTCGAAGGAGATCCTGCCGTCCTCCACGCGCGCGAGACCCATCGTGTGACGCGGCGCCCGGCGCTTGTCGGTGGGGCTTCCGGGATTGAAGATCTGGAAGCCGTCGTGCTCTTCGAGAATGGGTATGTGCGAGTGCCCGAACACGAGGGCGTCGGCATTTGGGAACCGCCGGCGCATGCGCACGAGCCGCCCCGGCGACGGACCGGCGTCGTGCAGCATCGCGAGCCGCGTGCCCTCGAGCTCGAGTTCGAGCTCCGCCGGCAACTCGCGCTGCAGCTCGGGCAGATCGATGTTGCCTTGCACTCCCTTCACCGGCGGGCCGAGGATCTCCATCTCGGCGAGCACGATGGGATCGATGAAGTCGCCGGCGTGCAGGATCAGTTCGGCGGACTCCATGAGCTCGACGCAGCGGTCGGGGAACGTGCGGCCGGCACGTGGCAGGTGGGTGTCGGAGACAATCGCGACGATCACGCCGCGGGAGCGTAGTGCTCAGCGGCGGCCGCGGTTGGCGAACACGCTGTCGAGAGCGCCCCGAAGGCCCACGCCGAGAGCGCCCGTGAGCACCGCGGCGTCGCCGAGACTCGACACCTCCACACGCGGCGGGAAGGGCAGCAGGTCGGCGAGGCGCTCGCGGATCGGCGCAAGCAGCAGGTCGCCGTTCGCGCCGATACCACCGCCGACCACGACGAGCTCCACGTCGGCGACCGCGGCGATCGGAGTGATGTGCAGGGCGATCCGCCGCGCCTCCTCGTCCACCACCGCCTGTGCCGGCGCATCGCCCGAGCGGGCGGCGGCGAAGATCGAGCGGATGTCCCCGCGCACGCCGGTTTTCGCGGCGTACTCGGCGATTGCCGGGGCCGAGGGATCGACGTCGTTCGCGCCGCCGCCCGCGTGCGCGAAGTCGAGCTCGCCGGCGAAGCCGTTTCGCCCGGCGCGCAGCTCGCCCCCGAGGACGAGCCCTGCGCCAAGGCCGGTGCCGACCGAGAGGAACACGAAGTCCTCGACGCCGCGCGCCACGCCGCGCCAGCGCTCCCCCACCGCCGCGAGGTTCACGTCGTTCTCCACGCTCCCGCGGATGCCGAGGCGCTCCTCGAGGTCGGCTCCGATCGCGCGGCCCTCGAGCCCCGGCACGTTCTCGGCGAGGTGCACACGCATCGAGCCGGTGTGGATCACGCCCGGCACGCCGAGCACCACGCGCTCCACCGCGTCACCCTCCAGGCCGGATGCGGCGAGCAGCCTCTCCTTGAGCTCAACCGCCGTGTCGAGCAGCTCGAGCGCATCGCGCCCGCCCGTGTCCACGTCCTGTCGCGCCCGGACCTCGCCGCGCAGGTCGCAGATCGCAGCACGCAGGAAGCGCGCGCCGAGGTCGAGGCCGAGCACGAGCGCAGCCTCGGCGACCGGCTCGAAGAACGTGGCACCGTAGCTGAGCCCTCCCCCGTTCGCCTCGGCCTCGCGCACGAGGCCGGCGTCGAGCAGCGATCGCAGCGCCTGGGAGACGGTGGGCTTCGAGATGCCCACCCGCCGCGAGATCTCCGCGCGTGAGATTGGAGCGTGCGCGCGGATCGTCTCGAGCACGGTCCGCTCATTCAGGTCCCGCAGCATCGGCGGGGTGGCTGAGGTGGGGCCGTTGGGCATCAGTCGAGCCGCTCGCCGGTGACGGGGTCGAACACGTGCGCCTGGCCGGGACGCGGCCGAAGCAGCACCCGCTGGCCCTGCGGCGCGTCGCACTGGCAGTCGGTTCGCGCGACGAGTTTCTCGTCGCCGCCAGGCAGCGAGGCCCTGCAAAAGACATAGGCGTCGGCGCCGAGCTCCTCGACGACCTCGACGCGCGCCGGGATCCCCTCGGGCGCATCGAACTCGAGCGACTCGGGCCGCAGGCCGAGGACGACGTCACGCAATCCGCGCGCACCCGCCGCCGACACGGCATCGCGCGGGATGTCGACGTGCCAGCCGTCGAGTGCAGCGGTGCCGTCGGGCGTGAGCTCGGCGTGGCAGAGGTTCATCGCCGGCGACCCGATGAAGCCCGCCACGAACATGTTCGCCGGGTGGTCGTAGAGCACGCGCGGCGATTCGCATTGCTGCAGCTTCCCGTCGCGCAGCACGGCCACGCGGTGGCCCATCGTCATCGCCTCCACCTGGTCGTGGGTCACGTACAGCGTCGTGACCCCGAGCCGCTGCTGCAGCGCCGCGATGTCGGCGCGCATCTGCACGCGCAGCTTCGCGTCGAGGTTCGAGAGTGGCTCGTCCATGAGGAACACGCGCGGGTTGCGCACGATCGCGCGGCCCATCGCAGTGCGCTGGCGCTCGCCGCCCGACAGCTCGCCGGGCTTGCGCGAAAGCAGGTGCGTGAGGCCGAGCATGTCCGCCGCTTCCGACACGCGGCGCTCGCGCTCGGCCTTCGGCACACGGGCCATCTTCAGGGGGAAGCCGATGTTCGCCGCCACGTCCAGGTACGGGTAGAGCGCGTAGTTCTGGAACACCATGGCCACGTCGCGTTCCTTCGGTGGCACGTACGTCACATCGCGGTCCCCGATGTAGATCGCACCCGCGTCGACCTCTTCGAGCCCCGCAAGCATGCGCAGCGCGGTGGACTTGCCGGATCCCGACGGGCCCACGAGCACGAGCAGCTCGCCGTCCTCGAGCACTAGGTCGAGCGAGTCGACCGCCGGCGAGTCGGTTCCCTGATACAGCCTCGTCGCCTCCTCGAAGCGCACTTCAGCCATCGATCGGCCCTCCTGACTCCACAGCAGCGGGCGCCGGCGCGGCGCCGTCGCCAAGTCGGGCGACGGCTGCTTCGATCTCTCTCCGCACGCGCTCCTGCGCCTCCTCCCCCGCGCCGAGCTCGTCGAGCCCGAGCAGCGCCGCTCCAACGATCGGCGGCGACAGTTCCAGGACCACCCGGGCACGCGGCGCGACCGTGCTGAGCTGCTCGGCGACGACGTCGATGAGGCGCGCGGGCGCACCCCGCATGACGCCGCCGCCAAGCACGACCGGCACTTGCTCGTCCTGGAGCGACAGGCGCTCGATCGCCGCCGCGGCGAACGTGCCGACCTCGCCGGCGAGGCGGTCGACTATGCCCGCCGCCACTTCGTCGTGCTCGGACTCCGCGAACACGACCGGCGGCAACTCGTTCAGGCGCCTCGCGGCCACGCGTCCGCGGTGAATCTCCTCGGCGAGCTCGAAGGGATCGGTCAACCCGAAATGCGCAGGCACGGCGGACTCCAGGCTGGTACTCGAGCCGCGGCCATCAGCCGCCCGCGCAGCCGCCATCTGCGCCGCGAGCCCGACGTCGTAGCCCCCGCCCCAGTCGCCGGTGATCGCGCCGAGCGCGAGGAAGCGCGCGTGGCGGCCATCGGGCGAGACGCCCACGCAGTTGAATCCCGCACCGCAAACGACCGCGACGCCCCATCCGTTCGAGGAGCCCGCGCGCAGGAGCGCGAACGTGTCGTTCTCGGCGGAGGTTTGCGCTGCCCAACCGCTCGCGTCCACGGCCTCGGTCAGCTCGCGCTCCTCGTCGGGCAGGTCGGCGCCTGCCATCAGCACGTGGGCTACCTCGGTGAGGGGGCGCGCGCCCGCGTCGAGCCCAGCGCCCGCCACCGCTTCGGCGAGCAGGCCGTCGATCACCTCGATGCAGCCGTCGAGGCCCACATGGTGCGGCGAGCTCATCGGCCCGCGCACGAGCGACAGCAGCTCGCCGTCCGAGCGCACGAGCGCGAGATCCGTCTTGAAGCCGCCGCCGTCGACCGCGAGCGCGATCACGAGACAGCCCCCGCCGGGTTCAGCAGGCTCTCGAGCAGTTCGTCGGCCAACTCGTACTCGCGCACGAGCGGATTCGCCAGCAGCGCAAGCCGCGCGGTTGCGCGGTCGCGCGTGACCGCGGCCTCCGCCGTCAGCCGCTCGTAGGCGGCCACGTGCTGCACGAGCCCGAGCAGCTCCGGCGCGAGCGGGCGCTGCTCGAGCGGCCTCGGCCCGCCGGACTCGATGCGCGCCGGCACCTCGACCACGTCGTCGGGGCGGAGACCCGCGAGCGTGTCGCCGTTGCGCACGTCCACCACCTGCACGTCGCCGCTGCCCTGTCGAAGCGACGCGATCAACTGGGTGGCCGCCTCGCTGTAGAAGGCGCCGCCGCGGCGCTCGAGCAGCGCGGGCTTCTCGGCGAGCGACTCGTCGCGGTACCTCGCGAGTAGCTCGGCCTCGATCTCGGCCACCGTGCGAGCGCGCGGCACGCCCGACGCCTGCTCCGCCACCACCTCGCGCTCCGAGTAGAAGTAGCGCAGGTAGTAGGACGGGATCGCGCCGAGGTCCTCGAGTAGTCGCAGCGGCAGCTGGACCTCGTCGGCCAGCACGCCCCCGTGGCGCTCGAGCAAGTCGGGCAGCACGTTCTCGCCGTCGACCCACACGGCGCGGACCCAGGTGAGGTGATTGAGGCCGACCTGGTCCACCCTTAGCCGTGCGGGCTCGACCCCCAGCAGGCCGGCGATCCGGCGCTGGAAGTTGATGGCGACGTTGCAGAGGCCGACGGCTCGGTGGCCCTGGTCGAGCAGCGCGCGCGTGACGATCCCCACGGGGTTGGTGAAGTCGACGATCCAGGCGCCGTCGGCCGCGAGCTCGCGCGCGCGCTCCGCGATCTCGAGCACCACCGGCACCGTGCGCATGGCCTTGGCGAAGCCGCCGGCGCCGGTCGTCTCCTGGCCCACGCAGCCGCAGGCGGCCGGGATCGTCTCGTCGGCGAGCCGCGCCGCCTGGCCGCCCACGCGAATCTGGATCAGCACCGCATCGGCGCCGTCGAGCGCGCGTTCGAGGTCGCCGGTGACGGACAGCTCGCCGTCGAATCGCTGCCGGTCGAGCATCCGCTTCGCGAGCCCGCCCACCACTTCGCGGCGCTCGGCGTCGATGTCGTGCAGCGCGAGCTCGTGCACGTCTATCCGCTCGCGCTCGCGCGAGAGACCCGACACGAGCTCGGGCGTGTAGGTCGAGCCCGCGCCCACGACCGCGACCTTCATCCCTTCACCCCCGTCAGGTTCACGCCCTCGACGAACTTCTTCTGAGCGGCGAAGAAGAGCGCGATCACTGGCGCCATGAACAAGAGCGTCGCGGCCATCGTCAGGTTCCACTGCACCGAGTGCAGATGGCGGAACTGGGCGAGGCCGACCGACAGCGTCCAGTGGCCCTGGTTCTCACCGGTGTAGAGCAGCGGCCCGAAGAAGTCGTTCCAGGCGTAGAGGAAGCTGAAAAGCGCCACCGCCACGAGCGCCGGCCGCGCGAGGCGCGTCATCACCGACGCCATGATCCGGAACTCGCCGAGGCCGTCCACGCGCGCGGCGTCCGCGTAGTCGCGCGGGATCGTGAGGAAGAACTGCCGCAGCAGGAAGATCGAGAACGCGTCGCCGAACCAGTTCGGCAAGACGAGCGGCCAGATCGTGCCGATCAGGTGCAGCTTCGACCACATCACGTACTGCGGCACCACCGTCACCTGCGGCGGAAGCATCATCGACACGAGCACGAGCCCGAATACGACGTTCCGGCCGCGCCAGCGCATGCACGCGAGCGCGTACGCGACGGGCACGCTCGAGATCAGCATGCCGACGGTCGCGAGCGTCGCGTACAGGAACGTGTTGCCCGCGTAGGTGAGCAGCGGCGCGTCCTTGAAGACCTGCGAGTAGTTCGAGAACTTCGCCGGCTGCGGCCACAGGTTCGTGGACAGCGACTGATGGTCCGTCATCACCGACGTGAGCACGATGAACACGAACGGCGCCAGGAACGCGATCGCGAGCCCGATCAGCACCGAGTGCTCCGCGACCGCGACCAGGAAGCGCCGGCGACGTATCTCGCGGGGCACCTCACGGCGGACGAGCGGGCGGCTGACCGGGACGGCGGTCGCCACCTACTTCACCCCTCCCGCCGCGTGCACCCAGCGGTTCGAGTTGCGCACGATCAGCAGCGTGACCACGAGCGAGACCAGCAGCAGCATGATCGACATCGCGGCCGCGTAGCCCATGTTGAAGTAGCGGAAGCCCTGCTGGTAGAGCAGCACGGGGTACATCAGCGTCGAGCCCTCGGGGTAGCCGAGGTTGATCGAGCTGTCGGCCGCGTTGCCCGCTGCGCCCGGGGCGGCGACCGTGCTCGCCACGTACGCCTGGTCGAAGTACTGGAGCCCCTGGATGACCCCGATGACGACCGAGAACAGGATCACCGGGCTGATGCTCGGCAGCGTCACGTAGCGCATCCGGTTGAACCAGCCGGCGCCGTCGAGCTCGGCCGACTCGTGCAGGTGCTTCGGCACGTCGAGGATCGCCGCGAGGAAGATGATCATCGCGTTGCCCACGCCCCACAGCGCGAGCAGCGTGAGCGACGGCTTCGACCAGCTTGGCGACTGGAACCACAGCGGCCCCTCGATGCCGATCTTGCTGAGGATCGTGTTCACGGGCCCGGTGGCCGGGTTGAACAGGAACACGAACGCGAGCGTGGCCGCGACCGGCGGCGCCAGCGTGGGCAGGTAGAACACCGTGCGGAAGAAGCCCACCCCGCTGCGCGCGCGGGCGACTATCTGCGCGACGCCGAACGCGAAGATGACCTGCAGCGGGACGGCGATCGCGATGAACCAGAGCGTGTTCTTCACCGCGGGCCAGATCTGCTTGTCGCCACTGAACATGAAGTCGTAGTTCCGCGTGCCGATCCAGCGCGGCGAGCTGAGCAGGTCGTAGTGCGTGAACGACAGGTACGCGTTCGCGATCAGCGGATAGCCGAAGAACACGGTGAAGCCGACGATCCACGGGCTCATCATCAGCAGCACCATCCGGCGCCGCCGCCACTGAGCCTTGCGCTTCGCCGCGCGTCGCTCGGGAGCGACCGCGAGCGCGCCCGGCCGGGCGCCTGCCACGCCCGAGACGGTCATCGCGCGCTCACGGAGCCTGCCCGGCGGTGGCGTTCTGGATCTGAGCGTCGATCTGCTGGTCCACGCCCTTGAGCCCCGACGCCAGCTGCGAATCCGGCACCTTGCCCGCCTGCCACTTGGCGAGGAAGTTCTGGAACAGCTCCTGGTTCGCGCTCCCGATCGCCGTGGGCGGGTTCGTCTGCGTGTGCTCGTTTTCGAAGATGTCGAGGAACGGCTGGAAGTTCCCGTCCGCCTTGATCTCGGGCGACTTCAGCCCGGTAGCTGTGGTCGGCACGTTCTTCAGCCCATTCGTGAGCGTCGCGAGCGCGTGCGGGTCGGTCGCGAGGTACTTCATGAGCTCCCACGCGGCCGCCTTGTTCTTGGCGGTCTTCGGGATGCCGATGATGTTCCCCGTCACGTAGCCGCCGCCGTATAGCTCGGGCTGCGAGTCGTCGACGGGCATGGGCGCGACGCCGTAGTTGAGGTGCGGCGCCTCGTCGGCGATGAAGGCGGTGCGGAACTCGCCGTCCATGTTCATCGCGAGCTTGCCCTTCTCGAACGCGTTCGAGGCCGAGAACTCCTCGCCCGCGCCCGCGTTGAACTTCGTGAGCTTGCCGTATCCGTACCAGTCCACGAGGTCCTTCTGCCAGCGCAGCAGCTTCATCCACGGGTCGGTGGCGAGCGTGGACTTTCCGGAGGTGTCCTGCCACTGCGCGTTGAAGAGCGGCGCGTAGTGCGCGTGAACGCTCTCGTAGAAGCCAAATGTGGGATCGAAGCCGGCGACCTTGATCGAGCCGTCACCGTTCTTGACGGTGAGCTTCTTGGCGTCGGCGGTCAGCTCGGAGAACGTCTTCGGCGGGGAGGCGATCCCCGCCTTCTTGAACATGTCCTTGTTGTAATAGAGGCCGTAGACGTCGGCCATCATCGGCAGCGCGCAGCGCTTGCCGTCGAAGGTCGTATAGGTCTGCACCGCCTTGGGGAACTGCGCCACGGCGACCTTGTCGCGGTCCATGTACGGCTTCAGGTCGATCCAGCCGCCCGAGCCGCAGAACGCGCCCGTGTTGTCGGTCGAGAACGACTGGGCGACGTCCGGCGGATTGCCGCCGCGAAGTGCGGCCACGATCTTGTCGTCCGTCACGCCGCCGACCGTCTTCACCTTGATAGTCGGATGCGTCCTCTCGAAGTCCTTCACCACGCCGTTGAGGATTCCGGCCTCGCGGCTCGTGAAGCCGTGCCAGAGCGTGATCGTGACGGGCTTGCCGTCGTACTTCGGCGGCGCCTTCGAGCTGCTGTTGCCGCCACTTCCGCCACCTCCGCACGCGCCCACCGCGAGCGCCGGGAGCAGAGCCGCAATCGCCAAAGCGCTACGCCGCATCCGAGTCACCTCTCCTCACCCCGAGAACCTAGTCTCGTTAGGAACCTTTCCCAGAAGTGACTCTAAACAGCTTGAAGCAGCCGAGTCAAGGGCTCTACGGGCTGATTGCGTTAAGGCCCGTTACGTGCCCATGGAGATGCCGGCCGCGGCTAGACTCCCAGAGCCTCGCGCCCGTAGCTCAGTGGATAGAGCGCTGCCCTCCGGAGGCAGAAGTCGCAGGTTCGAATCCTGCCGGGCGCGCTTTCTATCGCTGTTCGAACAGCAAGTGCGCTAGTGAGCGACCGCCTTGCGCGGCGTCACCTTGATCAACGTGCCCGTGGCGACGGGGAAGAACACGCTCCCGCCGTAGCCGGGCTGAACCGCGCTTCCCTGAGTCATCTGGAGGACTCTCGCCGAGCGTGCGAGCTCTCGACCCGTGGCCGCGTCGCGGAAGACGATCCTCTCGGTCTTGTTCTGGCCGGGGATCTCGACTCCGGGAATGTCGGTGCCGACCCAGACGCGGTGAGCCTTCGGG
>DASVXS010000014.1:0-13624 GCA_036392575.1 Thermoleophilaceae bacterium | reverse complement strand
TGGCCCGACCAGCTCGCGCCGACCTTGCGGCCCACGTTCACCGCGCCACGGACCGTGTAGAGCTGAGGGTCGCCGGGCTCCCACAGACGCGGGTTCGCGATCTTCACCTTCGCGCTCACCTGGCGTGTGCCGCGCGCCGGCAGGGTTACGGGCCGGAAGCGCGCGGCCTGGCTGCCAACCCTCGCGCTCACGCGTACCTTCTTCTTGCGGCCGAGGTTGTGGAGCGTCGCGCGGATGAGAACGGTCGCATCGCAGTTGCGGCACGGCAGGAGCGGACGCGCGAGGAAGTCGGTCATGTCGACCTGGTTGACCTTGCGCAGATACACCTCGCGCAGCAGACCGCCGTAGTTCCACCAGCCGCCGCCGGGCGTGCCGTTGTCCTGGTCCACCAGCGGGGGAAGGTCGGTGTTCGAACGGCGGCTGTCGACCCGCACCACGAGGTGGTTCACGCCGGAGCGCAGCTTGCCGGATGGCACCTCGAACGGCAGATAGGCGCCCTCGTGCGTACCCACCTGGTTGCCGTTCACGAACACGGTCGCGCGGTAGTTCACGGACTCGAAGCGGATCATCCAGGTCGCGCCCTTGGCCCCCCGCGGTACGCGGAAGTCCTTCCGGTACCAGCCAACCGTGCCGCGCTGGCTCTCCGGGGACATGTCAGTTGCGTTCCACGCGTTCGGCACGGTCACCTGGGTCCAACCGGTCGTCGAGCTCTGGCGCTGGAAGCCTTGCGAGAGTCCCTGATCCTGCGGGTCCAGCCGGAACCACCAAGTGCCGTCGAGCAGGTACCGCCCGTCGTAGCCGTCCTTGTAGAGAACCTTTTCGGTGGGCGCCTCAGCCGGCGCCTGGGCGAACGCGCCGGCGGGGACCGCAAGGAACGCGGCGGTGAGTACGGCTGCGCCGAGCGCGCGTCGGAGGCTGTCTGGCAAGTGTCTGTTCCGGTGTCGGGAGGAAGCGGAAAACAGGCCCATGCCGGGCCCGTGTCAGTGGCTGGAACACGCTGAGGCGCCCCAGGTTCCGGCGCCGCACACATCCCCGCCTGCGGGCCGGTGAACAGGGTAACGGTAAGCGCGGCGGCCTTCCGCGGTGGTCACATCTCCCCAATCCACAACAATCTGTCGCCCCCGCACTCGAAGACAGGAAGCCTTGATGCCCTACTTCAGAGACGAGCAAGAGGTCTACGACTACATCGGCCGGTTGTTCCAGGAGCTCGTCGCCGACGAGGAGCTGGCGCCCAAGTTCCAGAAGGCCAACACCACCGTCCAGTACCGGTACCGCAACCCCGAGTCGCAGATCACGGTGAAGATGGTCGAGGGCGAGGAGGGCCAGGTCGAACTCGGCGAGAGCCAGCTCGAGCCCGAGGTGATCATGACGATGGAGGCCGACACGGCCCACAAGTTCTGGCTCGGCAAGGTGAACGTGACGGTCGCTCTGGCGCGCGGGCAGATGAAGGCGAAGGGCCCGGTCGCGAAGATCCTCAAGCTCGTGCCGCTCGTGAAGCCGGTGTTCCCGCGCTACCGCAAGATGCTCGAGGACGCGGGGCGCGAAGACCTCGTCGAGGCGGCGTGATGGAGGCAGGCGAGGCGTTCGGAGCTCGTCAGATGACGGGCTTCAAGGACTTCTACCAGTACAACGCGACCACCCGGGTCGTCGCCGGCCGCGGGCTGATCGAGGGCATCGGCTTCGAGTACATGAAGGAGGGCGCCTCGCGCGTGATGGTGGTGACCGACCAGGTGATCCGCGGTACCGGCCTGGTCGAGCGCGTGGAGGAGGGTCTCACCGACGGCGGGCTCGAGGTCGCGGGCGTGTTCGACGACGTGCCGCAGGACTCATCGACCGACTCGGTCGCGCGTTGCGCGGAGGCCGCCCGTGAGGCGGGCGCGGACTCGTTCCTAGCGGTCGGCGGTGGCTCCGTGATGGACACCGCCAAGGTGGCCGATGTGCTGTTCGCCCACGGCGGCTCGGTTCGGGACTACGAGGGCCTCTATGCGCTGCCGCGCGAACAGGACGGCATGGGGAGCCCGCTTCCGATCGCGCCGCTCGCCTGCATCCCCACCACGGCCGGCACGGGTTCCGAGGTCTCGTGGGCGGCGGTTGTGAAGGACCACGAGGAACGGCTGAAGATCGAGCTGGTCGACGTGCCGCTCTTCCCGCGGCTCGCTCTGCTCGACCCCGAGGCGACGCGCACGCTGCCACCCGCGGTCGCGGCCGCGAGCGGGATGGACGCGATGACGCACGCCATCGAGTCGTACGTGTCGACGGAGTGGAGCCCGCACGGCGACGCGCTGGTGCTACACGCGCTGCGGCTCATCCGCGACAACCTCGAGCGTGCCGTCACCGAGCCCGGCGACGAAGACGCGCGCGGCAACATGCTCGTGGCCGCGTCGCTTGCGATCGCGGCCTGCGGGTCGGGCGCGTTCTTCGGGATCGCGCACTCGATGTCGCACGCGTGCGGCGGCCAGTACGGCGTGCCGCACGGCATGGCGAACGCGATCAACCTGCCGCACGCGATCCGCTTCAACGCCGCCGGCGACGAGGACATCGCCGAGCGCTACCGCGACGTCGCCGATGTACTCGGCGTGGATTCGCGCGGAGATGTCGGCGAGTCTCTCGCCGGCCACGTGCGCTCGCTCGTCGACTCGCTCGGGCTGCCCACCCGCTTGTCGCAGGCGGGCGTGCCGGAGGACGCCGTGCCGGAGCTCGCGGCGGCGGCCGTCGGCGACGGGTGTACGCTCGTGAATCCCCGCGAGGTCACGGAGGAGGACTTCGCGGAGCTGTACCGCGCGGCGCTGTGATCGTCGACGCCGTCTTCGACGAGCGCTACTGGTACCCGGAGGACGGCGGCGAGGTGTGGCTCTCGGGCTATTCGATCGTCGATCCCGAGTCCGGCGAGTACCTCGCGCGGGACGCCCCGCAGCTCGCCGAACGCGGTCTGCGCACGTCGAACGTGGCGGGCGCAGGCCAGCATCACCGCGAGGCGCTCGAGTCGGACGGCGCCGCGCCCGGGCAGCCGCTCGAGCTACGGCGCGATCCGGGCAACGAGCACGATCCGAACGCGATCGCCGTGCTCTCGGGCTCGGGAGAGCAGGTGGGCTGGGTGCCGCGCGAGCTGGCCGCGGAGCTCGCACCGGAGCTCGACGCGGGCCGCCCCTGGTCGGCGATCGTGCTGCGCGAGCGACGCGCGTCCCCGCGCGATCCGCGCGACGGGATCACGATGCTGCTCGCGCCCGCGGACCGGATCGAACTTCGAGCGAGAGGCTAGGCTCGTCGCATGTGCAGAAACATCCGAACGCTCCACAACTTCGACCCGCCCGCGACCAGTGAGGAGGTCCAGGCAGCCGCGCTGCAGTACGTGCGCAAGGTGAGCGGCTTCACCAAGCCGTCGAAGGCCAATGAGGAGGCCTTCAACCGCGCCGTGCACGAGGTGGCACACGTGACCGCGCACCTGCTCGAGGACCTCGTGACCAACGCCCCGCCGAAGGACCGCGAGGTGGAGGCCGCGAAGCGGCGGGCGCGGGCCGCCGAGCGCTACGCCGCCTAGCGCACGCGCTCGGCGTCGCCGCGGTAGGCGGCGACGAGCTCCTTGAGCGTGGCCCGCGCGGTGTGCTGCGGGCGCCAGCCGAGCTCCTTGCGGGCGCGGTCCGTCTTCATCAGCACCGGCTTGCGCGCCGACTGGATCCATGACAGCTGAGCCGGGCCGATCGGAAGGCGCGCGATCACCTCGGCGGTCGCTTCGACGGCCAACTCGGGCACCGGGATCGAGTACCAGCCGAGCGCGTCGGCCAGGTCCGGCACCTTGAGCGTGCCGTTCGCCGCGAGGTTGTAGGGACCGGGGGAGCCCTTTCCGAGGACGCCGGCGAGGAACGCCGACGCCACGTCGTCCTCGTGCACTAGCTGGAAGCGCACGCCAGGGTCGGGGATCACCGGCTTGAGGATCGGCATGAACGAGAGCAGGTGCACGACCGCGTCCGGCATGCGCTCGGACAGCCGCAGGTACGGGATCTCCTCGAGCATCGTCTGGGCGCGCGGGCCGGCGACGATGCATGGCCGGAACACGTATGCCGTCGTGGCCGGGCGGCGCAGCAGCACCTGACCGAGCACCTCCTCCACCTCGGCCTTCTGCTGTGAGTAGAAGTGCTCGGGCGTGCCGCGGGGTGGGATGTCCTCGGTGAGCCAGTTCGGGTTGTCCTCGTGGAAGCCGTAGGCCGCGACGCTCGACGCGTAGCAGATACGGTCGGCGCCGCCCGCCGAAGCCTCCTCGAACACGATCCGCGAGCCCTCGACGTTCATCTCACGCGTGGTATCGCTCGCCTCGACGACGGCGAAGGCGAGGTGCACAACCACGTCAGCCCCCTTCACCGCATGGCGAACGCTCGCACGGTCCTGAACGTCGCCCTGCCGGTACTCGGTCTTCCGCCAGCCCGCCGCTGCCGGGTCGAACGGGCTGCGCGCCATGCCGATGATCTTCTGGACGCGCCGAGAGCGCTCGAGCGCGGAGACGATCGCCATGCCGAGGTCGCCGGTCGGCCCCGTGACAGCAACAGTCAGTCCGTTCCGCGCCATCGCGCGGGAAGCATTACCGATTGGCGGCGGTGCTGCGCAGCTCGCAGTGCACGAGCCTGTCCTTGTCGTCGGCGACGACCGTGTCCTGGCTCGCGCCGCAGTCGACCCTGTCGCGGCGGCCGTCTTTCACGTCGATCGTGTCGTCGCCCGCGCCGCTGGAGATCCGGTCAGCTCCGCCGCCCTCACGCACCTTGTCGTTGCCAGGCCCCAGCGTGATGCGGTCGTCGCCCGGCCCGCCATCAACTGTGAAGCTGCCGCCGGCGACGGCGACGATGAAGTCTCGCCCCGCGCCGCCGTTCAGCACGGAGTCGCCCAGGTCGGCGGCGATGCGGTCGTCGCCTGCGCCACCGTCCGCGAAATCCTGCCCGCGGCCGGTGTACAGGCGATCGTCGCCCGAGCCGGCGAAGATGCGGTCGTCGCCGATCTGGCCGAAGAGCACGTCGGGACCATCTCCGCCCAGCAGCTCGTCACTGCCCGGTCCGGCGTAGGCGACGTCGGGCCCGGGGCCGGCGTCCACGCGGTCGCTACCGGTTCCTCCGATCACGAGGTCCCCGCCTGGGCCGGCGTTCACCTGGTCGTCGCCGGGCCCGGCTTCGAGGTAGTCGTTCGCGTCGCCGCCGTTCAGCGTGTCGTTGCCGTCCTCGCCGTAGATCTGGTCCGGACCAGGCGTGCCTGCGAGCACGTCGTCGCCCGAGCTGCCTATGAAGCTGTCTGCAAAGGCGATCGCGGCAAGGATCAGGCATGCGGCAACGGCCGCCGTGGCTGTGAAGACGGTTCGGCGCATTGGCAAGTGAATGAACCCGGGCGTGACCGCTCGGTTGCGGCGCAGCGCTCAATCGTCGTAACCCGGTTCACCGGGCAAGAGCACCTGCGCGGAGCTTTCATTCACCACCACGCGCGGCTGTACCGGCTCGACGGTGCGCGAGCGAGCGACCTCGAGCGCGTGAGCGACGGACTCGAAGGCGGCGAGCTGCTCGAGATGCTTGATCGTGGGGAACACGAGCATGAGGTCGCCGCGGCGCCCGGCGTCGAGCGCGTCGGCCGGCCGGATCCAGCGAAGGTCGACGCACTCCTTGCCGTCGCAGACCGGTTCGGCGCCGTCTGGCGCTTCTGTCACGTAGAACAAGGTGTCGAAGCGAACCTTCACCTGGGCCGGCGTGATCCAGCGCGAGAACGGCACGAGGAGGCTGCTGTCGCCCAACGCGATACCGGCCTCCTCGTCGAGCTCTCGCAGCGCCGTCTGCTCGAGCCCGGCGTCCTCCTTGCCGAGTGCTCCGCCGGGGAACACCCACGCGCCGCCCATGAAGCGCGCCTCCGGATTGCGCTGCACGAGCAGCACCTCGGGACCCGCCTCGGAGTCGCGGAGGACGATCACCGACGCCGCCTCGCGCGCCTTGGTCACTTCGCCCGGGTTCAGCTCCTCTCCGGGCGGCGGTCGGTCGAAGCGCACGGACGCACCCTACCTGGCACGGACGCTAACCTGCGGGCAGTGGAGACAGCCACGCAACAGCTGTGGATCTGCGAGTCGTGCGGATTCATCTACGACCCCGCCGAGGGTGACCCCGACGGCGGCGTCCCGCCGGGAACGCTGTTCCAGGACATTCCGGACGACTGGTTCTGCCCCGTCTGCGGCGCGCGCAAGCGGGACTTCGTCCCTTACGAGGGCTAGCCGCTAGGGCTCCAGAGACGAGACTTGAGTTGAGCCCCATATAGGGGCCCAATATCAGTTTCGCTTCGGGACGAGGGTCGCCCGGACGCCCCGGAGGATGAGATCCAACTCCTGACTTTGGTTCTCGTATGCGGAACCAAACTCAGGTGTTTCACCCGTGAGCCTGCTGATCGCGCGCCACACGGCGGGGCCGAAGCCGCGCTCGAGCGCGCTGCGCGCGACCACCGCGATTTCGGGGCCGGGCGTGATCGTGAGCAGCGCGGCCACGCCCAGCCATGCCCGCGAGCGTATGGCGGATTCTGTACTAGGCCGCCTGGCGCTGCTCAGCGCGGGCGATGCCGGTGGCGGCAGCGATTGCCTCGCCTGTGATCTCGACGAGGCGGATTAGCTCGCTCTCGTCGATCCCGAGCGGCGGCATCAGCACCACAACGTCGCCGAGCGGCCGGATGACCGCACCGCGCTCGCGCGCCGCGAGCGTGACCTGGTGGCCCATGCGCTCCTCGACGGCAAAGCCGCCGAGCTCGATGCCCACCATGAAGCCCTTCTGGCGCACCTCCGAGACGCACGGGAGCGCCGCGATCGGTTCGAGTAGGCGCTCGAGCAGCGCGATCTTCCCCTGGAGGCGCCCGATCACGTCCTCCTCCTCGAACACGTCGAGCGAGGCGAGAGCCGCGGCGCAGGCGAGGGGATTGCCGGTGTAGGTGTGGCCGTGGAAGAAGGTGCGGAATTCGTGGTGCTCGCCGAGGAAGCCTTCATAGACACGCTCCGTGGCGAGTGTGGCGGCGAGCGGCAGGTAGCCGCCGGTGATCCCCTTCGCGAGACAGAGGAAGTCGGGCGCGACATCCTCGTGCTCGCACGCGAACATCCGGCCGGTACGCCCGAAGCCCACTGCGACCTCGTCGCACACGAGCAGCGCGCCGTGCCGGTCGCACATCTCGCGGACCTGGCGCAGGTAGCCATCTGGCTGCAGCAGCATGCCGGCCGCGCCCTGCACCAGCGGCTCGACGATCACGGCCGCGACTTCGCCCTCGTTCTCGACGAGAAGCCGCTCCATGTCGGCGGCGTCGCCGGTCTCGGCCTTCAGCGTGTCGAAGAGGAGCGGCCGGTAGGTGGCGTGGAAGAGATCGATGCCGCCGACGGAGACCGAGCCGATCGTGTCACCGTGGTACGCCTCGCGGAGCGAGACGAACTTCGTCTTTTTCGCTGCGTCTCCGCCCTGCTGCTGCCAGTACTGGAACGCCATCTTCAGAGCGATCTCGGCCGCTGTCGAGCCCGAATCCGAGTAGAAGACGCGGCTCAGCCCGGGCGGCGCGATCTCCACGAGGCGCCGCGCCAGCTCGATCGCCGGCGGATGCGAGAGGCCGAGCATCGTGGAGTGGGCCACGCGGTCGAGCTGGTCGCGCACCGCCTCGTCGATCTTCGGATGGCGGTGCCCGTGCACGTTGCACCAGAGCGACGAGACCCCGTCGATGTAGCGCCGGCCCTCGGTGTCGATGAGGTCGGTGCCCTCGGCGCGTTCGATCACCAGCTGCTCCTCCTCGGCCCAGCCGCGCTGCTGGGTGAACGGGTGCCAGAGGTGGTCGCGGTCGAGCGAGGCGAGCGTCACGGCCAGCCAAGGTAACTATCGTCCAGGTCGGAACGATGCCGCCGCTCGGCCTCCTGGTGTTCGTCGTAGGCGCCGGCTCTCTGGGAGCTGAGATCGCGGCTGTGCGGCTTCTCGCGCCCGACTTCGGTGCCTCGACGATCGTGTGGGCGAACACCATCGGCGTCGTGCTGGTTGCACTTGCGGCGGGCTACTGGCTGGGCGGCCGCCTGGCCGATCGCCACCCGCACATCCGCGGCCTCTGCATGCTCTCGCTCGTGGCGGCGGCGCTGCTCGCGCTGGTCCCCTTCGCGGCCGACCCGCTGCTCGACGTCGGTGTGAAGGCGCTCGACAGCGTTTCCGCGGGAGCCTTCGCGGGCTCGCTGCTCGCGGTGCTCGTGCTGGTGGCCGTGCCCGTGCTGCTGCTCGGCGGCGTGTCGCCGTGGGCGCTCCGGCTCGCGGTGTCGGACGTGCGCACGGCGGGCAGCGTTGCCGGGCGCCTGTACGCGCTGTCCACGGCCGGCAGCCTGTTCGGCACGCTGCTGTCCGCCCTCGTCTTGATACCGCTCGTCGGCACTCGCCGCACGTTCCTGGTGTTCGCGCTCTCGATCGCGCTGGTGGCGATGCTCGGCGTATGGGGGGCGAGGCGGTACGTGCTTGTGCCGGCCGCCATCGCATCGCTCATGGCCATTCCGGTCGGGACCCTGCGGGCGAACCCGGACGGACGCGTTATCTACGAGACGGAGACGCCCTACCAGTACGCGCAGGTCGTGCAGCACGAGGACGGATCGCGAGCGCTCGAGCTGAACGAGGGCCAGGCGCGTCACTCGCTCTACCGGCCTGGCACGGTTCTCACCGGCGACTACTGGGACGAATTCCTCGTGCTGCCGTTCGCGAGCGCCGACCGCGCGCCCCGGCGGATCGCGATCCTCGGCAACGCCGCCGGTACGACCGCGCGCGCCTACGGTCGACTTCATCCCAACACTGCCGTCGACGGAGTCGAGATCGACGGCAAGCTGAGCGAGATAGGTCGCCGTTACTTCGATATGCGCGGGCCGCGGCTGAACGTCATCACCCAGGATGCGCGCCCGTTCCTACGTAGGACCCGACAGAGCTACGACTCGATCTTCGTGGACGCCTACCGCCAGCCCTACATCCCGTTCTATCTGGCGACGCGCGAGTTCTTCGAGCTCGTCGAAGGGGCGCTGCGGCCGGGAGGAAGCGTGATCGTGAACGTGGGTCAGCCCGAGGGCTCGCACGCGCTCGAACGGGTGCTGGCCGCGACGATGCGCACGTCGTTCACGACGGTGCTGCGCGATCGGGCTCAGCGCACCAACACGCTGTTGCTCGCGAGCGACTCGAGCGCCTCCGCGGCGCGCCTGCGCGCGAACGCGGAGCGCGTGCACCCGTCGGTGTCGCAGCTCGCCCGCGATGCCGCGCAGCGGCTCGAGCCCGCCCTGCGTAATGGCGAGATCTACACCGACGACCGGGCGCCGGTGGAGTGGCTCGTGGACGGCTCCCTGTTCGACTATGCGAGGGGAGCTCGTGAGTGAGAAAGGAGTGGAGATGAGCTACCGCAAGTACCGCCTCGGGAGCTACGAGGAGATGGTCGCGGCGCACCGCTGGGACGTTCCCGAGCGCTACAACATCGCCTCCGACGTGTGCGACAAGCACCCGCCGGACAAGCTCGCGATGATCTGGGAGGACTGGCGCGGGCAAGAGCGCAGCGTGACCTTCGGCGAGCTCCAGGGGCTTTCGAACCGCTTCGCGAACGCCCTCGAGGCGCACGGCGTGGAGCGCGGCGATCGCGTCGCCACGCTGCTGCCGTCGCTGCCGGAGACCGCCGCCGTGTTCCTCGGCATCTACAAGCGCGGCGCGATCCTGCTGTCGATGTCGGTGCTCTACGGCGACGAGGGCATCGCGCACCGCATCAACGACTCGGGCGCCAAGGCCATCGTGACCGACACGAAGAACCGCCATCGCATCCCCGAGGGCGTGGACGTGGTGTTCGTACTGGACACCGGCGAGGGGGAGAGGCAGGCGGGCGACGTCGTCTTCAGCGAGGCGCTCGACGCCGCCTCGGACCGCTACGACGTCGCCGACACCGCCGCCGACGACCCGGCGCAGCTCTATTACTCGTCGGGTACGACCGGGCTCGCGAAGGGCATCCTTCATGCCCACCGCTACCTGCTCGGGCACGAGGAGTTCGAGTTCTGCCACGACGTACAGGAGAACGAGCTGTTCCACGGCATGGGCGAGTGGGCCTGGGCGGCCGGGATCTGCCCGCTGCTCGGTCCCTGGCGCTACGGCGCCACGCAGCTAGTCCTCGCGCGCAAGGCCGGCTTCGATCCCGAAGAGCAGCTGCGCTTCCTCTCGAAGCACGGGGTCCAGAACATGTTCACGACGCCGACGGCGCTGCGCGCGATGCGCGGAGTGGATAACGCCGGTCAGCGCTATCCGCTGGATCAGCTGCGCGTGACCTGCTCGGCCGGGGAGCCGCTGAACCCCGAGGTGATCCACTGGTTCCGCGATCAGTACGGCCTTACGGTGCTCGACTACTACGGGCTCACCGAGAGCTACCCGCTGTGCGGGAACTACCCGACGGTCGAAGTGCGCGAGGGCTCGATGGGCCTGCCGATGCCGGGCTGGGACGTCGCGATCCTCGACGAGGACGAGAAGCCGCTGCCTCCGGGCGAGCGCGGCGAGATCTGCCTCAAGGCGCGCACGAACCCGCACTATCCGCTTGGCTACTGGAACCGCCCCGAGGACTCCGAGGAGGTGTTCGGCGGGGAGTGGTTCCACACGAAGGACGCCGCGCAGACGGACGAGGACGGTTACGTCTGGTATGCCGGCAGGGCCGACGACGTGATCATCTCGGCCGGCTACCGGATCGGCCCGTTCGAGGTGGAGTCGGCCTGCGTCGAGCATCCGGCGGTGCTCGAGGCGGCGGCGGTCGCCTCACCTGACGAGCTGCGCGGCACGATCGTGAAGGCGTTCATCGTGCTCACGGAGGGCAAATCGCCGAGCGACGACCTCGCGTCCGAGATCAAGACGCACGTGCGCACTCAGCTCTCGGCCTACGCGTATCCACGCGAGATCGAGTTCGTGGACGACCTCCCGAAGACCCGCACAGGCAAGATCCGCCGGATCGAGCTGCGCGAGGCCGAGCGTGCGAAGAAGGAGGCGCAGGCGGCGAGCCCGAGCTAGTCGAGCCAGCGATCGAGCGGCAACGCCGCGCCGGCCTCCGCCAGGGCGCCCGGTGACGTCTCCCGCAGCGTCGCCACCTCCACGCGCGCGAGCCGCTCCACCGTCTCGCGGTTCGAGACAAGCATCCCGTCGGGTTCGGCGGGCCATGGCGTCATCACGATGCCGCGCACGTCGAGACCTCGCGCGCGGGCGGCCTCGACCGTGAGCAGCGAGTGGTTGATGGTGCCGAGGGCCGGGCGCGAGGCGATCACCACGGGCAGCCCGAGATCGGCCGCAAAGTCGCGGATCAGGTACTCGGGCGTGAGCGGCACGAGCAGTCCGCCGACTCCCTCGCACACGAGCGCGTCCGCGCCTTCGGCGGCAGCGCGGGCCGCCTCGACGAGCGCCGCGGGATCGAGCATCTCGTCTGCGAGCTGCGCCGCGAAGTGCGGGGACACCGGCGGGCCGAAAGAGCGCGTCGCGACGTCCGCGGCCATCTGGCCGGCGGAGGCGGTCGCCGCGAGCAGTTCGTGGTCGCGCGGCCATTCGTCGACCTGCTCATCCAGCCCGGTGACTATGGGCTTGAACGCCGCTACCCGCTCGCCGCGGGCCGCCAGCGCAGCGCAGATCGCCGCGGCGAGGACCGTCTTGCCGGCGCCGGTGTCGGTGCCGGCGACGAAGAGCCCGCGCAACGCCGGATCTAGGCGGCTTCCGCCCAGCCGTCGAACACCCGCGGGCGCTCTTGCTTCGGGGCCGCCTCGCGCACGACGTCCGGGAGCGACTGGGCGAGCACCTTCGCCGCGCCCCGCAGCTCCGTGGCCGTGTGCGACGCCATCACCGCGAGCCTGAGCCGCGACGTGTCGGACGGCACCGTCGGCGGCCTGATCGCCTGGGCGAACACGCCGCGCTTGAGCGCTTTCTCGCAGGCCGACATCGCGTCGTCGGCCGCGCCGACCACGAGTGGCACGATCTGAGTCTCCGAGCCGCCGGTGTCGAGGCCCTCGTCGGCGAGCGCGGCGCGCAGCGCAGCGCCGTTGCGCTGGAGCTTGTCGACGCGCTCCGGCTGCGCGATCAGCAGGTCGAGCGCCGCCATCGCGCCCGCAACGGCGGGCGGTGGGAGGGCGGTCGAGAAGATCAGCGTGCGGGCGCAGTTCACGAGGTACTCGGCCATTTCCGAGTCGCAGCATGCGTAGGCGCCATAGCTCCCGAGCGATTTCCCGAGCGTGCCCACGAGGACGTCGATCTCGTGCTCGAGCCCCGCGGCCGCGACGCTGCCCCGGCCGCCAGGCCCGAGTGCGCCAGTCCCGTGCGCGTCATCGACCATCACTCGCGTGTCGTAGCGGCCGGCCAGCTCCACGATCTCGGTGAGCGGCGCGATGTCGCCGTCCATCGAGAAGACGCCGTCGGTGACGATCAGGCTGCCGCGCCCGGCGGCCTGTTGGAGGCCCCACTCGAGGTGCTCCATGTCGCAGTGGTCGTAGACGAACGTCTCAGCCTTCGCGAGCCTGCAGCCGTCGACGATGCTCGCGTGGTTCAGCTCGTCCGAGAACACCACGTCGCCCTCACTCGCGAGAGCGGCCACGATGCCCGTGTTCGCGAGGTAGCCCGACCCGAACAGCAGGCACGACTCCGTGCGCTTGAACGCGGCGAGCTTGTCCTCGAGGCGGCGGTGGATCGTCATGTTGCCCGACACGAGCCGCGACGCCCCCGAGCCCACGCCCCAGCGCATCGCCGCGTCGGCAGCCGCCTCGCGAACACGCGGGTGGTCCGCAAGGCCCAGGTAGTTGTTCGAGCAGAGCAACAGAACCGGCTTGCCGTCGAGCAGCACGCGCGGCCCCTGCGGCCCCGACACCATCCGCATGCGCCGATGAAGCCCCCGGCTCTTGATCTCGTCCAGGCGCTCCGCTATCTCGTTCAACTGAGGCCCTCCCTACGCGGCCGGCAGTTCTATGACTGTGGGATAGGTGTTTGCCGCGCCGTCTGGCCGCGGCGGGACTGAGGTCTTCTTCCGATGACGCAGCTGAGTGGCCGGATCCCAGAACGGGGCCTCGTCCTGACGGTCGACCAGGCCATCCTCAGCCCGCGCGGGCGACTCGCCCTCGAGCCAGCCCGAGCGGTTGTCGGGCCTCGGGTTCGAGCCGTTGTCCGGCTGGCGGGCGGTGTTCAAGCCGAGCTGCTCGAACATGCGGCGGTCATCCTCGGGCTCAGAGCCGAGCGTGGTGAGGAAGTTGCCCATCATCACGCCGTTCAGCCCCGCCTTGACCGCGAGCGGCTCGAGCTCGCCCAAGTTCTCGACGCGGCCGCCGCAGAGCCGGAACAGGGCGTCTGGGAGGATCAGGCGGAAGATCGCGATCCACTTGACCGCCTCCCACGGGTCGATCAGCTCGCGGTCTCCGAATTTGGTGCCCGGACGGGGGTTCAGCAGGTTGATCGGCACGCTCGTGGGGTTGATCGACGCAAGCTGGAAAGCCATCTCGACGCGCTGCTCACGCGACTCGCCGAGGTTCAGAATGCCGCCCACGCAGGTCTCGAGCCCGGCCTCCTTGACCGCCTCGATCGTGCGAATGCGGCCCTCGTAGCGCACGGTCGTGGAGACCTCGTCGTAGTAGCTCTCGGCGGTCTCCACG
>DASVXS010000013.1:0-13315 GCA_036392575.1 Thermoleophilaceae bacterium | reverse complement strand
CGGCGCGAACCAGCTGCTCACCGTCGGCCACCAGGACACGCACCGCCGAGGAAGCGGGTTCGTCTCCTTCTGGGGCAGCGGGTTCCCTGGACTGCACCACAGCGAGACCGCCGCGAGCACAGGCAGCCGTGTTCTGAGTCGAAGTCATGCTTGCCGGTCGATCGTGCCCGCGTTCGAATTTGCGGTCATGTCTTCTTCCTTCCGATTAGGCCCGTGTGGATTGGCCCGTTCGGCAACATGAGAGTGGCCCCGCGGCCGGTTCTTACTGCTCAACGCACTGTCGCGACGCGTCGTGCTGGCTGACGGTAAGACCGGTGTCAGTCTTGGCACGAATCAGTTGTGACAACGCCAACGTTTTCACTCGAGGTGATTACGCTGCCGGTGAGCGACGTCGATCGCGCGTTGCGGTTCTATGTCGACCAGGTCGGCTTCACGCTCGACGTCGACTATGCGCCGAACGTCGCGTTCCGGGTCGTGCAGCTGACGCCCCCGGGGTCGAGCTGCTCGATCCAGATCGGCACCGGGCTCACCGACGCGGCCCCCGGATCGGTCCGCAACGCCTATCTCGTCGTTAGCGACCTCGAGAGCGCACGGAGCCGCCTGCTCGAACGCGGTGTCGAGGTCAGCGAGATACGGCACAAGACGCCGATCGGTGACTGGGACGGGGGATTCGCGCCTGGCCTCGACCCGGCGCACGGGGACTACGCCAGCTTTGCCGGCTTCTCGGATCCCGACGGCAACAGCTGGACCCTTCAGGAACGGGGCCACGCCGGGGCGTGATCGTGGACGGCTGATGCCCGGTAAGAACCGGCGCCCGCCGCGCACTGTCTAAGCCACACCCACCGGAAGGAGCGTGCGCAATGTCGAGCCGCCATCAGAACAACAGGTCCTTTATGAGGCGGCTCCGCAGCTGGCTCGTCAGCCCCGACGGCTTCGCCGCCGCGGCTGCGGGTCGCGGGGAGCCGGCTCCGCTCCTCGCGCTCAGCCTCGGTAAGAGCGGGGCGGTGGACGCGACAACCAAAACTGACAGATAGCCCACGGACGATCGGAGCAGTCATGGGACTTTCATGGCAGCAGGGGCCGCTGGGGCGCGATCCCAACGGAACCTTCCTCACACAGTCGCCGATGCCCGAGCGTGTGCTCTACGTCGAGCCGCTCCGCCGGAGGATGAGCGTTGAGCTCGGCGGAAGCATCGTCGCCCGGAGCGACGACGCGGTGCTTCTCTTCGAGCCGGCCCGCTACCCAGTTGCCTACTTCCCGATCGGAGACATTGCAGGCGGGGTATTGCTGCCCACGGACCGAGAGACAGCACACCCAGATCTCGGCAAGACAAGATGGTTCGACGTCGTCGGTGGCGACGGCCAGATCGCGAAGCGTGGCGCTTGGCAGCACGTCGATCCGCCGCCGCAGGCTGCTGCGTTGCGCGACACGGTCGCGTTCGCATGGCGGGGAATGGACGCCTTCTACGAAGAGGACGAACGGATTTTCGGGCACGCCGCCGACCCCTATCACCGGATCGACATCCGGCGCAGCTCGCGCCACCTCGTCGTGCGGCAGGACGATCAAGTTGTCGCAGATACCCACGCACCGCTGGTGCTCTACGAGTCGGGCTTCGCCCCGCGCTGGTACGTGCCTCGCGGCGACGTCGTCGCCAACGCCCTTCGTCCCGTCGAGGGGCAGACCTTCTGCCCTTACAAGGGTCTCGCGTCCTACTACGACATTGGGAACGCGCGCAACGCCGCCTGGTCGTACCGGGTCCCGTTCGAGGAGATGGCTCGTATCGCCGACCTCGTCTCGTTCGAACCCGACAAGGTGACGATCACGATCGATGGCGAGAAGCTCGAACCCGCCGCCGGGCAAACCGTCCTTCCCCACGGTCCCGACCGCAACCTCAGCGTCGACGAAGTCGGCGGCATCCACGTCGTCGAACCGGCGACGTCAGGCGCGTGAGCATGAGCTCGCCGGTGGGCGCCTTGCTGTCGGTCAACGTCGGCATGCCGAAGGATGTGCCGTGGCAAGGGAAGACCGTCTTCACCGGTGTGTTCAAGGAGCCCGTCACCGGGCCCCGCCGTGTGCGCAAGCTCAACGTGGACGGCGACGGCCAGGGCGATCTGGCCGGGCACGGCGGCGAGCAACGCGCTGTGTTCGTCTACCAGATCGACTCCTATCGGTACTGGGAACGCGAGCTTGGACGAAACGACTTCGTCTACGGACAGTTCGGCGAGAACTTCACCATCGAAGGACTGAGCGACGACGAGGTCTGCATCGGCGACCGGTACCAGATCGGGAGCGCCGTCTTCGAAGTGACGCAACCGCGCGTCACCTGCTACCGCGTCGGGATTCGGATGAACGACCCGCGCATACCGGCGCTGCTCGTCTCACACCACCGTCCCGGCTTCTACTTCCGCGTGCTCCAAGAAGGCGACGTACAAGCGGGAGACCAGATCCTCAAGCTCGCCTCCGGCCCGGAACAGATGACGGTCGCCGAGGTCAACGCACTCCTCTACCTGCCGGGGCACCCGCGCCAGCAGCTGCTCCGCGCGCTGCGCATTCCCGCGCTCAGCCCCGGCTGGCAAGCGTCATTTCGCGGCCTGCTCGACGGAGAACCCGGCGGCGGCAATGCCGGCCTGAGCACCGCCAGCCCGCCGCCCGCCTGGCCGGGATTCCGGCGGCTGACAGTGACCGGAATCGAGCGGGAGAGCGACTCCGTGATCTCCATACGGCTCGAGGACCCGGGCGGCGCACCGGTCCCTCCCGCGCGTCCCGGCCAGTACCTCACGCTTCGTATCCAGCCCGAGAAGGAGCAGAGGTCGGTGCTTCGGAACTACTCCCTGTCCGGACCGCCCGACGCCGGCTACTACAGGATCACCGTCAAGCGCGAACCCGAGGGCGTCGCCAGCGGCTATCTCCACACCCGCCTCGCAGTGGGCGACCAGCTCGACATCGCAGCACCCCGCGGCACCTTCATTCTCGACCAAACCAGCGCGCCGGTACTGCTGATCAGCGCCGGCATCGGCGCGACCCCGGTGCTCGCCATGCTTCAAGCACTCGCCACCGAGCACGCCCAGCGAGAAGTCTGGTGGCTCCATGGCGCGCGTAGCGGCCGCGAACACTCTTTCGCCGCCGAGACCCGGGCGCTCCTCCGTTCCCTTCCGAACGTGCGCATCCATGTCTACTACAGCCGGCCCGATACGAACGATCTCGAAGGCCGCGACTTCGACAGCGCCGGGCGCCTCACCGGGTCGCTGCTCGCCGCGCTCGGGCCACCGCCAAACGCCGAGGCATACCTCTGCGGACCAGCCCCATTCATGGATGAGATCAGCGCGGGCTTGGCGGCGATCGGCCTCGACGCCTCACGCATCCACACCGAGCCGTTCGGACCCGCACCGGGCCTCACGCCCGGCATCGCAGCAACGGCGGCGCGGACGCCCCACCCGCCGGCCGGCCACCCCGGAACCGGCCCGACGATCGAGTTCGCCCGAAGCGACCTCGCGGTGCCGTGGAGCGACGACTACAGCAGCCTCCTCGAACTCGCCGAAGCCTGCGACGTACCCGTCCGCTGGTCGTGCCGCACCGGCGTCTGCCACACCTGCGAGACAACGCTCACAGCGGGCGAGGTCGACTACAGCCCCGACCCCGTCGAGCCGCCCGCCGACGGCAGCGTACTCATCTGCTGCTCAAAGCCGAGGGACAACGTCGTCGTTGATCTCTGACTCGGCGCAGCGCTCGGTGATCCTCAGTCGCGCGATGTCCCCTCGAGTCGCTCGGTGGCGATTTCCTCGAGCGACGTCGCGTCCTCAGCTTCGACCCTCAGCGCTTCGTCGATCACCTGTTTCAAGCTTGCTCGGGGAATGACGACCGCGCCACTGGCGTCCGCGTACAGGTAATCGCCGGGGATCACGCAGACGCCGCGGATCTCCACCGCGACATTGGCGGCGAAAGGCATGACCGTGTCGCCACCCCAGCGCGTGGCCTCGCCCCGGCACCAGGTCGCAAACGCATACCCGCGTAGCTGCTCGAAGTCGCGCAGCCGCCCATCCGCCAAGACCCCGGCGGCCCCGGTGTGCTGGAGGCGGGAGAGCTTCGTCCCGCCGCCGTGGGAGGCTTCGGGGTAGCCGCCACTGGAGAGCACCAGCACCGTGCCCGCTGCCGACTCGCCGACCGCCTGGTGAAACAAGGCGCCGAACCCAAGCTCGGTCTGCCGAAGATCGTCGCGATACGGGAGATAGGCGATCGTGGCCACCGGCCCGAACAGTCGCCGCGGGGCGGGGCTGACAAGGCTGAGGATGTGCGCACGATGGCTGTGAAGTCGACCCATGGCGTCAACCAGGGACGCGCACGCCACGCGATCGAGCACGGCGTCGGGCACGGTGTCGGGACCGGTGGTCATCGCCGTGTCGTTATCACGGCCTGGCTCATCGGTGCTCCGGGTTCGCGAAGTCCGGTCGGCACCCCGCATCCCACTCAGTGCGCTGATTGCCGAACGCGGGCAAGCCGCCGCTGCGCTTGAGCATCGCGGCCACATGCATGAGGTTGAAGGTCATGAACGACGTGTTGCGGTTGGTGAAGTCGTTTTCCGGGCCGCCCGAGTCGGGGTCGAGGTAGGACGGCCCGGGGCCGATCGATCCGATCCACCCAGCGTCGGCCTGTGGAGGGATGGTGTAGCCGAGGTGCTGGAGGCTGTAAAGCACATTCATCGCGCAGTGCTTCACGCCGTCCTCATTGCCTGTAATCAGACATCCGGCCGCGCGGCCGTAATAGGCGTACTGACCACGCGCATTGAGCAGCGTGGAGGACGCATAGAGTCGCTCGATCACCCGCTTCATCTCCGAGCTGTTGTCGCCCAGCCAGATCGGACCGCACAGCACCAGGATGTCCGCAGCAAGGACCCGCTCGGAAATGGCCGGCCACTCATCGACCGCCCAGCCGTGCTCGGTCATGTCCGGCCACACGCCCGTGGCGATGTCGTGATCGGCTGCACGCAGCGCGTCAACCACGACGCCGCGGCGGCGCATGATCCCGCTGCTCAGCTCGATCAGACCGTCGGTGTTACTGGGCTCCGGAGAACGCTTCAGCGTGCAGTTGACGAATAGGGCTCTCAAGTCGTCGAAGCGTGGACCGCCATCGTCCATCTTGTCCCTCCAGTGGGGCTCTCGCTGTCAATCGGATTAGGGTCGGCCGGCGGAGAGTTCTTACCTGCAGGAAACCTGCGGGCGCGATAATCCGCCCGATGCGCAGCCGTGATGGCAGTCCATCTGAGGAGCATCGCCATCAGCGGGGGGCCACACGGTGAGTGGTGAGCCAGCGCCGACCAGCGGCAACCAACCGAGCCGAATGCCTCAGGATCGCGAGTGCGAACAGTGGGTCAAACAGCTGCACCCCGGACATCCGCGCCGTGACGAGGCGGTAGCCTCGCTCCGCGTGGTACTGCTGCGCGTCGCCTACCACGAACTCTCGCGGCGACGGGGTCAACTGGCGTCAATCATGGGAGCCGAGTTCGACGATCTCGCCCAGCAAGCCGCGAACGACGCGCTCATCAACGTCCTCGCCAGGCTCGACGACTTCCGCGGATTAAGCCGCTTCACCACTTGGGCGTACAAGTTCGTGATGTTCGAGGTCTCCGGCAAGGTGGCGCGCCACATCTGGCGCGGACAGTCCCCGAGCCGAGAAGGGCTTGCATTCGAGCAGCTGCCCGACTTGCTTGCGCCTCAGCCCGGCGACCGGATCGAGCAGCGAGAGCAGCTCAAGGCCCTGGCGGTCGCGATCGGCGAGCTCACCGACCGGCAGCGGCAAGTGTTCGTCGCGATCGCGCTCAATGAGGTGCCCATCGATGTCCTAGCGGTCCAGCTCGGCACCAACCGCAACGCGATCTACAAGAACCTCTTCGACGCCAGGCGTAACCTGCGTGCCAGCATGGCCGCCGCCGGACATCCTGTGCCCGAGGAGGACGCAGCCTGATGGCCGATCTTCGTCGCCTCGACGAGTTCCTGCGCGCCGAGGCCGGGGATGCGGGCTGCACCGCCGGCGAGGACATTCTCGACGCCTATATCGAGCTCGAGCTCGCCGGGGAAGACCCGGCACGCGTGTTCCCCGGCACGGCGATCCACCTTCGGAGCTGCCCCGGCTGCCGTGCCGATCACAACGGCTTGCTCGAAGCGGCCCGCCGGTTTGCCGACGCCCAGCCCGAGTAGGCGCCCCGAGCATTGAAGGCGAGGCGGGCCGGTAAGACGCGCCTGCGTCCGCGCACTATCCCAGGCGATGGCGCGAGCGCCTGGAGGCAAGGGGGCGGGGGCCGACCCAGCGTCGGTGCACCGCGACACGATTCGGTCGGTGGGGTTCAGCGATGCGGTGTTCGCGATCACCGTCACCCTGCTCGTGCTGGAGATCAGACCGCCGACCGACGACAGGAACTTGCTGCACGGCCTGCTCGCGCTCTGGCCGTCCTATCTCGCCTACGCCGTCACATTCCTGTTCATCGGACAGGTGTGGGCCAACCACCACGTCATGTTCGACCACATCACTTCGGCCGACCGGGTCGTACTGCTCCTGAACACCCTGCTGCTGATGGTCGTCGCGTTCCTCCCGTTCGCCACGTCCGTCCTCGCCGGGTCGGTGCGCAGCGGACACGGTCAGCGAACCGCCGTCGTCTTCTACGCCATCGCGTTCGACGTGACGGCACTCACGTTCAACGCCGTCTGGCAGTACGCGCGCCGTCACCGGCTGCTCAGCGAAGCTCTTGACCCTGCCGGCGCGACAAACATCAGCAGGCGCTTCCAGCTCGCCCTGGCCTGGCTCTCGACCGGCGCACTGCTTGGCGTGGTGCTGCCCGTCCTGGGCTTGGCCGTGATCGCCGCGTTCAACGCCTTCTACTGGCTCCCGATCCGTGGCGAGAGTCCCCACTCCTGAGCCTGAGCGGCGGTAAGACGCGGTTGCCCGTCGCACACCTATCCCACGTGAGCGATGCCCTAACCAGCAATCAAAGGATCCACGATGTCCAACCACTTCAGTGCCGCGATGCTCAAGTTCCCGGGTGACGATGCGCGCCTGGACTTGACCGATCTCTTCGTTTTCGAGTCGGCAGAGAGTCCGGGCAAGACCGTGCTGATCATCGACGTGAATCCATTCATGACGGGCGCCGATTTTCATCCCGATGCGGTCTACCGCATCAACGTCGACAACGACGGAGACACGCAGGCCGACGCTGCCTTCTCATTTGTGTTCTCCGAGTCGAACGGCGGCAGCCAGACCGGAACGGTGCGTTATGCGACAGGAAGCCAGGCTCGGGAGGCCGAGCCCGTTGGCGAGGTGCTCATCGAGGGCACGCCCGTCAGCTTCGACACCATGGCGACGCCGGTCGAAGCCGGTTCGTGTCGGCTGTTCATCGGCGTCCGCAGCGATCCGTTCTTCGCCGACGGCGAAGGCGCATTCCACGACTTTCAGTTCACCGGCGACGACACGTTCGCCGGCAAGAACATCCTCAGCATGGCGCTGGAGGTGCCCAACGACATGCTCGGCCCCGGTCCGGAGGTCGGACTTTGGGGCACAGTGAGTGTGCGCCGCGGCGGCAAGCTCGTCCAGGTCGACCGAATCGGGAACCCGTCGTTCAACCCGTTCTTCGTTGACGAGCTCAAGAACGAGTTCAACGCCGGACACCCGGCGAACGACGTGGCGGACTACCTGGAGCCCTGGTCGCGGCTACTGGAGAGTCGCGGCTACCCGCCCGCCGAGGCCAGAGACACCGTCCTCACCGTGCTCCCCGACATCCTCCACTACGACCGCAATCGGCCGGCGCACTACCCCAACGGCCGGGCTCTGACCGACGACGTCTACGACACGCGCATGGCATTCCTCACGTACGGACGTGTGACCTCCGATGGCGTCGGGCCGCACGACGACTACCTCGCCGAGTTCCCGTTCCTCGGCCCACCGAACGCGGAAGCGCCTGACCAGGACACGGGCGGAGGAGCGTTGCTCACGTCGTGACCACGAAGCGCGCCGCGTAGACACACACACCACACACACCGCGCAGTGTTCTGGGCATCGCTGAGCCGTCACGAGCGGCGGACGCTGGCGGCGATGGTCGCGGCGGTTGCCGGCTTGCACGTGCTCGGCTTCGTCGCGCTGGTCGCGTTCTCAGCGCCAAGGCCTTACCACCTCGGCACGGCCCCGGTACTGCCGATCGGGATTGGGGTCACTGCTTACACGCTCGGGCTGCGACACGCGTTCGATGCCGATCACATCTCCGCGATCGACAACACCACACGCAAGTTGATGGCCGAAGGCAAGCGGCCGTTGAGCGTCGGTTTCTGGTTTTCACTCGGACACTCGACAGTCGTCTTCGCACTTGTGCTCTTGATTTCGATCGGCGTGCGCTCGCTCGACGGGCCCGTCCAGGACGGTCACTCGTCGTTGCGCCAGACCACGAGCACTGTCGGCACCGCGGTGTCCGGGGGGTTTCTCTACCTGATCGCGGCGATCAACATCGTGATCCTGCTCGGCATCGTGAAGGTGTTCCGCGAGATGAGGAGCGGGCGCTTCGACGAAACCGGGCTCGAGCGGCAGCTGGACAGCCGCGGATTGATGAACCGGCTATTCGGACGCCTGAGCAAGGCCGTGGCCAAGCCGCGGCAGATGTATCCGGTCGGGTTGTTGTTCGGGCTCGGGTTTGACACGGCGAGCGAGGTGGCGCTCCTGGTCATCGCCGGCGGCGCAGGGGCGGCCGGGTTGCCGTGGTACGCGATCCTCTGCCTGCCGATCCTGTTCGCCGCGGGGATGTCACTGATGGACTCGATCGACGGGTCCTTCATGAACTTCGCGTATGGGTGGGCGCTCTCCAAGCCGGTTCGCAAGGTGTTCTACAACCTCACGATCACGGGCCTATCTGTGGCGGTCGCGCTCGTGATCGGCACGATCGAGGTCGGCGGTCTGATCAGCTCAAAGCTCGGCCTGTCCGGAACCTTTTGGAACTCGTTTGAGAACGTCGACATCAACTTCCTCGGGTTGGTGATCGTCGTCATGTTCGTCGCCACCTGGGTGATCGCGCTACTGATCTGGCGGCTTGGGCGGATAGAGGAGCGCTGGTCCGCGCACCTGAAGGACTCGGGACCCGTCGATTAGTCGAAGTGTCGGAGTTTCCACCGCCGCCGCTCGGGAAAACGGCTGCCATGACGTCTCGAGCGGGAAATGGAAGCCACGATGTCCCCGGGCGCTGGGACGGGATCAAGCGGCCGTACGCCCCCGAGGATGTGGAGCGGCTGCGGGGAACCGTCCACATCGAGTACACGCTCGCCCGCATAGGAGCCGAGCGCCTGTGGGACATGCTCGGGCGTGACGAGCCCGTGCGAACGCTCGGCGCGCTCACCGGCCAGCAGGCCGTGCAGGAAGTGAAGGCGGGTCTGCCGGCGATCTACGTGAGCGGCTGGCAGGTCGCAGCGGACGCGAACCTCGCGGGGGAGATGTACCCCGACCAGAGCCTCTACCCGGCGAACAGCGTGCCCGAGATCGTGCGGCGGATCAACCACGCGCTCCAGCGGGCCGATGAGATCGAGCACGCCGAGGGGAACGACGGGATCGACTGGTTCGCCCCGATCGTTGCCGACGGTGAGGCGGGTTTCGGCGGTGCGCTCAACGTGTTCGAGTTGACGAAGGCGATGATCGACGCGGGCGCCGCGGGCGTGCACTACGAGGACCAGCTCGCCTCGGAGAAGAAGTGCGGGCACATGGGCGGGAAGGTGCTGCTACCGACATCGCACGCCGTGCGCAACCTGATCGCGGCGCGCCTCGCCGCCGACGTGCTCGGCGTGCCGACGCTAATCGTCGCCCGCACCGACGCCCTCGACGCCGACATGGTCCTGAGCGACGGCGATCCCGCCGATCACGAGTTCATCACGGGCGAGCGCACCGAGGAAGGCTTCTTCCGGACGCGCTCGGGGATGGACCAGGCGGTGGCTCGAGCGCGCGCGTACGCGCCCTACGCCGACCTGCTCTGGTGCGAGACCTCGACGCCCGACCTCGGCGAGGCGCGCGAGTTCGCGCGAGCCGTACACGCCGAGCACCCTGGCAAGCTGCTCGCGTACAACTGTTCGCCGTCGTTCAACTGGAAGGCGAAGCTCGGCGCGGAGGGGATCGCGTCGTTCCAGGACGAACTCGGCGGCCTCGGCTACAAGTTCCAGTTCGTCACGCTCGCCGGCTTCCACACGCTGGCCCACTCGATGTTCGACCTCGCACGCCGCTACCGCGAGAGCGGCATGACGGCCTACGCAGACTTCCAGGACGGTGAGTTCGCGAGCGAGAGAGAAGGCTTCACGGCGACGCAGCACCAGCGCGAAGTCGGCGCCGGATACTTCGACGAGGTGGCGCAGGCGATCACCGGCGGCGATACGTCTACCGCTGCGCTCGCGGGCTCGACCGAAGAGCAGCAGTTCCGCTGAGTCCCTAGCGGCTTTCGGCTCCGAGCCGGCGCCGCTCGAGCGCCCACCACAGCTCGATCAGATCGGTCGGGTGGCGGAGGTTCGCGCCCGTCGCCTCCTCGAACCGATTGAGGCGATGGCGAAGCGTGTTCGGGTGCATGTGAAGCCGGCGGGCCGTGTCGTCGATGCGCATGCCGTGCTCGAACCAGGCGCGGAGCGTCGCCTCCAGATCTGCGCCGAGGCGCCCGAGCGCCCCGAGCGGCTCGAGGTAGCGGCTTACGAAGGCGTCGCCCAGCGCGTCGTCGGCGAGGATCGCGGGCCGGATCGACAGGTCGGAGAGCGCGAACACCCCCTCCTGCCCGAAGGCGAGCGCGGTCTGCAGCGCGCGCGAGGCGAGCGCGAAGGCGCCGGGCAGAGCTGCGAGCCGCGCGGGCGGCCCGATTCCTGCGGCCACCTCGGGGATGGGAACGGGCGGACGCGCTGCGATGCCGATGAGGTCGTGGTCGAGCGCGGTCACGAGGCCGCGGTCGCCCGCCAGCGCGAGCGCCACGCGGCTCGGAAGTGGCGGAGCGCCCTCGCCGTGAGTCGAACGGGCGCGGAACGGGATGTAGTCGCACTCGGGGTCGAGGCCGAACGCGGCACTGTCGCGCCTCAGGTCGGCGGCGTCGATCGTCCCCATCAGGAGGGCGAGCACGAACGCGTCGCGATGCTGTTGCTCCTCGCGCGCGAGCTGCAGCTCCACCTGGCGGTGGGCGGCGCCGACGATGTCCATCACGGCGTCCGCCCAGAGCCACAGCGTCTCAGAGAAAGCGAGCACGCTCGCCACGTCGGCGCCGCGCTCGCGAGCCAGCTCGCCGAAGCGCGACCACACCGCCGTCACGGAGATCCGATAGGCGTGCAGGACCGCGTCGACCGTGAGCCCCTGCTCGGCGCGCTCGCGCCCGATCTCGGCCGCGCGCTCCAGCTCTTCCGGGGTGGGCGGTCGCAGGTCGCGAAGCGCGGCCAGGGCCCGCGCGACGTTGCCGCGCACCGCCCTCTGCAGTGCTTCGACTGGCAGGCGGCGGAAGTCGGGGATCTCGTCACGGATGCGCTCGACGATCCGGGCGACCAGAGCGTCGAGCTCGCCCTCGATGTCGGCGACGAGGCGCCCGACGACGCGCGCAGCTGCGGCTTCTGCGCCGGGCGCTGTCGGTACCGCCACCGAATCCTCCAGACGTGTCGCCGACCGCCGCGAGGCGGCCCTAGCGCGAATCTACCGCTTACGCGGCGGCCTGCGAAGGGGCCCGGCCGTGCGCCGTCGGCGTGAGCATCGCGGCCACGGCGACCAGCGCGAACGCAATGACCTGGACGATGATCAGCAGCGTGTGGCTAGCGAGCGCGTCTCCGAAGACCACGATCCCGCCGACGATGCACGTGACGTTCGCCGCCGTGGAGGTGCAGGCGATCACGGGCACGGCGTCACCCTGCTGGAAGCCACGCGCAGAGGCCAGAAAGGCGAGGACGGCCGCGGTCCCGGCGACGATCAGCCAGGGTGACGCGACAACCGCCAGTGCGCCGTGACCGGCGAGACCGGTGAGCGCCTTCACCGCCACGTCCGAGACGCCGAACAGGATGCCGGCGGCGGCGCCGAGAGCGGTGCCGTGGTGGTGGGACGGCGCTCCCAGCCGCGGTGCCGCGATCAAGAGCGCCCCGACGACGAGCATGCCGCCCTGGAAGGCCAACAGCGCAGGCCACGCGTAGGCGGAGTGCGAGCCGCCGCGGTGCGGGAGAGTCAGCACAAGCAGCACGAGGCCGATCGCGGTCATGGCCACCCCGAGCCATTGCCGGCGGGAGACCTTGCAGCCGAAGAGCGACGCGCCCAGCACCGCCAAGAGCACCACGCCCGTGGAGAGCACTGCCTGGACGAAGGAGAGTGGCGCGATGGCGAGCGCGGCGACATGCATCAGCCAGGCGCCGGCTGTCACACCCAATCCGATCGCGAACCAGCGCGACCGTAACAGCGCACGCGCGCTCTGCAGCGGGCGTCCGAGCGCGATCGCCGGCACGGCGTTCGCCCCGCGGTGCTTGCAGAGGAATCCCAACTGCGTCAGGGCCGCGCAAATCAGCGCGAGCCCGATCCCTACGTTCAGCGTCACCGGCTAGAGCCGCCGACCTGAGCGATCAGCATCGTCATTGGGTGGCAGGATCCCAGCCACCGTCTATGAATGCATCGGCCACCGGTCCAAAGCTAGCGTGTGGTCCATTGGGGATTCCCACAACGCCGCCTAAGGTGCCACACGGGCCAGCTCTACCTCCGCCGGGAACCCGCGCAGCGTCATGCTCCCCAAGCGTCGCGCGGTGATGCCGGCTTCGCCAGCCAGGGCGGCAGGGATCACGACCTCGCCGGGCCGGGCCACCTTCACCGCGCGCGCGGCGAGATTGACCGTGGGTCCGAACACGTCCCCGTCGCGCAGCAGCACCTCGCCGCTGGCCACGCCCGCGCGCGCGGGCGGCACTCGCGGGTGGTCTGCTAAGCGGCTGGTCATCTCGACGGCGATCCGGCAGGCGGAGCGTGGGTCCGCGGCGGTGTAGAGCACCTCGTCACCGATCAGCTTCACCACGCGGCCGCCGGCCGCCGCGACGATGTCGGCGGCCAGGGTCTCGAATTCGGTCAGGACGGCGCCGAGCTCGCGTGTGGAGAGTTGCTGGGCGAGCGCCGTTGATCCCACCAGGTCTACGAAGCCAACGGCCAGCCGCTGCGTCTCGTAGCCGGTGTCTGCCGCCTCGCCGAGGAGGGTGCGCCGCGCCGCGATCAGGTGGCGGCGCAGCAGAACGTCGAGCCGTGTCGCGCACGACCGGCAGCAGCGCGGCGGCCTCGGCATTGGCCCGCGCCACGGCCAGCCCCACCGGATCCTCCGCGCGTGCGG
>DASVXS010000012.1:0-3435 GCA_036392575.1 Thermoleophilaceae bacterium | reverse complement strand
GACGCTGCGAGCGCGACGTGCGCCGCTATGAGGCCTTCCTAGAGGTCTCGCAGCAATAGCTGCGGCGGCCGCGGTGCTCTTCGCCGCGGCCCTCTCACTCGCCGGTCCGGCTCACGCGCAGGTCCGGTCGGGCGCCGCCGTGCCCGGAGGCGGCGGCCAGCTGATCGATCGCACCTGGCGATCATCGGCATCCGGGAGCCCGCGCAACCGCTGCGTCGCGTGCGCTCCCTCGCGCCGAGGCCCCCCGGCTTCGAGCTCACGGGCGCGCAGGTCGTGCGGATCGCTCGCGCGGCCGCGGCGGCGAAGGGCGTGAGCGGCGGGACGCGCTCGGGTCTGGACTCGCGGCGAGGGCTCCTGGCGAGTGAGCCTCTACAAGGACGGCGCCGAGAAGGCGCAGGTGTACGTGAGCGACGCCGATGCGAGGGCGACGGAGACCTGGACCGGTCGGCAGGTCGACACCTATCTCGCCCGCGGCTATTCGGGCCAGTTCGTCGGAAAGCTCAACGCGCCGTGGCTGTGGCTGCCGCTCTGCCTGCTGTTCGTGCTTCCGTTCATCGACCCGCGTCGCCCATTCCGTCTGCTGCACCTCGACCTGCTCGTGCTGGTGGCGGGACTCGGCCTCTCGCACTTCTTCTTCGAGCGCGGGAACATCGATGCGTCGGTGCCGCTCGTCTACCCGGTGCTGGCGTACGTGCTCGCGCGCATGCTCTACGCCGGCCTCCGCCCATCGCGTACGTGCCGTTCGAGCTGATCTTCCCGTGGCACGGCGTCTGGGACTCGCTCCCGGCGGCGCGCGCGGCGGCGATCACGTTCGACCTGCTCACGATGGTCGCGCTGTTCTTCGTCGGGCGGCGTCTGCGCCCGGGCCGCGAGGGCCGCCTGCTCGGTGTCGTGCTCGCGTACGCGTGGGCCGCGTTTCCGTACGCCGTCTACACCACCCAGTCGGCGGCGAACGATGCGCTCGTGTCGCTGTGCGTGACAGCCGCGCTGGCTGCGTTCGCGCTGCCGTGGCTGCGCGGCGCGTTCATCGGGCTCGGCGCCGCGGCGAAGTTCGCGCCGCTTGCGCTGGCGCCCTTGTTCGCGACGGGTCGCGAGTCACTCGGCACGCGCAACGTGCGTCAGGCGATCGTCTTCGTGGTTGCGCTCGCCGTGGTGCTCCTCGCGACCTTCGTACCGCTGGCCCCGCCCGGCGGGGTGCACGAGCTCTACGACCGCACGGTCGGCTACCAGGCGAGTGGCAGCTCGCCGTTCTCGATCTGGGGGCTCGCGCCGGGCCTGCATCCGCTCCGCCCGGTCGTGGAGGCGGCGGCCGCGTTGCTCGCCCTCGGTGTCGCGGTGGTGCCGCGCCGTCGTAGCCTCGTGCAGGTCGCGGCTCTCGGAGCCGCCGTGCTCGTGGCCATCCAGCTGCCGGCCAAGCACTGGTTCTACATCTACGCGGTCTGGTTCGCCCCGCTCATGTTCGCGGCGCTGTTCGGCGAGCACACGCGCCTATTCGGGCGCATGCAGCGGCGCTAGATCTAGAGCCGCTGTTCGCTGCCCCGGTCCGGACGGTATCCGTACGCGGCCTCGCGCACTGCCTCGTCGCTCTCGAGGCCGGAGCCGAGAGCGCCACCCACGGTCGCCAGCGAGCTCACGAACCACGCCAGCTTCACGTAGTCGCCGAAGTCCACCGGGTGGCCGAGCCGGCTTCCGAACTCGTGGCTCGTGATCACGAGCTCGGCCGCGACGAGTGTCAGCACGTACAGCGCGAGGTACAGGAAGACCACGCCAAGCGCGACTGTGGCGGCGGTAGCCGCGTTGAACAGAACCACCTGCTCGCGGCTCGCCCGGCCCGACGGCCACTCCCAGAGGTCGTGGTCAGCGATCAGCCAGACCACTGTCGCGACGATCGTCATGACCGTGATTGCGAGCAGCCGCGGCCAGCTCAAGTCATCGGCGAGGCGCCAGATGTCCGCGGTCACGATCGCGAACGCGACCGCCGCAAGTGAGGCCGCGAGCGCCCGCGACAGCCCTGCGATCAGCCGCCAGGGGCGGTTCGCGCGGACCATGCCGGCGAGCAGGCGCAGGTGCCCGCGGACCACTGCCGCGACGAAGCGGATGTCGACGTCTCCGTCCGCGGGTGCCACTCGTCGCACGGGCGCGGCCATCTCCACGAGCCGGCGGCCGACGCGGCGAGTGCGCGCAGCTCCGGCGGCGTCGAGCTCCATGCTCTCGCCGACGAGGCCCTCCACCAGCCGAAGCACGGCTTCGCGCGCTCTGCGGTTCAGATGTAGCGCGCCCAGGGCGGGGAGGGAGATGATCCCGATGCGGTGCTGCGCGCTCGCGTCCGCCACCACGGGCCTGCGCCCGATGCGGATCGGAAGATCCGTGAGCGCTATGCCCATGTCCCAGCCCTCACGCATCATCAGCCGGCGCGCGGCCTCGATCAGCTCGATGCCTCCACCGCCGGCCGTATCGAGTGGTTCGACCACGACGGGCACCTCCCACTCGACGCGGTCGCTCACATGCTGGGACAGGTGCTCCGGAAGCTCAGCCGCGAGATCCTTTGCCAGCTCGGCGGACACGCCCGGCTCGGCCACGAGGCCGAGCACGATGTGTCGTTCGGGCGCGGCTGCCGGCGCGTCCACGCCCGGCAGTCTGTCATCACGAGGCTTCCGCGAGTGTGGCAGCGAGGGTGTCGAGCGCAGCGCGTAGGCCCGGCCGTGTGACGTCGCGTCGGCCATGCCGGGCATCGCCGCGTCGATCGTCTCGAGACGCTCGTGCACGAGCGTCAGCTCGGTCGCGTCGCCGGGTGCCTCCCGCAGCGTGATCGTGAGCTGCGAGTCGAAGGCCGCATCGGCCACTCGCTCGGGGCCGACGAAGCCCCAGCGGTACACGAAGATCAGCGAATTGTCAGCCTTTTGGTTGAGAGTCTCCGAACGGCTCGTCGCGCTCGCGCACCGCCTGCTTGAAGCCAGCGTCGGCCGCGCGCTGCTGGAACGCGTAGCCCTCGGGTGTATGGCGCGCGATGCCGTCGAAGACGGTGCCAAGCACCTGCGTCGCGTGCAGACCCTGCGCGAACGCCGCCTGGTTCAGAAGCAGCTTGTGGAGCATGAGCTGATTCACCGGCACGTGTGCGATGCGCTCGAGCAGGGCCTCGAAGCGTTCGTCGAGCTCGGCCGCCGGCGCGCACTCGATCGCGAGGCCCCAGTCCACGGCCTGGCGGCCACTGATCATGTCGCCGGTGAAGAGCAGCCGCTTGGCGCGCTGCATGCCGATCCGGTCGGCCCACAGCGCCGTCGTCGGCACGCCCCACACGCGCGCGGGCGGGTAGCCGATGCGCGCCTCGTCCTCGATCACGAGCAGGTCCGAGCACAGCGCCATGTCCGTTCCACCCGCCACGCAGAAGCCGTGCACCTTGCACACCACGGGCTTATTGGCGTGGAACAGGCTCAT
>DASVXS010000011.1:0-2618 GCA_036392575.1 Thermoleophilaceae bacterium | reverse complement strand
CGAGGCGGCGGCCACCTCGGAGGAGGAGGTGCGCTCTGCGGTCAGCGTGCTGCCGCCGGACGAGCGCGCGGTGATGCTCGCCGAGCTCGTGGGCGAGCGGGAGAACCGCCGCCACAAGCCGGGGCGCGGCTTCGAGGCGCTCCGCTATCGCTTTGAGATCGTCGGCGACTACGGCGCCTTCCGCGACCTCCAGCGCCACCGCATGCTCACCGTGCAGTGGCAGCCGCTGACTCCGTATCTCGGTGCGGGCGTTCCCGAGGAGCTCGATCAGGCGGGCGTAGGCGACGACTATCGCGCGGCGCTCGAGCGCTCGGAGGCTGAGTACGAGCGACTGGTCGACATCGGCCGCGCAGAGGTCGCGCCCTACGCGCTCGCCCTGGGTTTTCGCATCCGCTACGTGCTCGACATGAACGCGCGCGAGGCGATGCACCTGATCGAGCTTCGCTCCGGCCGCGAAGGCCATCCCACCTACCGCGCGGTAGCCCACGAGCTGCACCGGCAAATCGCGCAGGTGCACCCGGGGGTCGCGGCGGCGATGACGCACGTGGACCGCGACACCGAGCCGCGCCTCGAGCGCATGCTCTCCGAGATACGGGCGCACGCGCGGCGGGCGGAGCGCGTGTAGCGATGGCGCGCGCGCTGCCTGACGGCCGGCGTGTCGCGCCCTCCATCCTGTCGGCCGACTTCTCGCGACTCGGCGATCAGATACGAGAGGTGCTCGACGCCGGCGCGCGGGTGATCCACTTCGACGTGATGGACGGCCATTTCGTGCCGCCCATCACGATCGGGCCGCTGGTGCTCGAGTCGATTGCCGGGCTAGTGCACGACGCGGGCGCGTGGCTCGACGTGCACCTGATGGTCGAGCGACCCGAGCGCCAGGTGCCCGACTTCGCACGAGCGGGCGCGGACTCGATCAATGTCCACTTCGAAGCCACCCCACACGTTCACTACGCGCTCAAGTCGGTGCGCGAGCAGGGCTGCCTCGCCGGACTCGCGATCAACCCGGCGACGCCTGCGGAGGCGGTCACCGCGGCCGTCGACGAGCTCGACATCCTGCTGTGCATGACGGTGAATCCGGGCTGGGGCGGCCAGGCCTTCATCGAAAGCTCGACGGCGAAGGTCGCGCGCCTCCGTGAGTTGCTCCCCGAGCGCGTGTGCATCGCGGTTGACGGCGGAGTCGACACCGACACGGTGGGCCGCCTCGCCGAGGCTGGCGCCTCGCTGTTCGTGGCGGGCTCGGCGGTTTTCGGCAGCCCGGATCCGGCCGACTCGTACCGTCGGATTGCTGACGCCGCGGGCGCTGCCTAACTCCGTAACAGGAATCCTGACCCAAGGGCCCGGGTAACCTCGCCGTGGAAGAGACGAGGGAGGCGCGAATGTCGGACGCCGTACAAACCGAACGAGATCTCGAGGTCCTGCTCAAGACCGAGGATCGCTTCCCACCGCCCGAGGACTTCAAGCAGCAGGCGAACTTCTCAGACCCCGCCGTCTACGACGAGGCCGAGAGCGATTGGCAGGGCTGGTGGGAGAGTTGGGCAAAGAAGCTTGATTGGTTCGAGCCGTGGCAAACGGTGCTCGAGTGGAACCCGCCGTGGGCGAAGTGGTTCAAGGAAGGCAAGCTGAACGCCTCGCACAACTGCCTCGACCGGCACGTGGAGGCCGGCAAGGGCGACAAGGTCGCGTTCCACTGGGTCGGTGAGGACGGCGCGACGCGGGACGTCACCTACGCCGACATGCTCGAGGAGACGAAGCGCTTCGCGAACGTGCTCAAGTCGATCGGCGTCGGCAAGGGCGACGTCGTCGGCATCTACATGCCGATGGTGCCCGAGACGCCCACCGCAATGCTCGCGTGCGCCCGCATCGGCGCCGTGCACAACGTGGTGTTCGGCGGCTTCTCGGTGGAGGCGGTGCGCGAGCGCATGGAGGTATCGGACGCGAAGGTGCTGGTGACCGCCGACGCAACGCTGAGGCGCGGGAAGCCGACGCCGATGAAGGCCGAGGTCGACAAGATCCTCGGCGACCTGCCGAAGATGGAGCACGTGGTCGTGGTGCGGCGCACCGAGGAGGACGTGCCGATGACCGAGGGCCGCGATCTCTGGTGGAACGAGTGCGTCGAGCACGCGGACACGGAGTGCCCGCCCGAGCCGCTCGAGGCGGAACACCCGCTCTACATCCTCTACACCTCGGGCTCGACAGCGAAGCCGAAGGGCATCCTGCACACGACCGGCGGTTACCTCACTGGCGTCGCTGCCACGCATTACGCGGTGTTCGACCTGAAGGCGGAGACCGATGTGTACTGGTGCGCCGCGGACATCGGCTGGGTGACCGGCCACAGCTACATCGTCTACGGGCCGCTGTGCAACGGAGCAACTTCGGTGCTGTATGAGGGCGCGCCCGACTATCCGGACAAGGACCGCTGGTGGCAGATCGTCGAGGACTACAAGGTCACGGTGTTCTACACGGCGCCGACCGCGATCCGCGCCTGCATCAAGTGGGGCCGTGAGTACCCGGAGAAGCACGATCTCTCGTCGCTGCGCCTGCTCGGCACGGTCGGCGAGCCGATCAATCCAAAGGCGTGGATCTGGTACCACAAGGTGATCGGCGGCGAGCGCTGCCCG
>DASVXS010000010.1:0-4997 GCA_036392575.1 Thermoleophilaceae bacterium | reverse complement strand
CGACGCTAGCAGTAATCAGCCCTCGAAGCCCGGCTACAGCTGGGGGCTTCGCTTGTCTAGGCGAGCGCGGGCCGCTCGCTTGAGTTCGCGCAGGAAGCTCTTGCGACTGGCCTCCGAGCGCTGATTTCCCATCACGCGCTTCCCGTCGGAGGGAGGTGGCTGCTGCGGCGGCTCGCGCTTGTCCGTCACGCCTCGGGCCCCGCGACTGCTGGTATCCGTACTGCCGCGCGGACGGCGCGCGCGGCGCTCAGCAGGCGGTCGGCCCCCGCCCACGCCGCGAAGCACATGCCGCCGACCGTGCCCGTCGCTGTCATCAGAACCCCGGCGGCCGCCGCGGCCGCGACGCCGTTTCTGCCGAGAATGAGGACCGCGGCGGCCGCGCCTAACCCCGGCCCAACCGGTAGCTGACCGAGGGTGACGACGGCGATCAGTACCGCGATCGCGTCGAAGAGGGACGCGTCGGCGCCGACGGCGTGGAGAAGCAACCAGTTGCGCGCGACCTGCGCGAGCACCGCTACCAGCACGAAAGCGATCACGCGGCTCCCGCCGCGCCGGCAGCGGAGCACCGCGAGCCCCTTCCAGACCGCGTGACCGGTGCGAAGGGCGAGCCGACGCAGGCCCGTGCTGGCGCCCGTGACCGCGACGAGGCCGATCAGAGGCGCCCACCACGGCAGACCGAGCGGCCCGATCAGCGTGAACGACGCCAGGCCCGCGAGCGTCGCTTCGACCGCGAGGATCGGGAACTCGGCGGCGACCAGCGTCCCGACCTGCGGACAGCGCGTCCCCGACGAGCGCCGGAGCGCGGCGATGCGCGCCGCAACCCCCAGCTGTCCGCTCAGCACGCTGCCCAAGACCTGCATGCTCGACGCGCGGTACAACGCCCGGCGCTCGACCGTTCCGCCCGCTGCCCTGATCGACAGGTGCCACGCCTCGCTCCGCGCGAGCAACGCGACGACCTGCCCGAGCACCGCGACGCCAAGCACCCACGGCGCGGCGCTAGAGGCCGCGGCAGCGAACTCGTGACGCCGGCCGACGAGCAACACGGCCAGCAGCGCCGTCGCGGCCAGCGACACCGCCAGCGTCGTGGGCGCGCGCCAGCGACGACTCATCATCGCCGCCGGACGGAGTTGCTCACGAGCTCGCTCTCGGCCACCCACACCGGACGGGCGATCGCGTCGTCGCTGATCAGATACGCGCTCGACTTCTGGGGCGTGTTCCAGCCCAGCGCGATCGCGTAGCCGCTCACATTGCCCTCGCCCGCGGGGCGAGCCACGGAAGTCTCCACCCAGACAGGCAGCGCCAGCGCGAGCACATTGTCCGGCCGCGGCGCCTCCGCAAGTTCGCCCGCGCGCCCGGCGTCATCCCGCGCCCGGCTCGTCACGGTCCTGTTCCCCAAGGCGGCAGTCGCCGCTGCGGCCCCGACATCCTGGTGCGCGAGGGCCCGGCGAAGGCGAAACGGACGACGACTGCCTCCTCTGTTGCGGCCTCCTCTACGAACGAGCACGCCGGAGGATCAAAGGAGACAGGAGAACCCAGAGGCGAACGACTTAACCAAGTGTAGCCCGCCCTCGCGATCGTACAGACTGTGGGCAATGCACTCCAGCGCGTTGAGACTCTCCACTACGGTAGGCTCACGTGCGGGCCCTGCTACCAGCAGGCGACCGCTTGTCGACGTTCTTTCGTTCTTGGTTGCTTCCGGTGTGAGCTGGTTGTTTCTATAGCGGAACACCGGAGGCAGAGCGAGGAGTTCGGCTGGGTGTGGGGCCTCTGTGCTATCCACGGCGCGACCGCCCGGCGGCATTGGGGAGCAATCGGCAGCTCGCAAGCAACTGCACGCGCTGCTCAGAACACGAAGGGCCGCCACCAAGTGGCCCGCCGCTGCCTTCCGCGCGGAGCCGGGTTGCGCCTAGCTGCAAGCGATTCCGTGCCGGCGGCGAATGCGGGGCGTCGCGGCCAACTGCTTTGCCAAGACTCAGTGCTTGTTCAGCAGGCCGACCAGGACTGTCTTCGTCACGGTGCGGGCGTGCCCGACCGGATCGCGTATCGTCGAGGCGAGCCTCAGTCGCGGAACGGGAGGAGGTTGGGGGACTCGGCTCTGCCATCGAAGGCCTCGGTCGCGTACACCTCAGCTTGCCCAAGCGCATGGCCGGTACGGACAGGGTCGTGTCAGAGAAGGTGCAGCGAGGGGCGCGCGCGCCGGGATGCCGCGAAGACGCGTGCCGACGATGCACGCGAGCGGGCCGAGCGAAGCCGTGAGTGGGAAGAGGAACGCGCCGCCGACATCCATGAGGCGGCTGTCAAGCTGCACGAACTGGCATCGGACGCCGCCGAGGCGGTCAGGCGCGCTGACGCTGTGATTCAGCGCCAACGCGGCCGAGATTGACACCGCCTTTGAGCGCCTCGCTTAGCCAAAGAACAGACGCCCCGTAGCCGTCGAGAGGCTTCGCGTCGGCCCGTTTTCGGTCTTCTGCCGCCAATCTGCTGTGGTCTTGTGCGGCGTGCCGGTGTCGCTCGGCGACTTGCGGCTTACCACGCCGCTCCCAAGACTCGACCGCGGCGAGCTCCAACCGAGAAGCGCGGCGTGTGCGGCGCCAGCTCGCCGGTACGCACGCACTTCCCGCTCATAGGCCAGCGCCGCTCGCTCGCCCGGCTTATCGCTCGCGGCATACGCCCATCAATGCCGCGTCCGGTTTTCGGATGTCAGCGACACACGCTCATGCTCCTGCCTGGGATGGCCTGCGGCAGGCCGCCGCAATGGGCGACCAACCCAGATGTCGATCCATCTGAGCGCCCGTACAGCGCACCAGGACAAGACGGGTCGGCAGGCGGCGCCGAGGCGACGTAGGGTCTTCTTCGCCGCGATAGGCGCGTGGTTCGCGATCCTCTTCACGGGCCGCTACCGCGGGGAATCTCGATTTCTTGGTGGGGGTGATGCGCTGCGCGAACCGCGTCGGCGCCTACGCCTTCCTGCTCGTCACCGATCGCTATCCGCCGTGCCGGCTCGCGCCCTGACCTACGTGCCCGGACTCGCATAATCCGGCGGCCAGCGTCGTCGCTCATAGCTGCTGGCCCCACAGCGAACGCCATTCGCCTCGGCTCCTCGCCTCGTCCGCGCCTAAGGCGCTTTCGGCGGCCATCGCGCCTCGGCTGGCATCGAGGCTGCGAGGCCAGCTTGACCAGAACGATACTCCGCTGCCCGTCCTCTAGGAGCGCGCCCGCACGGCGGCAGCATACGGCGACCTCGTCAGGCCCCACGGGTGGGCAGCAGCTTCTTCATTAGGCTGCGGACACCCCGCTTCACGGGACGCACGCCAGACAGTTGGCGGCCCGGCGTGTTCCCGTTCTCGCCGCTTGGGCGGCTTGCTTAGTCGTGCGAAGCCTCAAGGTGCATGTAGCGAGGATCTGCACCGCCGACCTCGCGGCCGTTTATCCAGGCACGGCCACCAACTCGCTGGGTGGCCAGTTCGCGCCTGGCCTTGATGGCCTGCCCAACCCGGCGGTCGCCATCGGCGCGATGGAGCTCGCCCCTCCGTTGTGCCGGCCCTGTCGCCGTGCGGTGTCGTTCTGTGCGCGTCATGATCTCAACCTTCCGGTCCTCTTCTAATACAGGCGAGGGTGCGCGGACTCTCGGCGAGCAGTTCGAACGGGCCCGCGTTGAGCCCTCGGTAACCCCCGTCCTCGACCCAGTGGAGCCAGGCCTCCAACGCTCTAACTTGATCGCCCGCGGCCCGCAGCCGGACGTAGGCTCCGAACTCGGTCGACGTGCCGACGGCGGCGTCAAAGCGCTCGCCCAGCCGGTCCTGCTCGACCAGCGCCGCCTCGAGCCGCCGCATTGCGCGGTCGCGTTCCTTGCTTGACATGGCCCTCAACCTTTAGTCCCTCTGTGGGGGGCCGCACGAAAGGAAGAGAGAGAGTGAGACCTAACGAACGATTCAGTCCTTAGAACAGAGACTACTCCGATGAGTGGCAGTTTGAAGCGCGAGACCCATCTCACCGGAATAGCGCGAGTTCCGCCAGTCGTCTCGCTAGCCCTCCGCACCGAGTCCGCCGCTCCCCACGCGATATGCGAGCGTCTCGGCCGGCACCGAACTGGCTCCCACTCCGGCGAGCAGCGAGCGCTGTCGGAGAGACTCCCGCGACGTCCGCCTCCGCCGCGAAGCAGGACTGTCCAGGGCTCTCGACGAGCCACACCGGAGTGCTCGTTCGGAAAGACAGTGGAAGTCTTCAGCAGCCTCGTGGCCCTCCTGCTCCGCCAGAGAGCAGGAATTCGGACGAGCCACCTGCGGGACTACTGCAGATCCTCACGAGCGGCCGCGTGGTCAGGCTCCTGCTTTTGGCGATTCGGGACAACGGGCATCCCTAGCCCGCGTCGCGCGGAGAGGAGGTGTCTCCGTGCAGCGCAAGTCGTGAACACCCCGACAAGTTGGACCAATCACTCGTGAGCATCAAACGGCAACGAGGCCGCCCTGGACTTCGACCCCCGCTCCAGCTCGGCTCCACTCACGACCTACGAAGCGAACGGATCTCGCTTTCCAGAGCGGAACGTCGAGTACGACCCCCGCTTGAAAGTGAGCGTGCGTCAGCCGCCATAAGAAATGCCTGATTTGCAGGCCTTTCCTCAACAAGCCGACGGAGGGATTCGAACCCTCGACCCCCGCTTTACGAGAGCGGTGCTCTGGCCAACTGAGCTACGTCGGCAGCGACTGCGTGAGTCTAGCCGTCAGTACGCTCGCGGACCGGACCCATGGGCAGACCTCTCTCAGAGTCCGCGGAGCGCGCCGCGGCCGCGGTCGACCCCGCCGCGATCGCGGCGGATCTCGGCGCGCTGGTACGCGTGCCGAGTCTGACGGGGCGGGAGCGACCGGCGGTCGAGTTGCTGGCCACGCTGGCGGAAGAGCGTGGGCTCGCGGCAGTGGTCCATCAGCACGACCTCGCTCAGCTGCGCGCGGCGGACGGCTACCCCGGCGAGGAGGCTGCGCGGGACGAGTTGCTCGGCG
>DASVXS010000009.1:0-4887 GCA_036392575.1 Thermoleophilaceae bacterium | reverse complement strand
GAGCGCGCGCGCCGCTTCGAGCGCGAGATCGAGCCAGCGAGCCGCTGTCTCGTAGCGATCGGTCACGACAAGCGCGTCGATGGCCATGGCGAGGGCGTAGGCATCGGCAGGTGCTCCACCCGCAAGGCAGGCCTCGATCTCGTCCGCTACCGCCGCGGCTGCCTCGCCGTGGACCATCCGTTCGACCGCCGCGTGGATACGCGCGACGGGCTCGAAGCGACTGTCGCCGGCGGCACGCCTCCCGAACTCCGCGAGTCGCTCCGGGGCGAGCGGGCGCAGGGTCAGCTCGAGTTGGGCGAGCGCGAGGGCTTCGGCGTCCAGCTCGAGCGCAAGCTCTCCCTCTGCGGTCTCGAGCTGCGCGAGCGTGGCGTCGAGAGCTAGGCGCGCCTCGCTCGGCCCCCCAAACGCGATGGCCGAGCGGCTCAACCAAGCGGCGGCGCGCGCGTGCACCTCCGAATCGCCGCGAGCCTCGAGGCTCGCCTGCAAGTGCTCCTGCGCGTTCTCGACGTCGCGGTTGGCGTGCTCCCAGCGACCGAGCTCGCAGAGAACTTCCGCCCTGGTTCCTTCACCCGGTGGCTCTTCGAGCGCCCTCCGCAGGTAGGCGACAGCCGCCTGCGGGTCGCCGTGCTCGGCTGCGTCCTCCGCCGCCGAACACAGCACGCTCACCCATCGCTGCTCTCCGGCCGGCTCGCACTGGAGTACGTGGGTCGCCACCCGCTCCGCCGGCGCACCGTGCTCGTCGAGCAGCTGCGCAACGGCGAGGTGCCGGGCCGTCCGCTCGCCCGGCATCAGATCTTCATAGACCGCTGCCTGTACGACCGGGTGGACGAAGCCGAGCTTCTGGTCGGGAGCGAGCACGTCGGCCTGGACGAGGAGGTCGGCCACGGCTCGCGCCTCGGCCGGCTCGATTCCGGCCACCTGAGCGGCCAGCCCGACGTCGACGTCGCCTCCGAGCACCGCCACAGCCCGCGCGAGCGCGGTGGCGGAGCCGCCGATCCGCTCCAGTCGATGGAGGACGAATCTGCTCACCGCCGACGGGCCGATATCCGTGACCGCCGCCGCGGCGTTCTCGGTGGGTACAACATGCGCGTCGGCAAGCGCGCCAACCAGCTCCCGCAGGAACAGCGGATTGCCGCGCGTGGCACGGTGGCACGCGCGGCAGAACTCATCGTGCGCGTCCGGGCCCAACCGATTGCGTACGACCTCAGCGGTCGCAGCCTCGGACAGCGGGTGCGGACGAATGACCTCAGCGACCGGATCCTCGGCCAGCTGGCGCCAGAGCTCGTCGCCCTCGGGATCGGGTGAGCGCCCCGCCGCCACCAGCAGAACGGGCAGCCCTTCCAAGCGGCGCGAGAGATAGTTGAGGAAGCTCAGCGACGAGCGATCGGACCATTGCACGTCGTCGACCGCGAGGAGCACCGGGCCCTCGTCGGCGAGGTTGACCGTGAGCCAATACAGGCCGTGCAGGGCGCCGAACGACGCATCCCCAGGCGCGGGTGTCAGACCGGCGGCGCCGTCGCCGAGGAGCGCCGCGGCCAGTCCGGCCGCGCCCGCGAAAACGCGCTCGCGCCGCTCGGCCGCGCCCGGCGTGACCACCCCTTCGAAGAGCTGGCGCACGACGCCGAAGGCGAATTCGCGCTCGAGCACCGCGCCGCGCCCTTCGAGCATCTGCATACCGAGCTCGCGGCCGCAAGCGCGCGCGCTCGCGACGAGCCTGCTCTTTCCCACCCCGGCGGCCCCTTCGATCAGCACCACGCCACCAGCTCCGCCGGCCGCGCGCACTGCCGCGGCACTCAGAGTCTCCAACTCGTGCTCACGCTCGAGCAGGTGGTGGACCGCGTGAGTGTCGGTGGCCATCTGGGGGCGAGCCCGGCGCCTCCCGGCTCAGGGTAATGGAGAGCAAAAACCAGGGCAAATCCTGGGGTGTTCCCCGTTGTCCTTGTGACGGCGCCACATGACACTGGGCTCATGACTCGCACCTGCCGCACGAACTCGTCGCGCGTGCGCCTCGCGGCTGCGCTCGCGCTGGCGTGCGCCACCGCGCTGCTCGCCGTGGGCCCGGCGCAGGCTGTGCCGCCGTCCGCCTCTGGGCGGCTGCTCGTCGGCTTCGAGAAGGGCGTCTCGAAGGATCGCCAGCAGAGCATCATCTCGTCGCTCGAGGGCCGGATCGCGCACCGCTTCGGGCCGATCCGCGGCGGACGGCTGGTCCTCGTGCGGGCACGGTCCAGCAAGGCGACCGACGTCCTGCGCAAGCGGCTGCTCCGCAATCCGGCCGTGGCGTATGCCGAGCCGGACTTCTTCCAGTTCGCGTCCGCGACGACGCCTGACGATCCTTACTACTCGCTCGACTACGCCGTCGTGAACAGCCCGCAGGGCCACGACATCGACGCGCCGGACGCGTGGGGGACGCGCACCAGCTGTTCGAAGGTCGCCACCCTCGACACGGGCGTCGACACCGATCACCCGGATCTCACCGCCAACATCCTGAAGACCTCCGACAAGCCGAACAACGACAAGGACGACGACCACAACGGCTACGTCGACGACACCTACGGCTGGAATGTGATCAACGGCAAGGGGTCGGGCGAGGACGACAACGGGCACGGCACGCACGTGGCCGGAATCATCGGCGCGCTTGGGAACAACGCGAACGGGATTGCGGGCGTCTGCTGGTCCACCAAGATCGTGCCCGTCAAGTTCATGAACTCGAAGGGCAAGGGCTCGACGTCCAACGCCATCGACGGCATCCACTACGCCGTCCACGCCGGCGTAAAGATCATCAACTGCTCGTTCGGCTCGAGCGCCAAGTCGAGCTCGCTGGAAGACGCGGTGCAGTACGCCAAGAGCAACGGCGTCCTGATCGTGGTGGCCGCAGGCAACGACAGCGAGAACATCGACAAGTCGCCGATCTATCCCGCCTCCTACACCGACGGCAACATCCTCACCGTGGCGGCGTCGACGTCGAGCGACACACTTGCCTCGTTCTCGAACTACGGGCCCAAGGGAGTCGACGTTGCCGCCCCCGGCGACAGCATCTTCTCGACCTATCTGGGCGGCGGTTACAAGACGCTGTCCGGCACCTCGATGGCCGCTCCCTACGTGTCGGGAGTCGCCGCGCTGCTGCGCAAGCAGGAGTCGGACGCCACGTACAGCGACCTGCGCACGGCCATTCGCCAGCATGTCGACAAGCCGCCGGCGCTCAACGGCAAGGACGTCTACGACGGGCGCCTGAACGCGAGCAAGGCGCTCGGCGCCATCGCATCACTTGTGCACTAGCTGAATTGGGCGGGCGCACGCTCTCAAGTCCGTCCGCCCGCCGTCCGATACAGGGAGAGCATGTTCGATCTGCAGGCAGCGCTTCGGCGCGTCATCGAGCAGGAGGGGTCGGACCTGCACCTGAAGGTTCCCTCCCGCCCGCTGATCCGCACACACGGAATCCTCGAGCCCATCCCGGACTCCGAGCCGCTGAGCCCGGAGGACACCGAGAAGGTGTTCCACGAGATGCTCACGAACGACGAGCGCCTCGAAGAGTTCGCGCGCGAGCACGAGGTGGACTTCTCCTACGCCGTGCCGGGACTGGCGCGCTTCCGCGTGAACGCCTTCCGCCAGCGCGGCGTGATCTCGCTCGTGTGCCGCGCGATTCCTCACACGATCCGCACGGTCGAGGAGCTCAACCTCCCGGCCGTGATCGGCGACCTCGCCGAGGAGGAGCGCGGGATCATCCTCGTGACCGGCACGACCGGCTCCGGTAAGTCGACCACGCTCGCGGCGATGATCGACCGGATCAACACGACGAAGTCGAAGCACATCGTCACGATCGAGGATCCGATCGAGTTCCTGCACCGCGACAAGCGCTCGATCATCAACCAGCGCGAGGTGGGTAACGACACGACTTCGTTCAAGCGCGCGCTCCGCCGCGTCCTGCGTCAGGACCCGGACGTGATCCTCGTCGGCGAGATGCGCGACGAGGAGACGGTCGCCACCGCGCTGTCCGCCGCCGAGACCGGCCACCTCGTGTTCTCGACGCTCCACACCGTGGACGCGCCCGAGACCGTGAACCGGATCATCGACTTCTTCCCGCCGCACATGCACCAGCAGGTGCGCGCGATGCTCGCGGGCACGCTGAAGGGCGTCATCTCGCAGCGCTTGGTGCGCACGCCCGACGGCAAGGGCCGCGTGGCCACGTGCGAGGTGCTCCGGATGACCGGCCGCGTTCGCGACATGATCGTGAACCCGGAGGAGACGGGCCGCCTCACCGAGGCGATCGCCGAGGGCGAGTACTACGGGATGCAGACGTTCGACCAGGCCCTGCTCGCGCACGTGCAGGCCGGCCGCGTGTCGATGGAGGAGGCGCTCACCGCCGCCACCAGCCCGCACGACTTCAAGCTCATGATCGCCTCCGACGGCCAGCGCTCCACGTCGGTCGACCAGCTGCTCGCCACCTAATTCGGCGTCGGGGTCGACACGGCGCGACCCTCGGGGGACAATCGGGCCGCGTGCCCTCGCCCGAACGCGAAATCCTCGACTTCGGCTTCGACGCCTTCAATCGCGGCGACTTCGAGGCGGCTGTCCGCTACTTCCACCCAGGGATCGTGTGGCGTGATCCCGCCGAGGTCCCGGACGCGAGCGAGCACCACGGCCCCGACCAGGTGCGCGCGCTGTGGGACTCGTTCTCCGAGCAGTGGACGGGCATGCGCATGGACCCCGTGGAGTTTCAGGAAGACGGCGAGCGGACGCTCGTGCGCGTGCACTTCAGCGGCGCCGGCCGCGAGAGCGGGGCGCCGATGGAGCTGGAGTTCTTCCAGGTCTGGACGATCCGGGACCTGCAGGCCCGCCAGGTCGACTCGTTCATGAGCCGCGACCTCGCGGAGCGGGCGCTGCACGGCC
>DASVXS010000008.1:0-37920 GCA_036392575.1 Thermoleophilaceae bacterium | reverse complement strand
ACGGGCCTCTACGAGGAGCTGCACGAAGTGGCGGACGCCGCCTTCGACGCCATCGCCGGGCGGCTGCGCGCGGGCGCCACCGCTGCCGAGCTGGTGCAGGCTTCGCAGGTGATCGAGGACGCGGGCTTCACCATCCGCGACGACCTCGTGCACGGCTTCGTGGGCGGCTACCTACCACCGGTGCTGGGCTCGACCAGCCGCGCCCTGACGGAGGTGCCGGACTTCAGCTTCGAAGCGGGCATGACCGTGGTCGTGCAACCGAACGTGGTCACGCCCGACGAGACGGCCGGAGTGCAGACCGGCGAGCTGCTGCTCGTGACCGAGTCCGGCGCGGAGAGCCTGCACGACTATGAGCGCGGGCTGCTGCGCGCGGGCTGAAGCGCGCGCGCCAGCCAGTGCCCCACCAGCGGCCGCGCCTCGTACCAGAGGTTGTTGCAGACGTGCACGCCATCCTCATAGACCACCGTCGTCGTAGGGCCCTGCGCCTCCGCTTCCACGCGGTACGCGTGCTCGGGCGGCGAGGCGGGATCGCGGCCTCCGTAGACCTGTAGAAGCGGAACCGTGATCTTGTCCGCGACGCCCTCCAGCGTCATGGCGTCCTGGACAGCGCCCGGATCCTCACCCATGTACTGGCGCAGGCCGACCTGCGAGATGTGGTCCTGATTCTGGAAGCGCCCGGCCGGCGTGTACCACGAGCTCATGGACACGGCGGCCTTCACGCGCGCGTCGAGCGCGGCGGCGCGACAGGCAAACAGCCCCCCGTACGAGATGCCGCAGACGCCGAGCCGCGCGGTGTCGAGGTCGTCGCGCTGCTCCAGCCAGTCGACCACTGCCCCGATCGGGACCTCATAGTCGGGACGCAGCTTCAGCTCGAAGCTCACCGCCCCGTGTCCGGGGCCGTCGAAAACGAAGGTGGCGACGCCACGCTCCAGGATGTGCTCGCTGAGGTTGAACAACTCCTCCTTGGTGGAGTCGGCCCCAGGCACCAGCACGGCCACTGGCGGGCGCTCGACTCCGGCCGGCTTGCGCAGGTATCCCGGGAGGAGCGTGCCGTCGAACGGCACATCGACCAGCTCCATCGGAGGCTCCGTGAACGGAGCTGCCCTGCGCCAGCACTCCCCCATCCCGGCAAGCGCGGCTCGGAAGTCGTCGGGACGGTGCGGGAACACGAAGCTCGCCCAGTGGTAGAAGAGACCGGCCCGCACGTAGTGGGCACCGGCGGCGCGCTCGTCGCCGTCGGCGGCGGCTGCATCGCCCAGCCCGGCATGCCGGCTCGCGTAGCGGCTCCACACCCGGCACCACTCGTCCCACTCCGATATCTCGGCCTTCATCTGGGCGAAGTCCCAGTGGGGCACGTAGTTGGACGTGATCCTCCACGAGAAGAGGCGGTACATCGCCTCGAGGTCCGTCTCCTGCTTCATCGCATCTCCTCGGCTGCGCTCTTCACCGCTTCGACGATCGCCTCGTAGCCCGTGCAGCGGCACAGGTTTCCGGCCAGCGCCTCTCTGATCTCGTCCTCGCCCGCCTCGGGGTGGTCGCGGAGGAACGGCTCGAGCGACATGAGGAAGCCGGACGTGCAGAAGCCGCACTGGAGCGCGTGCTTCTCGTGGAAGGCTCGCTGGAGCGGCTGAAGCTCGCCGTCCGGGGCGAGCCCCTCCACCGTGCGAACGGCACGGCCGTTCGCCTGCACGGCGAGCATCAGACAGGACCGGATCGGCTCGCCGTCGAGCTGCACCGTGCAAGCCCCGCACACCCCGTGCTCGCAGCCGACCCGCGTGCCATGGAGACCAGCCTGGTGACGGATGAAGTCAGATAGCAGCGTGCGCGGCTCGACCTCTCCCTGATACAGCGTTCCGTTGATCTCCACGCCGATCCTCATGCGGCCGCTCTTTCGATCGCCTCACGCACGAGCTCCGTGGTGAGCGCTCTCCTCCAGCCATCCGTGAGCGCTCCAGCCGCGAGCTCGGCCGCCTCGCGGGCGCCAGCGCCGGCCGTCAGCGCGCGCTCAGCCTCGTGAGCCCGGACCGGTGTCGTGCCCGCGCCCAGCAGCGCGATCGCCGAGCCGTCGCCCGGACCGCGGACCACCGCCGCGCCCGCCACAGCGAAGTCCCCGTGCGTCCGCTGGTATTCCACGAACGCAGTGCGCGCGCCTTCAGGCAGCGCCGGCACCTCCACCTCCACGAGCAGCTCGTCTGGCTCCACCGCGGAGATGAGGGTGGCCACGAAGAACTCTGGCGCAGTGAGCGTCCGCCGGCCCCGCGCAGAGCTCAGGTGAAAGCGTGCGTCGAGCGCGGTGAGCGCGACTGGCAGCTCGGCCGTGGGGTCGGCGTGGACGGCGGATCCGCCCACGGTGCCGCGGCTGCGCGTCTGCGGGTGCCCGGCATGCCGCACCGCCTGAGCGAGTAGGGGCCAGTGCTGCCACACCACGCCGGAGCGCTCGAGCGTGGCCTGCCGGGTGAGCGCTCCGATGTGGAGCACGCCGCCGCTGCGCCTGATGTAGGAGAGCTCCGAAACACGGTTCAGGTCCACGAGCAGCTCAGGGCGCGCGAACCGGAAGTTGAGCAGCGGCACGAGGCTCTGCCCGCCGGCGAGCGCTTTCGAGTCCTCGCCGAGCAGGCCAAGCGCCTCGTCAACCGAGCGCGGCGCCGCGTACTCGAAGGGAGCCGGCTTCATCGTCTCCGCAGGAGCCAGCCCGCCAGGAAGCCGAGCGCGACACCCGCGCCGAAGACCGCCGCGCGCTCGCGTAGCGGTCCGAGCACGGCCCCGCCAAGATCGAGCGCCTCTTCGGATCCGGGCGGCTGCACAGGTCCGGGGCTGCCACCCGCGAGCTCCTGCTCCAAGCCGTCCGCGAAGCGCTCGAGCACGCCTCCGGCCACATCCTCCATGATCCCCCGCCCGAGCTGCGCCTGGCGACCTGTGACCGCGAGGTCCGTCTCAACAGACACGCGCGTGCCGGCGCTGTCCTCCGCGAGACGGCTGGTGATCGTGGCGGCCGCCGTTCCCTGCCCGCGCCGCTCGCGCGCCTCCACGCGGAAGCTCGCGACCCGCTCGTCCTCGTCCACGTCCTGGAGCATCGCGGTGCCGGCGTACTCCGCTGTGACCGCCCCGAACTTGACCTTCATCGTCCCGCGGTAGGCGCCGTCCGCCGGCTCCGAGTCGATGGTCGCGCCGGGCAAAGCGCGTGCGACGCGCGGCACGTCGAGCAGCGCGGACCACGTGCGCTCGAGCGGCGCGGCCACGACGAATTCGTTGTTCAGCTTCATGTCGACTCGCCCTGCATCGCGTGCCAGAGCTTCTCGGCGGTGTACGGCGGGTGCACGATGCGCCCGCCGAGCGCCTGAACCACGGCGTTGCCGATCGCGGCGGGCGTCCCGATCGCGCCTCCCTCGCCTATCCCCTTAGCGCCGAGGGGATTGAGCGGCGATGGGCTCTCGACGAAGTCCGTCTCGATGTGCGGCATCTCCACCGCGGTCATGAGGCTGTAGTCGGCGTACGACCCGGTGCGCAGCTGCCCGTTCTCGTCGTACACCGCCTCCTCCACGAGCGTGGCCCCGAGACCCTGTGCGGCACCGCCAATCACCTGGCCGTCCGCCAGCAGCGGATTGACGATCACGCCAGCGTCGTCCACGGCCACGAGCTTCAGAACCTCGAGGCGTCCCGTGGCCTCGTCGATCGCGACCGCCGCGGCGTACGCGCCCGAGGAGAACACCTGGTTCGAGGCGAAGCGGGCAGACGCCTCCAGGCCCGGCTCCATGCCCGCCGGCAGTCGCGGCGGCTGGTACGCCGCGGCTGCGATCTCGCGGAGGCTGAGCTCGCGCCCATCACCTGCGGACAGCCCGCCGTCGGAGGTCCACGCGATCTCCTCCGGCGGAGCCTCCAGCAGGTGCGCCGCGATGGTCGCGCACTTGTCGCGGATGTCGTCGATGGCACGCACGATCGCCGAGCCCCCCATGGCCACCGAGCGGCTGGCGAAGCTGCCAACACCGCGGGGGACGATCGCCGAATCGCCGAAGCGCAGCGCCACGTCGCCGATGTCCACGCCCAGCCGCTCCGCGGCGATCTGCGCGAACACTGTGTCATGGCCCTGCCCGTGCGGGTTCGAGCCGCTGCGCACGATCACGCGGCCGTCCGGCTCCACGGTCACGTGCGCGCTCTCCCACATCCCGCCGGCACGCTCCACGTACATGCCCACGCCAGTCCCGAGCCGGCGTCCGGTGCCGGCGTCCTGCTCGGTGAACTCAGCAAGCTCGGCCGCCCGCTGTAGGCAGCGCGCGTACTCACCCGAGTCGTAGGTGAAGCCGAGCGGCGTTTCATGCGGGAACTCCGAGATGAGGTTGACCCGGCGCAACTCGACCGGATCCATCTCCAGCTCGCGCGCGGCGGCGTCGACAGTGAGTTCCAAGGCGTACGCCGCCTCGGGCCGCCCCGCGCCGCGGTACGGCCCGGTGGGCACCTTGTGGGTCTGAGCGCCAACGACGTTCACCTCGGCCGCGCCGATGTCGTACACGCCGGTCATCAGCATGGCCGTCGTGTGCGCCGGAATCGCCGTGGTCGTCAGGAGGTAGCCGCCGAGGTCGGCGAAGATCCGTGCGCGCAGCGCCAGCATCCGGCCATCGGCCGCGAGCGCCAGCTCCACGTCCACGTCCATGCCGCGGCCCTGGTAGGCGGACAGGAAGTTCTCGAGCCGGTCCTCAGCCCATTTCACCGGACGCCCAAGGTCCATCGCCGCGATTGCCAGCGCGGCCGACTCGGGGGCCGCGACGCCCTTGCTCCCGAAGGCGCCCCCCACGTCCGGCACGATCACCCGGATGGAGTCCTCCGGCCGCCGCAGCGAGTGCGCGAGCTGCGAGAGCGGGCGGTGCGGGTCCTGCGCGGACACCCACATGGTGAGCATCCCCGAGCCCGAGTCCCAGGACGCAACCGTGCCGCGGGTCTCCATCGGAGATGCCACCACCCGGGGGATCGAGTGGCTCGTGCTCACCACGTGGTCCGCCCGTTCGAAGCTGCCCTCGACGTCGCCGCTCGATCGCGTCCAGTGAGTGAGGCGCGGCCCGCCCGCGCGCGGATCGAGTACCGGCTCGAGCGGCTCGTAGTCCACCTCGACGAGGTCGGCGGCATCTTCCGCCAGCGCGCGTGTCTCCGCCACCACCGCCGCCACCGCCTGGCCCACGTAGCGAATCTCACCCGCCGCCAGCACGGGATGCGGCTCGTCGGCCGTCTCCATCTCGGGCGGTGCCTGGACGGGAAACGGGCGCACGCGCTCGCCCAGGCTCTCGGCGGTGATGACGGTAAGCAGCCCGGGCGCTTCCGCCGGCGCGCGTATCTCATTCACGCGCGCGTGCGCGTGTGGGCTGCGCACGAAGGCCGCGTGCGCCAGCTCCGGCAGCTCGATGTCGTCCAGGTAGCTGGTCCGGCCGCGGAGAATCCGCTCGTCCTCGCGCCGTGGCAGCGGCTGCCCGATGAGGCGCGCGCGCGTGGCGTCTACAGCCGTTCCCACGTCACCTCGTAGTCGGGAACGGCGGCGCGCATCAGGCTGTCCACCGGGCAGTAGCGCCCGACGAGGTCGGCGAGCCGCGCAATGCGCGCGTCGGACTCCTCCGTCGCGATCCTCACCCGCAGCCTCACGGTGCGGTAGTGCACGGGCACGTCGGCGGCCCCCTTCCGGCCCCGCGTGTCGAGCTCGCCCTCCGCACGCGTCGTGAGATCGGAGTACTCGAACCTGAGCTTGGCGGCCATCCTGCCGGTGGAGACCGTGGTGCACGCGCAGAGCGATGCAAGCAGAAGCTCCAGCGGCGTCGGCCCGCGATCCTCCCCTCCTCGCGAAGGCGGCTCGTCGCTCACCAGGGTCGGGAAGTCGCGCAGGTGCAGTGCGGTTGCCATCGGGCCGACCATCTCCCCGCTCGCGTGGTTGACCACGACGTGCTGCTCGGTGTCGTGGAGCGTCATGAGGCGGCGGGATCGATGATCAGCTTGCGACCCGGCGAGCCGGCCTGCATGCTCCATGCCTGGCCGATTTCATCAAGCGGCAGCACCTCGTGCTCGAGGGTGAGCTTGCCCTTCAGGGCGAGGTCGACCAGCACGCGGTACACGCGCTTCTTCTCCTCGACCGGCGAGTAGTGAGTGGAGAGGCCGATCGCGGCCTTGTTCCTGAGCGTCGCGGGCGTGAACACTGACTCGGTGCCTGCGACGCGACCGATGTTCACGAGGCGCGCCCCCGGGTTTCCGGCTTCGAGCGCGGCGGCCGCCACCTCTCCGAACAGCGGGTCCACGACCACGTCCACGCCCCCACTCCCCGCTTCCCTGAACGCTGCCGTCAGCTCGTGCCTCCCCATCCCGTCACGCAGCTCGACGACCGCGTCAGCTCCGAGCTCTCGCGCATGCTCCAGCCGTTCAGTGTTGCGGCCGGCCGCGATCACGCGGCCCGCGCTCTGCAGTCTCGCCGCCTGCACCGCCACCTGGCCGATTGCCCCGGTGGCGCCCAGCACAAGCACGGTCTCGCCCTCCGAGAGCTGGGCGCGCTCGAGCGCAAGCCACGCCGTCGTGCCGACCGTGCCGAGCGCCGCGGCGAGCGCGTCGTCGATCTCATCGGGCAGCTCTGTCAGCGACTCGGTGGCCGCGAGCGCCAGCTCGCCCAGCGAGCCGTCGCCGCCGTAGCCCACGTACCAGCACTCGAAACGCACCCGCTTGCCGTTCCCACCGGCCAGAGTGCCCACGCCCTCGCCTCCGGGCACGTATGGAAACTGCGGAGGGCCGGTGAAGAAGCGCCCGCCCGCGATGTGCAGGTCCACGGGGTTGAGCGTGGCAGCCCGCACCCGCACCAGTGTCTGACCCTCGCCGGGCGCCGGCGCGTCGCGCTCGGCCACCTCCGGGGGCGTGCCGGCCTGGCGCACGATCGCAGCGCGCATCAGGCGGCCACCTCCGCACCGGAAGCCACCGCGTCAAGAACGACGCGTAGCGCCGCTATCCCCTCGTCGGCGCCCGTCTCAGGCTCCGCCTCCCCGCGTATACATCGTCCGAACTCCGCCAGCTCCTCGGCGAGCATGTCGCGCTCGTCGAACTCCACACGGCTACCCGAGAGCGTGAGCGTCGTCGCGGGATCCATCTTCTCGGCGTCCGGCCAGACGGACATGTCGGTGCGGTACTCGATCACGGCATCCGTGCCGAACAGGCGGATGTCGAAGGTCTTCGGCGACACGTAACTGCCGGTGACGGAGCCGAGCGCGCCCGACTGGAACTCCAAAACCACGACGCCGACATCGTCGATCTCCGCCTGCGTGTGAACGTGCGCGAAGCGGCCAGACGACCGCCGCACCGGGCCCAGGAGGTGAGCCAGCGTGTCCACGTGGTGGATGCCGAGCTGCATGAGCGGGCCACCGGGATTGCGATCCCGGTAGTACCGCCAAGCCTGGGGACCGAGCTTCCCGGGCAGCGAGAAGTTCGCCTCCGCCAGCACAACGCGCCCGAGCGCGCCCTCGTCGACCAGCTCCTTGGCGCGGCGGGCCGCGCCAAGCCGCCGGAACGCGTGTCCGACCATGAGCGTGACGCCCGCGGTCTCGCACGCCTCGCGCATTCGCTCCCCGGCCTCGGTTGTGTCGGCAATCGGCTTCTCCACGAACACGTGCCGCCCTCGCTCCGCGCACGCGAGCGCCTGCTCGGCATGCACGTCATTCGGCGTGGCCAGGATCACGCCCCCGACCTCCGGGTGGCCGATCGCATCCTCGAAGCTCGCCGCCGCCTGGCAGGAGAAGCGCTCGGCGAACTCCCCGCGCCGCTCGTCGTCGCGGCTGAAGCAGGTGACGAGGCGCAGCCCGGCCCGCTCCGCAGCCGCGGCCAGGCGGGGTCCCCACATCCCGGTGCCAACGAGCGCGACCGCCGTCACGCGAGCTGCTCCGCCATCCAGTCGGCCATCAGCGAGCGCGCCTTGTAAGGGATGTTCGAGCAGCCGTGGTTCCCCTCCTCCCAGCAGACGAACTCGCCCTGCGGCGCGCGCTCGGCCTGCTTCGCGGTCTGCTCCCACGGGATCAGGCGATCCAGCCGGCCGGTGACGAACAGCGCTGGCTTGTCGAGCTCGTCGATCACACCGTCCAGGTCGAGCTCGCAGGCCTTGTCACGCGCCTCCTCCTCCGAGGCCGCGCGCGACTTCTCGGTGAACGTCTCGCGTGTGAGCTGCGGCAGCTGGTCCCAGATTTCTCCGAAGCAGAACGGCCCGCTGAGCCCGACGACCGCCTTCACGCGCGGCTCGAATGTGGCGGCCCGCGGCGCGTGGTAGCCGCCCATGCTCACGCCCACGACTCCGATCCGGTTGAGATCGAGGTCGTCGTGACCAGCCACGGCCTCGAGCGCCGCGGAGAGGCCAACCTCGTAGTCGGGGCGGATCGGCACGTCGTACCCGCATTCGCCTTGACCGGGGCCATCCATGGAAAGCGTGGCCATGCCCCTGTTCAGGAAGAACTCCTCGAGGTTGAAGAACTCCTCCTTGGTGGAGTCGAGTCCCGGGATCAGCACCGCGAGCTGTGGCCGCTCGCCGTTGGGCGGGCGCCTGAGGTTCGCCACCACCCGCCCGCCGTCGAGCGGCGCCTCGAGGCGCTCGGCCGCCGGGTCGAGGTGCGCGTGCGCCCGCCGCAGGGCGTCGACCGCTTTGTCGGCAGCCTCACGGCTCTTCTCATGGTCGAGCATCCACACGAACTTCGCGGTGTGGTAGCCGACGGCCGCACGCAACCACGCCTCGCCGGCCGTGCGTGGGCGCCCGGCCTCCTCGGCGTCGCGCGCCAGCCCGGCGTGCATCTCCGCAGTAACGCACCACTCATCGAGCCATTCGTTCCAGGTCTCGATGCGCGCCATCGTCGCCACGAAGTCGCCGTACTCCACGCCGGCTTGCATGAAGCGCGGACCCCAGTGGTCAACGGCTGCCTGCACGCGCGCGTCCGGCACCGGCCACCACCTCCTCCAGGCTCGTCCCGAGGTCGCTGAGCATCACGATCGCGGCGTTGCGCCCCGGTATTCCAGTGATCGACCCGCCCACGCTGGTGGTCGCCCCGGTCTGGTAGAGGCCCGGGATGGGCATTCGGTGCGACGCCCATCCTGGAACCGGCCGGAGCTTGCCGCTGAATGCGTAGCTGCGGTCGCCGCCGTGGAAGGCGCCGTGGACCATGTGCGGGTTCGACCGCTCGATGTCCGCTGGGCTCTTCACATACCGCGCGACGATCTTGTCGTCCGTGAGATTGGGCGCGAAGCGGCGGAGGTGCTCGAGCTGCCGCTGAGCGACCTCGTCCTTCATTTCTTCCCAGCTCCGCCCGGCAGGCGTTTCCCAGGTCTGGGGGCTGAGCAGCTTCATCGTGTGCATGCCTTCGGGCGCGCGTGATGGATCGACGATTGTCGGCGTCGCTGCCAGCAGCCAGCGGACGTCCTCCACGAACCGGCCGTCCTTGATGTCGCGGCCGAGCTTCACCACCTCTTCCGGCCAGCCCACCGTTCCGGCCGACACGGCGCTGCGGGACCCGTCGGGCGTCTCGAAGAGCGGCGGTTCGCTCGTGGCGAAGTAGGCCGCCATGCCGGGCATGCCGATGTCGTAGGTCTCGACGCCGTACACGAACTCCTCGCCCCAGGCGTCGGCCGGCGCCATGTCCACGAGGTGCTTCACGTGGATGCTCGAGAGCACCGCCTCCCCCGCGAGGTACTGCTCGCCGTCGTCGGTCTCCACTCCAACACAGCGCCCGTCCTCGAGGATCAGCCGAGTAACGCGGCGGTCGCAGAGCACGGTGCCGCCGTGGTCCTCGATACAGCGAACGAGCGCGTCGGTGAGCGACCCCGAGCCGCCGCGCGGGATGGTCCAGCTGCGGCGCTGGCGGCCGAAGATGATCGAGTAGGCGTTCACGCCGGAGCCGGCGGCGTCGACTGGCACGAGGGTCTGGAACGCCTGCCAGAGCAGGTACGCCTGCACGTGCCGGCTCTCGAACTCCCGCTTGATGATGTCCCAGGCGCTGATGGCCTGGCGCCGCATCCAGATGCGTCCGCGCGGATGCTCCGCGAGCAGCTCGTCGAGCGAGGGACCGAATCCGATCGGCGCGGAGCGGGCGCGGGCGAATGCGTCCTTCACGTCGTCGTACTCCGCCATGAAGCGGCGATAGATGTCCGCGTCGCGCGGGGAGAAGCGCGCCAGCTCCTCGCAGGCCCGGTCCAGGTCGAGCCAGTGCGTGAGCTGCTGGCCGTCGGGGAACGCCACGTGGGCGATTGGGTCGGGCTCGAGGTACTCGAGCCCGTAGTCCGACTTCAGGCCGAGCTCGTCGTTCAACATCAGCGGATTCACCTGGATCAGGGTGTGGCCGGTCGAGCAGGAGTCGAGCTTGTAGCCGGGAATCAGGAGCTCCTCCGTGGCGGCGCCCCCGCCGGGGATCGGTCGCGCGTCGAGCACCAGGCACTCGTGACCGGCCTTTGCCAGGTAGGCAGCTGTGACCAGGCTGTTGTGGCCACCGCCCGCGACGACGATGTGCGCGGTCTCGCTCATCGGATGATCTCCTCTCTCCGCGCGCCGACGGTTGCGAGCAGCCGCTCGGTGTTGCCGCTCAGGATCGCGGCCTCCACGTCCCGATTGAGCTCGCACGCGCGCACGGTGTCGGCCGGGCGCAGGTCGCCCATGTCGAACGGATAGTCGGATCCGAGCAGCACGTGCTCGGGCCCCGCGTAATGAACAAGGGCGCGCAGCAGCGTGGGGTCGTGAACGACGGTGTCGAAGTAGAAGCGCTTGATCGATTCGTCGGGCGATTCGCGCAGCCGGGCGCGCGCCGGAGGCTGCACCTCGTACGCGTGGCGGAGGCGCCCGCGAAGCGCCGGCAGCGCGCCGCCGCCGTGAGCGAGGACCACGCGCAGGCCGGGATGACGCTCGAGCACGCCGGCCAGCACCATGTGCGCAGCGGTCACGGTCGTCTCCATCGGGTTCCCGACCGCGTTCCACAGGTAGTACTCGCCGAAGACCGATGCGTCGAACCCGCGGGTGGTCGGATGCACGAACACGACCGCCCGCGTCTCCTCGGCGGCTGCCCAGAAGGGCTCGAAGCGATCGTCGCCGAGGTAGAGACCGCGCACGCTCGCGGCAATCTCCACGCCGCTGAGCTCGCCCCCGGCCATGACGGCGCGCAGCTCGTACGCGGCCAGCTCCGGGTCCTGCAACGGCACAGCTCCGAGCGCTGCCACACGCTCGCGCCGGGCGCGCACAAGCCGGGCCAGGCCCTCGTTCTGTATGCGGCAGCGCCGTAGGCCCTCCTCCGGCTCGGCGTCGTAGAAGAGGAGCGGCACGAATGGGCAGAGCACGACGCGATCGACGCCGGCCTCGAGCTGCGCGGCCACGATGCCCTCGATGTCGACCACCTCCTCGACCATCGAGCGCACGCCACGGCCGGCGACCTCGACGACCTGAACGCCGTGCTCCCAGCGCACGAGCGGCCGCCACTCCTCCTCGGGGGCAGCATCGCGCAGGATCTCCGGCACGATCACATGGGCGTGGATGTCGGTCACCATCGGCTCACCCCACCGCGATCAATGCCAGCGCGCCGCCCACTACGAGCGCGGAGCCCACCCACACGCGCGCGGTGACGTGCTCCAGATGCCGCCCGACGAGCAGCGGCGCCACGAACAGCACGACCGGCACGGACAGCAGGCTGAGCGCCAGGACCACCCCCACCGATGCGTCGTCGAGCGCCAGCCAGCGCCACCAGGTCGCGATCGCGACGAGCACCGCGGCCGCGACCTTGAAATTGAGCGCGCCGCGGCTCGTCGTCGCCAGCCGCAGCCCGGCACCCCGCCAGGCGAGAGCCAGCCCGTACGCCGCCACGGCCGCGAGCATGCCGATCGAAACGCCCGCCAGCGGCGAGTGGAGCGTCTTCAGCCCCTCCACCGTGAGCACGGGGCTGCTGCCCCACATCAGCGCTGTCGCGAGCCCTGGCAGGGCGTCGGTCCAGTCCATCTCGGGGCCGCGCGAGCGAGACGACACGAGGTACGCGCCCACCACCATCGGCACCATGGCCAGCAGCGCGAGCGCGCTCGGCAGTTCCTGAAACACGATCGCGGCGATGACAACGCCGAAGATCGGAGCCACGGTGAGCAGAGGCGAGCTGCGAGCCGCGCCTATGCGCTGCTGGCTGATGTTGAGGAAGGTCCAGCCGCCGAGGAAGTGCACGATGCCCGCAAGCGCAAAGGCGGTCACGCCCCAGGCACTGGCGTGACGGACGGCGGACTGCTCGCCCGACAGAAGCGTGACGGACACGAGCACGAGCGCCGCTATCGAAAGCTGGATGAAGGTCGAGGCATACGGATCCTCGATGTCGCGGACCGCACGCCGGTTCAGCCCCTGGAAGAGGCCGAACCCGATTCCGGAGGCCGCCGCCCACAGCGCCCCCGTCACGTCATGCCCGGACCGGCGGCGCCTCGGGCGCCGGCTCCTTCACGGAGCCGCCGAAGTACAGAGCCGCCATCTCCGGGTTGTTGAGGACGTCGTCCGCCTTCCCGTCGAGCAGCACTCGGCCGCTCTCCATCACGATCCCGTGATCGGCGAGCCGCAGCCCGAAACGCACGTTCTGCTCGACCATCAGAACGGTCCTGCCGCGCTCGATCATGCGATTGACGCTCTCGTGCACCATCTTGAGCGCCTTCGGGTCGAGCCCGAGCGAGGGTTCGTCGAGCATGACGATCTTCGGCTCCATCATCAGCGAGCGCGCGAACTCGACCATGCGCCGCTGTCCGCCAGAGAGGTTGCCCGCCTTGTCGCCCCCGCGTTCCGTGAGCACCGGGAAGAACTCCTCGAGCTCCGCGTAGCGGCGCTTGAGGAAGGCTCGGTCGCGCCGGCGGAGATACGCGCCCATCAGCACGTTCTCCTTCACGGTGATGTTCGGGAAGAGCCCGTTCGATTGCGGCACCTGCGCAATGCCCATCGTGAGGATCTCCGACGGTGCGTGGCCGTTGATGCGCTTGCCTTCGAGCGTGATCTCGCCAAGCCGTGGGTTGAGCAGCCCGCTGATCGCGCGCAGCACCGTGGACTTGCCGGCGCCGTTCGGCCCGACGATGCAGGACACCGAGCCCTCCGCGATCTCGATGTCCACTCCCTGGAGGACGTCGCCGCCGCCGTAGCCCGCAACCACCGCCTTGAGACTGAGCATCTTCGTCACGCCTCCACGACTTGTGGCTCCACCGCGAAGTCGTCGCCGAGGTAGGCGTCGAGCACCCGCGGGTCCCTCTGGACCTCCTCGGGCGTGCCCTGCGCCATCAGCTTGCCGCGCCCCAGCACCCGCACGGGGTCGCACAGCCCGAGGACGAACGGCATGTTGTGCTCGACGATCAAGAACGTCTTCCCCCGGCTGTTCAACTCGCGAATCATGTCCCCCATCCGCTCGATGAGCGTGGGGTTGATGCCGCCGGCCGGCTCGTCGAGGAGGATCAGCTTCGGGTCGAGCATCAGCACCTGCGCGAGCTCGACGAGCTTCTGCTGGCCGTAGGAGAGAGCGGAAGCAGGCACGTCGCGGTACTTGAGCATGCCCACGAACTCGAGCAGCTCCTCCGCGCGCTCCGCCTCCGGCCCGCTCACGGCGTCCGCGTTCAGCTGTCGCAGGCGGAACTCACGGATCGGCGCGACCACGTTCTCGAGCACGGTCATCTCTTTGAACAGGCGCGTGATCTGGAACGTCCGGCCGACGCCCGCGTGCGCGCGGTTCCACGGGCGCTGGCGGTCGATCCGGCGTCCGTCGAACCAGACCTCGCCCGAGTCGAGCGGCATCGTGCCGTCGATCAGGTTGAAGAGCGTCGTCTTGCCCGAGCCGTTCGGGCCGATCAGCGCGGTGATCGAGCCCTCCGGCACGGCGAAGCCGCAGCTGTCGACCGCGCGCAGACCGCCGAAGCGCTTCGCCACGTTCTTGACTTCCAGCAGCGTCTGGCCCGAGACGGCAGCCGGCGCGGTCGGCACCTCGCGCTCTTTCAGCTCGATCGGGGCGCCGAGGCGCTCGCCGACCAATCCCGCCCTGCCACGCGTGCGCCTGCGCTCGAGGAACTCGCTGATGGCGGGCACAATGCCGCGCGGCATGAAGAGCACGACGAGCGCCATCAGCCCGCCGAAGACGAGCAGCCGCGCGTTGCCCCCGCCGAGCGAGTTGTTCGCGAACTCGTTCAGCGGCTCGACGATGAAGGCGCCGAGTACAGGTCCCCAGAGCGTCCCACGCCCGCCGAGCAGCACGGACAGAATGATCTGGACGCTCAGCAGGATGTTGAACATCCCGAGCGGATCGACGAACGAGAGGTAGTAGCCGTACACGGCTCCGGCCATGCCCACGAAGACCGTGCTCGCCACGAATCCGAGGATCTTGTAGACGGGCGTGTTGATACCGACGGTCTCGGCCTTGTCCTCGTCCTCGCGGATCGACACGAGACCCATCCCGAACTTTGTCCTCCGGATCCACCAGGACATCGCTATCGAGACCACGAGGAGCCCGAGCAGTGCGTAGTAGAACGGCCAGTTCGCGATGTCGGGACTCCAGCGCGGAAGTGGCATCGTGAGACCGGCCGTGCCGTTTGTCAGCTCGCGCCAGTTGATCGCGACGATCTGGAGTAGGAAGAGAAAGACGATCGTGAGGATCACGAACGTGTGACCGCGGGCGCGCATGGCGATCACGCCGAGCGCGGCCGCGAACAGACCCGCGACCACGCCGGCAACCGGCACCCAGACGAACGGGTTGCCGCCGACCTTCGTGGACAGGATGGCCGCGGTGTAACCGCCGAGGCCGATGAACGCGCCCTGGCCCAGCGAGACGTACCCGCCGTAGCCCGTGATGATGTTCAGCCCCGTCGCGCCGATCGCGAAGACCAGCGACAGGATGATCATGTTCTGGTAGTAGCGGTCGTCGGAGAGCAGCGGGTACGCGGCGATGAAGAGGGCGGCGGCGCCGATCAGCCCGTAGCGCAGCCGGCGCGAGCTGACCCATTCGGGCGGCGTCCACGAGCTCCACGCCGCCGCGGGCGCGGAGAGCATCTTCGCGCGCGTCAAGTGACCACGTCCTCGCGGAGCCGAGTGCCGAGGATGCCGTAGGGCCGAACGAGCAACACCACGAACACGAGCGCGTACGGCACCGCGGTCGCCCACGACGGGGAGATGTACGTGACGGTCATCGTCTCCGCGATGCCGAGTGTCAGGGCGCCGATCAAGGCGCCCGGCAGGCTCCCCATCCCGCCGAGCACGATGATGCCGAGCAAGCGCGAGATCCACACGTAGTGCGAACCCGGCAGGAAGGTGTAGAGCACGCTGGCGATCGACCCGCCCGCACCTGCACTCGCGACGCCGACCGCGAACGTGGCCGCGGAGACGGCGGACACGTTCACGCCCACGAGCGCCGCTCCCTGCGGATTGACCGCGGCTGCCCGGATCGCGCGGCCGAGCCACGACTGAGTCAGCACGATCCAGAGCACGGCGAGCACCACGAGCGCGAGCACACCCCCGTACACCTGCGCCTTGGGCAAGAACAGCGATCCGATGTGGAATGACTCGTTGAAGTACGGCGCCGTGACCGCGTGGGCGGTGTTGCCCCAGATGATGCCCATGAGGCCCTCGACCACGAGCGCGAGGCCGAACGTGAGAAGCACGGTGGCGGCCGCTGGCCCCGTGCGTATGCGCCGCAGCGTGAGGTTGTAGACGACCCAGCCGAAGACAAACATCACCGGGGTCGTGATCAGGATGCCAGCCAGCGGGTCGAGCCCGATGGCGCGCCAGATCGAGTAGGTGATGAACGCCGCGAGGATCAGGAACGCGCCATGGGCGATGTTGATGACGTTCATCACGCCGAAGATCAGCGTGAGCCCGGACGCCAACAGCGCGTAGACGCCCCCTACGAGCAGTCCAAGGATGAGTGTCTGTACGAACTCCGTCATCGCGTGTGCGAGGCGTTGGCGCGGGGCGCGGTGGCGCCCCGCGCTGCCTCACCCCCTTAAGTCCCCGCGCCGCTCGGCTTCCACTCGGGCACTATCGACTGGGTGGTGGCGGTCGCCCCCTTCGGCAGGATGATCTCCGGCGCGCCGTTCTGCCACTGGCCAACGAGGAACTGGCCCTGCGGCCGGCCCGCTTCGTCCCACTCGAGCGGGCCGAGGATGGTGTCCACCTTGTTGTTGCGAAGCCAGTCCGCGAGCTTCGCCTGGTCGTCGATGCCGCCGACCGCCTTGACCGCGGCCTGCATCACCTGCGCCGTGGCGTAGGCGTCGGCCGCGTCCTCGGGCACCTCGGTGCCGCCGAACATCTGCTTGTACTTGGCGACGAACTGCTCGTTGCCCGGCGTCTTCGCCTTCGCGCTGTGGCTCACCGCGTAGAAGATCCCTTCGGTGTTGCCCTTGCCGAGCGCCTTCGCGTACTGGTCGCCGAGCGATGGAGCCGTGGTCTGGTAGAGCATCTTCGGCGTGTATCCGATCTTGAGGAGCGCGCGGACGAAGCCCACGCCGTCCTCGAACGTCGCGCCGTTGACCACGAGATCGGCTCCGCTCGCCTTCACGGAATTCGCGATCGAGTCGAAGTTCTTCTGGTCGATCGTGTACGTCTTGCGATAGACGGTCTTGATCCCTGCGGCCTTGAGGATCTTCTCGATCCCCTGCGAGGTCGGCTGGGCGAAGGGATCGTCCAGCGTCGGATACGCCGCGGTCTTCGGCCGCTGATCCGGCGGCAGGCCCTTGACGTAATTGGAGAAGACGTCGCCCTGGTGATCGGCGGTCGCCTGCTGCGCGAAGAACAGGTACTTGAACCCGCGGCTGAACATCTCCGGCGACCCGCCTGCAGGCTCCACGTACAGCATGCGGTTGCGCTCGGCCACCGCCGACGCCGGCAGGTTGAGCAGCGACGAGAACGTGCCCAGCAGCATCTGGACCTTGTCCTTGCTGATCAGCGCGTTGTAGTCCGCGACGACCGTGTTCTGGTTGCTGGCGTCGTCCTTGATCACCATCTGGACCTTGCGGCCGTCGACTAGGCCGCCCTGCTCGTTGACGATCGCCTGCCAGACCTGGTAGCCCTGCTTGGCGGCCTTGCCCGGCTCCGAGAAGTCGCCGGTCAGCGGCAGCGACGCGCCTACCTTGATGGTTCCCTTGTCGCTGCTGCCGCCACCGCCCCCGCAACCCACGCCGATCAGCGCCGACACGGCCACGAGGGCCAAAAGACGGAACCTCATTCTTGTCATCCCTCTTCCCCCGGATCGGTCCCCGCGGCGAACCGCGTGGGAAGCTCCCTCACGTCAAACGCGCTTGTGCAAACGTTTGCGGCAAACGTGTGCAAAGCTAATCGCAGGGGTCACTTCTTGTCAAGCGCAGCGGTCGACCCCCGCACCACCAGCGTGGGTTCGAGCACCAGCTGAGTACTCCCATCGGGGCCTTGCTCGAGCAGACGGAGCAGCAGGTCGGCCGCCGACCGGCCGATCTCGTAGTGCGGGATGCGGATGGTCGTCATCGGCGGGTTGAAGTGGTCCGAGAACGGCATGTCGTTGTAGCCGACCACCGACACGTCGCCGGGGCATGCGAGCCCGTGCTCGGCGAGCGCGTCGTAGCACCCGAGCGCCATCAGGTCGTTGCCCGCGACGATCGCGGTGAACTGCCTGCCGCTCTCGATCGCCTCGTGGCAGAGCCTTTGTCCCTCGTCGAGCGTGAAGCGCTCGCCGGTCGCGACAAGCGCGGGGTCGGGCTTCAGCCCGCGGTCTTGCATCCCAGCGATGAAGCCCTCCTTGCGCTGAAGCCCGGTAGACAGCTCGGTGGGCCCGCCGAGGAACGCGATGTGCTCGTGCCCGAGATCGGCCAGGAGGTCGACCGCCATCCGGACGCCCGCGCGATCGTCGGCCGTGGCCGACGGCAGTGACTCGTCTTCGACCCGCCGGTTCACCAGCACCAACGGGACGCCCACGCCCGCCACCTCGTCGAGGAGCTCGTGATCCAGCCGCGCCGTGGCCGTGATGAAGCCGTCGACCTGGCGGGCGCGCATGGCGCGGAAGTCGATCCGCTCGCGCTCGGCGTCGTTCTCCGTGTTCGCGATCACCGGCGTATACCCGGCCTGGTCGAGGCGATCCTCGATGCCGCGGATGATCGGCGGGAAGAGCGGGTTCTCGATGTCCGGGATGAGGACGCCGACGGTGTACGAGCGGTTGGTCTTCAGCCCGCGGGCGATCGGGTTCGGGTGGTAGCCCAGCTCGTCGGCCGCGGCGAGCACGCGCTGCGCCGTCTCCGCGTTGACGAGCGAACGAGTCTGCTCGTTGAGCGCTCGCGACGCCGTGCCGGGATGCACGCCGGCCAGCCGGGCCACGTCGCGCAGAGTGACCCGCAACTGCTCTTTCGCATTGCGGGCCGTCACAGGGAGCATTATGCATGCGTTTGCAGTCGCCTCCCACATGAACAACACGACCACCGCCACATCGCCGCCAGAGTCATCGCAAAGCGGCCCGTGGGCCCCGCTCCGCGAGCGACAGTTCCGTTCGCTGTGGTCGGCCTTCTTCGGGTCACAGCTCGTGGTCTGGATGAACACCGTGGGAGCCGCTACGGTGATCGCCACTCTGGGCGGCTCGCCGACCCTCGTGGCGCTGGTTCAGACGGCCACCAGCCTCCCCGCAGTGCTACTTGCGTTCCTCGCGGGCGCGGTCACCGACATCGTGGACCGCCGCCGGCTGCTCCTGGCAACGCAGTCCTGGATGCTGATCTCCACCGCCACGGCGGCAACGCTGACGCTCGCGGGAGCGGCCACACCGGTATCGATCCTGCTCCTCACCTTCTCGCTCGGCGCCGGCATGGCGGCGAGCATTCCGACCTTCCAGTCGCTCACGCCCGAGCTCGCGGGCCCCGGTCGTCTGGCCGCGGGAGTAGCGCTCAACAGCGTGGCCATCAACCTCGCCCGCGCCGTCGGCCCCGCGCTCGCCGGCGTGGTCATAGCGGTGGTCAGCGCAGGTGCCCTCTTCGCGCTGGAGGCGGCCGGCGTGGCGGCGATCATCGCGCTGGTGCTCTCGCTGCGCTCGCCTGGGCCGGCCGCCGACGAAGCGCCTGAGCAGGTGTTCGAAGCCATGCGCGCCGGCGCGCGCTTCGTGCGCTTCTCGCCGCCCGTGCGCGCCGTGCTGGTGCGAGCGCTGGTGTTCGTAGCGGGAGCGAGCGCCTTCTGGGCACTCCTTCCTGTCGTTGCGTTCGGGCCGCTCGAGCTCGGCGCGAGCGGGCTGGGCGTGCTGGTGGGATGCGCCGGTGCGGGCGCCATCGCCGGTGCCACCCTTCTGCCTCGGCTGCGCCGGCGGACCACGCTCGACCTGGCGGTGTCGTTTGGGACCGTCGGGCTGGCCGCCGCCGTGGCCGTGCTGGCATTCGTGCATGAGCCCGTGCTGGCGGGCGTGGCCACGTTCGCGGCGGGAGCCGCGTGGCTGTCGGTGCTCTCGACACTCAACACCGCAGCCCAGCTGGCCGCCCCCGACTGGGTTCGGGGACGCGCGCTCGCGGCGTTCCAGTTCTCGATGCAGGGCGGCCTCGCTGCCGGAGCGCTCGTGTGGGGGCTCGTCGCAGACGGCTTCAGCGTCGAGGCCGCGTTCCTGTCGGCTGCCGTGGTGCTCCTTGTGAGCCTGGCGGCCCGGGGACGCGCCTCGCTCATCGGTATCGAGGAGCCCGACCTGACGCCCGCCACCGCCTGGACGGAGCCCGTGCTTCCGATCGAGCCGGCGGCCGGTGACGGCCCGGTGCTGGTCACGCTCGAGTACCGCGTGAGGGAGGACGACGTGCTGGCGTTCGCGGCGGCTATGGAAGAGCTCGGTCGGATCCGGCGGCGCGATGGCGCCCGGCAGTGGAGGCTCTACCAGGAGCTCGAGGACCGCGCCTGCTGGCTCGAGACCTTCATCGTGGACTCCTGGAGCGAGCATCTGCGTCAGCACCGGCGAATGACGGTCGCCGACTTGGACGTGGAGCGTCGTGCGAAGGGATTCCACGTCGGCCCGGGCGAGCCGGAGACGCGGCACATGCTCGCCGCGGAAGCCGCGCTGCGGGCGAGCAACCGCGTCACCCGCACGAGGAAGAGAGGAGATCCATGACGCTGCCCTGGTCCGAGCTGCGCCACCGTCTCGATGAGAGCCGCGCGTTCAACACGATGCGCGACACGCCGTATTACCGCGACGCGGTGTACGAGCAGTTCTCGGAGACCGAATACAGCCGGCGCCACGCGGCGCTCCGGCAGAAGATGCACGAGCGCGAGCTCGACTGCGTGATCCTGCCGGGCGGACCGAGCCACTGGAGCTTCGGTGGCGGGATGCTCTGGCTGAGCGGCCACTGGGAGTGGCATGCGCTCGCGGCGTACGTGGTCTTCCCCATCGACGGAGAGCCGACGCTCGTATACGCAATGGGCGGCACCCACATCGAGGCTGTGAGGCGCGAGACCGCAGGCGCGCTGTCGGACGTGCGCGCGAGCCGCGGCGGGCGCTTCGCGGAGGTGATCGCGGAGCGGATCCACGAGCTCGGGCTGGAGCGCACGCGCATCGGCCTTCTCGAGGTGGATCCCCGTCACGGCGACTACCTGCCGGTGAACCAGTACGACGTCCTGCGCAGGCTGCTGCCCGGCGCGGAGCTCGTGTTCACCGAGCGCCTCATGCACGAGCTGCTGTCCGTGCACAGCGAGGAGGAGCTCGACTGCGTGCGCGCGGCGGGGCGGCTGGTGCAGCACGCCATGGAGGCGATCGTCGCGCGGGCCGCGCCGGGAGTGGCTGAGTACGAGCTTCGCGCGGCAGCGGGCAGCGCCATCCTGGAGGGTGGCGGCGACATCGACTTCCTCATCATTGGGTCCACGCCGATGTCCGACCCGGCCATGGTGTTCGGCAATCCGCGTCCCTCGAAGCGAGTGCTTTCGGAGGGCGACATCATCATCATGGAGCTGGCCGCCGGATACCGCGGGTACAGCGCGCAGATCGGCTCACCCGTGTGCGTGGGCGAGCCGACTGTCGAGATCAGGGGCTTCTGGGAGGAGGTCGCGAAGCCGGGCTACGAGCGCATGGTGGCCGAGATCGTCCCGGGCAAGCCGATCGAGGCACTGCGCGAGGCGGGCAGGTTCTTCCGGGACAACGGCGTTCAGTCGCGCCCGCTCCACGCTCACGGGATCGACTTCGTGTCGGACGGCCCGCACGTGCACGCTGAGCGAATCGATGCCGAGCCGTTCGAGGAGGTGATGCGCCCCGGGATGGTCGTGATGGCCGAGCCGAACCCGATCACCCCCGACGGCATGCTTGGCATGTTCGTTGGCCACACGTTCATCGTGCGCGAGGACGGCAACGAGTGTGTCGACGACTTCCCGCTCGAGCTCGCCGTGGCCCGCTGGACCTAGCGCGCCTGCTCACCCTGCGGTGCGAGACCGGCCTTCGTCAGGTCGAGCACCTCGCCGTGGCCGATCCCGAGCGTCTTGATCCAGCGCTGCTGTCCGTAGGTGATCGCGATGAAGTAGCCGAGCTCGACGAGCTCCTCCTCGCTGAAATGCAGCCGCAGCCGCTCCCACAGCGCGTCGTCAGCGCCCTCGGGATTCCACACGATCGCGCTCGTGTAGAGCAGTGCCGCCTTTTGCCGCTCGTCGAAGCGATCGGAGTGCTCGAACTCGAGGAGCTCGTCGTAGTGATCTTCAGTTAACCCTTGCTCTCCACCCGGGAGAGACCGTTGAGAGCCTCAGTAATGGCAGTCGATCGTCTTCGAGACGTAGACGCGACACAGCTCCTTGGTCGGGTGGTCGAGCACGCCCTTGCGGAACACTGCGTCCCAGTTCTTCGAGAACGAGTGCAACACCGCCGGGACGTGCGCCCGGATCGCCTGGCTCTCGGGACGCGGGGTCCCGTGCGCCGCCGCGTGCTCCAGGTAGGCCCTGAGCTCCGGGTCCTCGAGCTTCTCCACGGGGTAATAGCTGATGTTCGGCAAGTTCCCCTCCCGTTGTGTCTGCGTCAGATCGTTTCGCTCTTCTCGAGGCCGAGCGTGCGCAGCCAGTGCGACTGCCCGAGCGTGAAGGCGATGAAGTAGCCGAGCTCGACGAGCTCGGGCTCGCTGAAGTTGGCCCGGAGCCGGTTCCAGAGATCGGCGTCGGCCATGTCCGAGTTCCACGCGATCGCGTGCACCCAGTCGAGCGCCGCGCGATCGCGCTCGTCGAAGGCGTCCGACGTCGAGTAGTTGACGACCTCGTCGTCCTCGGCGATGTAGCGCGCGCACAGCTCCTTCAGGCGCTGGTCCACGACGCCCGCCTCGAGCACCGTCGCTCGCGTCTCTCCATACGCGCGCAGCGCGTCCGGCACGCGCGCGCGAATTGCATCGGCCTCGCTCACAGGACGGATCCTCGCCATCGGGTCGAAGCGTAGCGCTGCCCTCGCGCCGCTGCAAACGATTGCGTCGTCGTCCGGCCATGAGCCGCCGCGAGCCTCTAGGCTTGCGCCGCTTCTCGACCTTGACGCCGGAGGTGGCCACCGATGGAACGAGTACTCGCAGTGCTGGCGACGGCGTGTGTCGGCGGTCTGATCGCCTTCCAACCGCCCGTGAACTCGCAGCTCGCCAAGCACACGAGCGTGCTCGGCGCGGCGTTCGTGAGCACGGCGATCTCCGCGGTGGTGATGGCCTTCCTGCTCGCGGTCGCCGGTGGCTACGGCGAGCTGCGTGGGCTGACCAACACTCCGCTCGGGTACATGACCGGCGGCCTGCTCGGCGCGGCGCTCGTGTCAGTGTCGCTCGTGACCGTGCGCACGCTCGGCGCCGGCGGCGTGGTGGCTGCCACGGTATCGGCGCAGTTGATCGTTTCCGCAGTGCTCGACCGGCTCGGGATCCTAGGCCTCGACAAGATCGGGGTCACCCCATTGCGAATGGCGGGATTCGCTCTGCTGCTCGCCGGGACCGCTCTCGTGACGATCCGCTGAGCTACTTGGCCTCGAGCCAGTTCTGCCCAACGCCGGTGTCGACAGCGAGCGGCGGCTCGAGAGGGAAGGCGCTCACCATCTCCCGCTCGACGATCGCGCACGCACGCTCCACCTCGTCGTCGGGCGCCTCGAACAGCAGCTCGTCGTGAATCTGCAGCACGAGGCGCGTCTTCAGCCCCTCGTGGGCGAGCGCCTCGTTGCAGCGCACCATGGCCACCTTGATGATGTCGGCCGCCGTTCCCTGGATCACCGTGCTGACAGCAAGTCGCTCGCCGAGCTGGCGCGTGTTGCGGTTGTTCGAGCGCAGCTCCGGGATGCGCCGGATCCGGCCGAACAGCGTCTTCACGTATCCGTCGTTCGTGGCGCTCGTGATCGTGTCGGTGATGAACTTCTGCACCTGCGGGAAGCGCGCGAGGTAGCGCTCGATGAACTCCGCAGCCTCCTCCTGCGGGATGTTCAGCCGGTCGGAGAGCCCGAACGCCGAGAGCCCGTAGACGATGCCGAAGTTGATCATCTTCGCCTTGGAGCGCGTGCCCGGGTCGACCTGGTCGGGGGTCACTCCGAACATCTCGCCGGCGGTCGCGGCGTGCACGTCCTCGCCGCGACGGAAGATCTCCTTGAGCACGCCTTCATCCGCGACGTGCGCGATCACGCGCAGCTCGATTTGCGAGTAGTCGACCGAGATCAGTTTGGCGCCGGCCGGCGCCACGAAGCAGGCGCGGATCTCGCGGCCGATCTCGGTGCGGATCGGGATGTTCTGCAGGTTCGGGTTGGTGCTCGAGAGGCGGCCCGTGGTCGTCGCCGTCTGGTTGAACGTGGTGTGCAGGCGGCCGTCCTGGGGCGACACGAGCTCGGGCAGTGCGTCGAGGTAGGTGCTCTTCAGCTTGGTCAGCTCACGCCAGCGCTCGATCTTCTCGATGATCGGATGCTCGTCGCGAATCGCCGCGAGCACGCGCGCGTCGGTCGAGAAGCCCGTCTTGCCGCGGCGCTTGCGCGACAGGCCGAGGCGCTCGAACAGGATCTCGCCGAGCTGCTGCGGCGAGCCGATGGTGAACTCCTCGCCCGCCAGGTCCCAGATCTCGCGCTCGAGCGCGGCGATGCGCGCCTCGAACGTCTCGCCGATCTGGGCGAGCCGGCGCGTGTCGAGCATCACGCCGGTGTGCTCCATGTTCACGAGCACGCGCACGAGCGGCAGCTCCACCTCGCGTAGCAGCTTGGTCAGTCCCTGCTCCTCGATCGCCGCGAGCTGGCGCTCGGCGAGGGCGCGCGTGATCACCGCGTTCGCCGCCAGGCCGTCCGCGCCCTCGACGTTCGCGCTGATCGACTCGTCGTCGGCCAGCTCGTCGAGCGGGTACTTGCGGCGCGCGGGGTCGATCAGATACGCGGCCACCATCGTGTCGTGCTCGAGCGGCGGCATGTCGCAGGGCGCCTCGCTACTCGCAATCGACTTCCAGTCGTGCGCCACGACCGGCCGCGGGCCCCAGGCGAGCATGAGCGCACCGAGCGTCTCGGCCTCGCCCACGAGCACCTCCTCGGTGCCTGCGTAGGCGGCGAACTCGAGCGCGCGCCCAGCCGCGCCGTCCTCCCGCTCCGGGCGTTCCGCGGCCAGCGCCGCGTGCTCGCCCTCGAGCCGCGCCACCTCCGCGGCCGGAACCTCGAAGGCCTGCGCGCTGATCTCCACCGCCGCGACCTGGCGCGGTGCCGCCTCCTCCCCCTCGCCGAGCGCCTCCTCGAGGCGCCGGAGCGGGTCGCGCAGCTCGAACTCGCGGAAGGTGCTGCGCAGCGTCGAGCGGTCGGGCTCCTGGGCCACCAGGTGTTCGATGTCCACGTCAACGGGCACGTCGTCGATCGCCGTCGCGAGCACTTTCGACACGCGCGCGTCGTCAGCGTGATTGCGCAGGTTCTCCTTGCGCTTCGCGCCGGAGATGTCGTCGATGTGCGACAGCACGCCCTCGAGGTCGCCGTATTCCTGCAGCAGCTGCGCGGCCGTCTTGTCGCCGATGCCGGGGACGCCCGGGATGTTGTCGGAGGTGTCGCCCTTGAGGCCGTAGAAATCCGGGATCAGCTCGGGCGCGATGCCGTAGCGCTCGATCACATCCTCGCGGTCGTAGATCTTCGTGTCCGTGATCCCCCGGCTCGTGGCCATCACGCGGATGCCGGGCTCGATCAGCTGGAACATGTCGCGGTCGCCCGTGACCACCATCACCTCGATGCCGGCCTCCCGGGCGCGGCGCGCCAGCGTGGCGATCACGTCGTCTGCCTCGTAGCCCTCCTGCCTCACGTTGCGGTAGCCGAAAGCGTCGACGAGCGGCTGCAAATGCGGCCACTGCTCGGCCAGCAGATCTGGCCGAGTGCGGCGCTCGGCCTTGTAGTCCTCATACGCCTCCTCGCGTCCCGACATCCCCGCGTCCCAGGCCACGATGGTCGGCTTGGGCCCGTAGTCGGTGAGGATCTTCACCAGCATCGAGGCGAAACCGAAGATCGCGTTCGTGGGCATGCCCCTCGACGTGGCGATCGTCTCCGGGAGCGCGAAGAACGCCCGGTACGCGAGGCTGTTCCCGTCGATCAGGAAGAGCTCGCGTCGGTCGTCTGACATCGCGCTGCATCCTAGTTGTGGGCGAGGCGGGCGCCAGTCCAGGCGGGATTTCGCACGCAATCTGCGAAATTCCCGCCTATAAGATGAGCCGGCCTCGCGGGCGCGCGTACGCGCGTTACCCAGGGCCCGCCTTTCAAGCGACTCCCCCGGAGGGAAGTTCTCGACCATGCCAGTCACGCCGAGCGCCCAGTTCTCGCTGACGCTCCGCGTCGAGCTCGACCGCCGGCCAGGGCAGCTGGGACTGCTGTCCTCGGCAATCGGCGAAGCCGGAGGCTCGATCGGGGCGATCGACACCGTCGAGACCGGGGAGCGCAAGGCGGTACGCGAGATCACCGTGTTCTGCACCGACCAAGAGCACGTGGACCGGCTGGTGGCGGCGGTTCAGGCCGTCGAGGGCGCGCGACTGATCGGGGTGACCGACCGCACCTTCGAGCTGCACCGTGGCGGCAAGCTCCACACCGGGCTCAACTCACCGATCAAGACGCGCGACGACCTCTCGATGGCGTACACGCCCGGCGTCGGGCGCGTGTGCATGGCGATCCACGGGGACCGCGAGCGCGCCTTCGAGTTCACGATCAAGGCGAACACCGTTGCCGTGGTGAGCGACGGCACCGCGGTGCTCGGCCTCGGGGACATCGGTCCGGAGGCCGCCATGCCCGTGATGGAGGGCAAGGCGATGCTCTTCAAGGAGTTCGGCGGCGTGGACGCCGTGCCGATCTGCCTCGACACGAAGGAGGTCGACGAGATCGTGCGGGCGGTGAAGCTCATTGCGCCCACGTTCGGCGGCATCAACCTCGAGGACATCTCCTCACCGCGCTGCTTCGAGATCGAGAACCGCCTCATCGAGGAGCTCGACATCCCGGTCTTCCACGACGACCAGCACGGCACCGCGATCGTGGTGCTCGCCGCGCTGATCAACGCCTGCCGGGTGACCGGCCGGCGCATCTCCGAGATCGACGCGGTTATGGTCGGCGCCGGTGCCGCGGGCGTGGCCGTGGCAAAGATCCTGCTCGGCTACGGCATTCGCTCGATCGTGGCGTGCGATCGCTTCGGCGCGATCCACTCGGGCCGCAGCGACTACGAGGAGGGCAGCATGAACGCCCCGAAGCAGTGGCTCGCCGAGAACACGAACGCCGACCACCGCGACGGCATCCCTGCCGAGGTGCTGCGGGGCGCCGATCTCTTCATCGGGCTGTCGGGGCCGGGCATCATCCAGCCCGAGGACCTGGGCGCGATGAACTCCGACCCGTTCGTGTTCGCGATGGCGAACCCGGTGCCGGAGGTGCCGCCAGAGCTCGCGGCCAAGTACGCGCGCATCGTCGCTACGGGGCGCTCGGACTACCCGAACCAGATCAACAACGTGCTCGCCTTCCCGGGCATCTTCCGCGGCGCGCTGGACGTGCGCGCGCGCCGGATCACCGAGGAGATGAAGATCGCCGCCGCCGAGGGCATAGCGCGCGTGGTCGGGGAGGACGAGCTCGCCGAGGACTACATCGTCCCGAGCGTGTTCAACCACTTCGTGAGCTCGTGCGTGGCCACGGCCGTAGCCAAGGAAGCGGAGCGAAGCGGCGCCACACGCGTGCACGCGGACCCGCTCACGTCCACGGCATAAGGAGGCTCCGTTGAGGATCGCTGTCACCGGCGCGACCGGCATGATCGGCCGGCGCGTCGTGGAGCTGCTGCTCGAACGAGGCGACGAGGTGACCGCGTTCACGCGCGACCAGTCGCGACTCGAGGAGGTGTTCGGCGAACGGGTGCAGCCGGCGGTCTGGCGCGAGCCGGAGTCGCAGCCGGCGCCCGCGCAGGCGCTCGCCGACCGCGACGGGGTGATCCATCTGCTCGGCGAGAACGTCGCCCAGCGCTGGACGGCGGACGCAAAGCGGCGCATCCGCGACTCGCGCGTGCTCGGCACGCGCAACCTCGTGGCCGGCATGCGCGATGTCCAGCCCACGCCGTCCGTGCTCGTGTCGCAGTCGGCGTCGGGCTACTACGGTCCGCGCGGGGACGAGCGCGTCGACGAGACCGCGCCGCCGGCGCGCGGCGACTTCCTGGCCGACGTCGTGGTGGACTGGGAGGCCGAGGCCGCGCGAGCCGAGGAGCTAGGCGTGCGCGTGGTGCGCACGCGCACCGGCGTGGTGCTTTCGCCGAAAGGCGGAGCGCTCGACCGGATGCTGCCGTTCTTCAAGGCCGGGCTGGGCGGGCCCGTGGCCGGCGGGCGTCAGTACGTGCCGTGGATCCACGTCGACGACGTGGCGAACGCGATGCTGTTCCTGCTCGACAACGAGGCCGCGAGCGGTCCGGTGAACCTGGCCGCGCCCGAACCCGCCACCAACCTCGAGCTGTCGAAGGCGCTCGGGCGGGCGCTGCACCGCCCCGCGTTTGCCCCTGTGCCCGCGTTCGCCCTGAAGGCGCTCTACGGCGAGATGGCATCGGTCGTCACGACGGGCGTGCGCGAGGTGCCGAAGCGACTCGAGGAGCTGGGCTACCAGTTCAGCCACCCCGCGCTCGAACCGGCGCTGCGCGACGTGGTGGGTTAGTGACCCGTCGACGAGAAGTGCATGTAGTCCTTCGTGTTGCCGCTCCAGGATCCGCCCCAGCCCCAGCCGATCGAGCGGAATGCGCGGATCACGCCCGCGGTAACCATCCCGCGCCGGTGCCGCGAGCGGTCCCTGTAGAGCCTCGCGGCGGGGTCGTGGCTCTGGCCGCAGCCGACGTAGGGGTTCTCGCGCGGGTTGATGTCCACCGCCAGCCCGTACGCGTGCATCGACCATGAGCCCGTGCCGCGCCCACCGGTACAGGGTGACGGCACCGCCTGCCTGCACTCGAAGGAGCCCGTCACGTCGTTGTCGCGCGGGCGCTCGCTCGGCTTCCCGTACACGTCGTCGAGCTGCATGTGACGGATTCGGAAGTGCAGCCGGTAGAGCTTGCGGAACACACGCGAGAGCGGGCGCGCGGCCGCCTTGTTCACGACGAGCTGGCCGGTCTGCGTGCGCCCGTTGAAATCGCGGTACGACACAGTGAGCAGGCGGAGGCCCGACAGCGGCACGGGGCAGCCCTTCTGCCACACGTGCGCGGACTTGAGCTGGGCCTGCACCGGGCGGGGGAGCGGCTCGATCGAGGACTGAAACGATTGCGACGCTGCTAGCAGCAGCGCGGTTAGCGCGACGACGCCGAACACTCGGCCCCGACTGTACCGGTCGCTTCAGCGACCCCGCGTAGGCTGAGCGCATGGACCTGCCTCCCGGACCGCGCGCTCCCGCCGCGTGGCAGACGATCGCGTGGATGGCGCGACCCGCCGCGTTCCTGCGGCGCGTGCACGAACGGTTCGGCGACCCGGCGACGATCCGCACCTACTGGACAGAGCAGCCCATGGTGCTGTTCTCCGACCCCGACGCGGTGCGGGACGTCTTTCGCCTCGACCCCGACATCGCGCCGGCGGGCCAGAGCTGGGAGTTCCTCCGCGACTTCGCGGGCCGACACTCCATCCTCGTGCTCGACGGCGAGGAGCACCTGCGCGAGCGCCGCCTCCTGCAGGGTCCGTTCCACGGTGAGCGGATGCGCGCGTTCGCGCCCTTGATCGGCGAGCTGGCGCGCCGCGAGCTCGGCACCTGGAGCGGGCGCGTCACGACGCTCGACCGAACGCGACACCTCGCACTCGAGACCATCCTGCGCGTGATATTCGGTGCGCGCGACGACGAGGAGGTTGCACGGCTTCGCACCGCGGTCGAAACGACGCTCGACGATGTGCGTTCGCTGCCGCGGATGCTGGCGATGGCGCTCGTGCAGCGCGACTTCGGGCCACGCAGTCCGTGGGGACGGTTCCGGCTCGCTGTCGAGCGTTTCGACGCGCTGCTGGTCGACACGGTTGCACGCAGGCGGGCGCAGCCGAACGGCGATTCAGTCCTCGACATGCTGCTCGAGCAGCGCGACGAGGACGGCAACCCGCCGAGCGATCGCCACCTGCGCGACGAGTTGGTCGCGCTGTTGATGGGCGGCCACGACACCTCTGCGGCCACGCTGGCGTGGGCGTTCGAGCGGCTCGCCCGCCACCCGGACGTGGTCGTGCGGATGCGCGAGGGAGATCCGGCCTACCTCGACGCCGTGGTCAAAGAGGTCCTGCGCATCCGCCCGGCGCTCACCATCGCCCCGCGCCTGCTGCTCGAACCAGTGGAGATCGCCGGACGGCGAGTGCCCGCCGGCGTGCAGGTCGCCGCCTGCATCTGGCTCGCGCTTCGCCGCGAGGACCTATGGCCGCAGGCGTCGGCGTTCCGGCCGGAGCGCTGGCTCGAGGGCGAGCCGCCGAACCCGATGTCGTTCATCCCGTTCGGCGGCGGGGTGCGACGCTGCGCCGGCGCGCCGTTCGCCGAGATGGAGCTGCGCGAGGTGCTGCAAGTCGCGGCCGACCTCACGTTCCGCCCAGTCCGCCGGGAGCCCGAGCAGCCCCGGCGCAGCCTGCTCGTGGTCGTGCCCGACCGCGGCGGCGAGATACTCGTGGGCTAGGACTGGCGGTCCGACTCGCTCGCGTGCTGCGCCGCGCGCGCCTGCGCGACGGTCTGCCCGCCGCGCTTGGGGATCGGCCCCTGCACCTTCCACGGCGAGCTCGCGCGCGCGGGAATGATGAGCCAGATCAGCGTGCCCACGAAGGTGAGCAGCAGCCCGCTGGCGAGACCGGGTTTCGTCCCGTAGCCCTTGCGGTCCGACAGCCACGACGCGGCGATGGTCGACAGCAGCCAGACGTAGGTGAGGTAGAGCGCCTTGGCGCCGAGCAGTGCGAAGACGAGCGTCATGTGCCCAGATACGCCTTCTGCACCTCGGGGTTCTCGCGCAGGGAGGCGGAGTCGTCGGCGAGCGCGATCGCGCCCGTCTCGAGCACGTACGCGCGATTCGACACGTCGAGCGCATAGTTCGCGTTCTGTTCGACGAGCAGGATCGTGGTGCCCTGCTTGTTGATCTCCGCGATCGTCTCGTAGATCCGATCTACCAGGACGGGCGCCAGCCCCATCGAGGGCTCGTCGAGGAGCAGCAGCTTGGGGTTCGCCATCAACGCCCGGCCGATCGCGAGCATCTGCTGCTCGCCGCCGGACATCGTGCCCGCCTTCTGCCTCTCGCGCTCCTTCAGGCGCGGGAACAGGTCGAACACGCGATCCATGTCGTCGCTGACCCTGGCATCGCGGCGCAGATAGGCGCCGAGCTCGAGGTTCTCGCGCACGCTCATGCGCGGGAAGCACTTGCGGCCCTCGGGCGCCTGCGAGATGCCGAGCCGCACGATGTCCTGCGGCGGCGTCTCGCCGATCTCGTTGCCCTCGAAGCGGATCGAGCCCTCGCGCGGCGGGCTGAGACCCGAAATCGAGCGCAGCGTGGTCGACTTGCCGGCGCCATTCGAGCCGATCAGCGTGACCACCTCGCCCTCGTTCACCTCCAGCGAGATGCCCTTCAGCGCCTCGATGTTCCCGTAGAAGGTGTGGATGTCGTTGACCTCGAGCATCGCCACGGCTACTCGCCCTCCTGCTTGCCGAGGTACGCCTCCACCACGCGCTTGTCGCTGCGAACCTCCTGCGGCGGGCCCTCCGCGATCTTCTCGCCGTGGTCGAGCACGGTGATGCGGTCGGACACGCCCATGACAACCTTCATGTCGTGCTCGATCAGCAGGATCGTGAGGCCGCGATCGCTGCGCAGCGTCTCCATGAAGTCCGTCAAACGCGCCGACTCGTTCGGGTTCATCCCGGCCGTCGGCTCGTCGAGCAGCAGAAGCTTGGGATCCGAGGCGAGCGCGCGCGCGATCTCGACTCTGCGCTGATCGCCGTAGGAGAGGTTCGCGGCCATCTGGTCGTGCAGCCCCGGGCGCAGGCCCACGTAGGTGAGCATCTCGCGCGCGTGCTCCTCAACACGCGCTTCCTCACTCCGAACGCGGGGCAGGCGGAGGATCGACCCGAAGAGGCCCGCGCGCATGCGCGCGTGCTGGCCGACCATCACGTTCTCGACCCCGCTCATCGTCGCGAAGAGGCGGATGTTCTGGAACGTGCGCGCCACGCCGAGCGCGGTGATCTTGTCCGGCCGCATGCCCGTGATGTCCCCGTCCTCGAACGCGATCCGGCCCGAGCTCGGCTTGTAGAGCCCGGTGAGCATGTTGAAGAAGGTGGTCTTCCCAGCGCCGTTCGGGCCGATGATCGACACGATCGAATGACGCGGGATCTCGAAATCGACGTTGTCGACCGCCACCAGACCGCCGAACACCTTCCCAACGGCGACCGACTGCAGGATCAGCGCCGAGCCGCCATCCCCGCCGTTCGCGCCCGCCGGTGCGGTCCGGTCCGGCTGCGAGGTGGTGGCGCCGTCGCTCATGCGCGCGCCTCGTAGAGCGCCTCGTCCGCACCGACGCCTTCTTCGAACTCGATCTGCCTTCGCCGTTCGGGCAGGAGGCCCTCGGGTTTCAACACCATCATGATCACGAGCAGGAAGCCGAAGATTCCGAAGCTCAGCTCGGTGAGGTCGAAGTTCAGGCCGATCTTGTGCGGGACGCCGTTGAGCACGTCGGGGATCAGGCGGCTGTTGATGAACGAGAGCGCCACCGCGCCTAGCACGACGCCCCAGATCGAACCGAGGCCGCCGAGGATCACCATCGCCAGCACGAAGATCGAGAACGAGAACTCGAACTGGTCCGCGTTCACCGTGTTCTGATAGGACGCGAGGAAGGCGCCCGCCATGCCGCCGAATGCAGCGCCGGTCGCGTACGCCATCAGCTTCGTCTTCACGAGCGGCACGCCCATGCTCGCCGCCGCCACTTCGTCCTCCCGGAGCGCGATCCAGGCGCGCCCGAGGCGGGAGTCGCGCAGGCGGAAGTTCACGAACAGCACAAGCAGCACCAGCGCGAGGCCGAACCAGTACCAGGGGCGCAGGTTGAGCGGATCGAACGCCTTCAGGCCCGGGAGGTCGATCGGGTCGATCGGCGTGATCCCCTGGCGGCCGAGCGTGAGCGGGTAGTTCTTGCCGAACGGGTGGATATCCGTCCCGTTGACCGCGAACACGCGCGTGATCTCGCCGAACGCGAGCGTGACGATCGCGATGTAGTCGCCGCGCAGCCGCAGCGTCGGGAGGCCGATCACGGTGCCGGCGAGCGCGGCGAACAGTGCCGCGATTACGAGGATGAAGAGGAAGTTGATGTGGATGCCGGGCAGGTGGCTCGCCGACTCGGCGACGAAGTGGAAGCCCTTGCTGCCGTTGATCGAGGCGAAGAAGCCTGACCCGTACCAGCCGATCACGTAGGCGCCGATGGCGTAGAACGCGACGTAGCCCAGGTCGAGCAGGCCCGCGAAGCCAACGACGATGTTGAGGCCGAGCGCCATCACCACGTACGCGAGCGCGGTGACGCAGTCATCGATGAACCCGCTGGCCGGCTGGTAGGCGAAGGGCAGGAGGATCAGAAGCACCAGCACCACGGCGCCGATCGCCCAGATGGTCCGGCGCGGCAGCTGGTTGAACCGCTCGCGAGAGTCGCGCAAGCCCGCCGCGATCGCGCTCATCCCGCCTCCCTCGTCTCCTCGCCGAGCAGCCCCTGCGGCCTGAACACCATGATCAGCACCAGGTAGGCGAATACGATCGCGGGCGTCCACTCGCCGCCGATGCGGTTGTCGGAGATCTGCTGGATGCAGCCGATGATCAGGCCGCCGAGCACAGCGCCCTGGATGTTGCCGATGCCACCCATGACGGCCGCGGTGAAGGCGATCAGGCCGGCCTGGAAGCCCTGGAAGAACCAGATCGTGGTCTGATAAAGCGCGTAGATCAGGCCGGCGGCGCCGGCCATGATGCCGCCGAGCAGGAAGGTGAGCGAGATCGTGGTGTCCACGTTCACGCCCATCAGGCGCGCGGCCTCGGGCTCCTGCGCTGTGGCGCGCATGGCCTTGCCGAGGCGCGTGCTCGTCACGAACCACGCGAGCAGGGCGACGAGCGGCGCGGTGACAGCCACGGCGAGTACGTCCGCGTGCGTGATCGTCACACCGCCGATGGTCGTGAAGGTCTTCTGTGCGTTGATGAGGTCGTCGACGCCGCGCTGCGAGCCGCCGAACCACTCGAGGCCGACGTTCTGCAGGATGAAGGAGAAGCCCACCGCCGTGATGAGCGGCGCGAGCTTGGGTGCGTTGCGCAGCGGTCTGTACGCCACCCGCTCGATCAGCACGTTGAGCGTGCCGCAGGCGAGCATCGCGATCACCAGCGTGATGAGGAGCCCGAAGAACAGGCCGAAGCCTTTTGACGTGAGCGTGAGCCCGAGCGTGCTCCAGAAGCTGAAGCTGACGAACGAGCCGATCATGAACACATCGCCGTGGGCGAAGTTGATCAGCTCGATGATTCCGTAGACCAGCGTGTAGCCGATCGCGACGAGCGCCCAGATCGCGCCATTCGAGATCCCGTCCTTGAGGTTCTCGCCGAGGCGCGTGAGGTTGCCGTCCACCTGGAGGTCATGGATCCCGTACGCGACCGGGAGAATCAGGAGCACCAAGATGAGGCCGTAGCGCGACAGGAAAGTGCGCACGGCGGCGACCGGCGCAGTGCGCGCGGCCCGTACTGGAACTGAGGTGGCTTCCAAGCTGGCGGAAGGTCTATCAGAGCTAAGGGCGGACGGGGGAAGACCCGTCCGCCCCCAATCATGCTCCTGATCGGGCCTAGGCGGAAGCCCCCTTGGCCTTGATGACGCGGTCGAAATTCAGCTGGCCGTCCTTGACCTTGTACAGCCCGTAGTCGGTGATGCTGGTGTCACCGTTCTTGTCGATGCTGTACGTGCCGAGCACGCTCTTCCGGTCCTTCGTGTTGAACAGGGCGTTGATCACCGCCTGGCGATCGTTGCCATTGGCAGCCGCGCGCTTGATCGCGTCCAGGGCGAGAGACATCGTCTCGTAGCCGTAGACGGCGTACGGATCCGGGTTCGACTCGCCGTAGGTGGCCTTGTAGTCCGCGAAGAACTTCTTGCCCTCCGGCGGGTAGCTGTTCGGATCCAGCGTCGCGACGGTGCACTCGACCTTGCTGTCGACGCTCGTCGGGATGCCGCCCTTCTTCGGGTCCGCCCACGCGGACTCGCACACGCCGTCCGGGCCGTAGATCTTCGCGTTCGGCACGCCGGACGCGAGGTCCTTGGTGAGCTGCACGGCGTTGTTGTCCGTGATACCGGACTCGAGGATGCAGTCCGCACCCTTGCCGGCGATCTTCGAGGCGACCGAGCGGTAGTTCGGAGCCTTCGGATCCCAGCCCTCGTTGGCAAGCGCGGGGATGCCGGCCGTCTTCAGCGAGTTCTGGGTGTTCTTGCCGAGACCCTGGCCGTACACCTCCTTGTCATTGAGGATGTAGGGCTTCTTGCAGCCCTCGTCCTTCATGACCACGGCGAGCGCCGCACCCTGGATCGTGTCCTTCGGGACCACGCGCACATACGTGCGCTTGCCCGTCGGGTAGTACTTCGCCGGCTCGCCCGGCTCGGCGCCCGGAACGTCGGCGGTGAGGCCGACGGCCGTGTTCGACGGGCTGATCTGCCCGATGGTCGCTCGGTTCAGGATCGGGATCGAGATCGCGCTCGCGCCCGAGTTGAACTCGCCGAGATACAGGATCGTGGACTTGTCCTGAGCCGCCTTGCGGGCGTTCGAGGACACCTGACCCGGATCCCACTTGCCGGCCTGAGCCGTCGAGTCGTCAAGCGATTTGTAGTTGATGCTCCACTTGCCGGCCTTGTTGTTGGCCTGCTTGAGGGCCAGCTTCATGCCGTTGACAAGTGCCTCTGACTGCGGGCGGGATGCGCCCTGGAGCGGCAGGCTCGAGTAGATCGTGAGCGTGTTGCCCTGAGCCTTGGTTCCGCCCCCACCGCCTCCTCCACCGCCACACGCGGTGAGCCCCACCGCGGCGGCGACCAGCAGGCAGCCGGATACCGCGAAACGTCCTCGCAAGTTGCTTCCCTCCTCTGGTGACCAGCCATTGCGCTGAACGGTCGCGCATCCTATTCCCCAGCGCGGACCAATGACAAGCGCGCCATACCGCGGCCTAACGCTGGCTTAATGCGGCTCTCCAAAGCGGGTTTTGGTGGGGGTTCGTGAAGCGGGCTTCGTCTAGTCGGTATGTTGCGCGGCGTGCGCATGGGCGTGCTCACGGGGGGCGGCGATTGCCCCGGTCTCAACGCGGTCATCCGCGCGATCGTCCGCAAGGGCATCGACCACTACGGCCACGAGGTCGTCGGATTCCGCGACGGCTGGCGCGGGCCCATCGAGGGCGACGCGGAGGAGCTCACGATCGAGTCCGTTCGCGGGATCCTGCCGCGCGGCGGCACGATTCTCGGCTCATCGCGGACCAACCCGTTCAAGCGCGACGACGGTGTTGACCGGATCAGAGAGAACCTGACTGCCGAGCGCCTCGACGGGCTGATCGCGATCGGCGGCGAGGACACCCTGGGCGCGGCCGCGAAGCTGCACGCCGCGGGGCTGCCAGTGCTCGGCGTGCCGAAGACGATCGACAACGACCTCGGCGCGACGGACATGACATTCGGATTCGACACGGCGGTGCAGGTGGCGACGGAGGCGATCGATCGCCTGCACACGACCGCCGAGTCGCACCATCGCAATCTGGTGGTCGAGGTGATGGGCCGGCACGCCGGCTGGATCGCTCTCTACTCCGGCCTGGCCGGTGGCGCCGACGTGATCCTGATCCCGGAGAAGCCGTTCGACATCGAGCGCGTCTGCGGCCTCATCCGCCGACGGCACGCGCGCGGGCGCTACTTCGCGATCGTCGTGGTGGCCGAGGGGGCCGTGCCGATCGAAGGGACGATGGAGCAGCTTGGCGGCGAGCTCGACGAGTTCGGGCACATGCGCCTCGGCGGGATCGGGCAGCGCCTCGAGCATGAGATCGAGAACCGCACCGGCTTCGAGACGCGTACCACCGTGCTCGGGCACATCCAGCGGGGCGGGACTCCGACGGCGTTCGACCGCGTGCTGGCCACACGTTTCGGCGTCGCGGCGATTGACGCGGCGACCGACGGCGCCTGGGGGATGATGCCGGCGCTGCGCTCGACGAAGATCGAGCTGGTGCCGCTCGAGGACGCCGTGCGGGAGCTGCACACGGTGTCGCCCGAGGAGATCGAGGTGGCCGAGGTGTTCTTCGGCTAGGAGCCTGGCCGGCGCCTAATCGTTCGGCTTGATCTGGCAGGCCGGCACGAGTGGCACGATCGGTTCCTTCGACTGCACCCCGCGCTCGCCCGGCTTCGGGTTGACCTTGCACCAGGTGTAGGTGCGCCTCTTGAAGTCGACCACCGCCCAGAACGGGTAGCCGAGCGCGCCCGCCTGGTTGTTGCCGTTCGAGCTGACGTAGCTCGTCACCGCCAGGCAGTCGTAGCCGCCGCGGGGTCCCGTCGCCAAGGGGCCGAGCGTGATGCGCGTGCACTGCACCGTCTTCACCGGGACCTTGAACGAGCCGGCCTCGAGCCGGGCCTTCGCGTCGGCGAAGATCGAACGCTGGAGGTCCGCAACCACGGCCGACGGCGCGGCGGCTTCCGACCTCGCGCGGTGAGGCGCCTGATCTTGCTTGAGCCGCGCGGTCTCACGCTTGATGAACGCCGCCTCGGCGGCGCGATCGCGCGCCGCGTTCTCGCGCTTCGTGTCGCCGATCTTCGGCACGAAGACGATCAGCGCGACGGCGATTCCCGCGACCAGGACTGCCAGCGACGCGCCGAGGGCAACCCGCACGCGCTTTGACAGCCCGCGCTGCCGCGTGAACACGTATGAGGAGCCGCAGTGGGGGCAGTTGCGAGCCGCCGTCTCCTCGGTACGCCCGCACGACGGGCAGGTCTGGGCCTTCGGCTTGAACGCGGCCTGCACCTCGCCGCGCACACGGTCGCGGGCATCACCCCAGAGCGGATCAGAGTCCCAGGGGTCGCGTTTCGTGGTCGGGCTCACGGCACGACCATGGTAATCCGGCCCGCGGCTAATCCAGCGGCGGCGGCTCGTGCCCCAGCATCCGCCGGAGGTGCGGCGTGACGATGTGGATGGCCGCGCCGATCACGAGCAGGAGCAGCGTGATCATGAAGAAGTCGAAGCCGTTCCCGGTGATCGACCAGCCCACGACCCAGATCACGAGTCCGAGCACGAGTAGAACGAGAACTGCCATGCGGCCCGGCAGCCTAGCGATCCGCACGGACCCGCGTCAGTCGGCGGTCAGGCCCGCGGCCAGCTCGGCCACGACGTCGCGCACTGCGCCGGCGCCGCCCTCGCCCGCAGCTCGCACCACGCGGCTGCCGACGATCACGCCGTCGGCGAGCTCGGCCACGCGCCGCGCCTGTTCGCCCGTCGAGATGCCGAACCCGACCGCGACGGGCACGGTCGCCACGGCGCGCACGCGGCGCACAGTCTCCGCCAGGCCCGGCGGCAACTCCGCGCGCTCGCCCGTCGTGCCCGCGAGCGACACCGTGTAGATGAACCC
>DASVXS010000007.1:0-2693 GCA_036392575.1 Thermoleophilaceae bacterium | reverse complement strand
GCTGCGCGGGACGAGTTGCTCGGCGCAACCGTCACGCTGGCCGGCCAGAGCGACGCAGCTCCGCGCCTCTGTCTCGATGGCCACGTGGATGTCGTGGATCCGGGCACCGCGCCGTGGCAGTTCGATCCCTGGTCAGGCGACGAGGTAGATGGCTGCATCCGCGGACGAGGAGCCGCCGACATGAAGGGCGGCGTGATCGCCGCGCTGCACGCGATGGCCGCGGTGCGGGCGGCGCTTGGCGCCGCGCCCGGTGAGGTCGTCCTCTACGGCGTGAGCTCCGAGGAGGACGGCGGGCTCGGCACCTTCGCGGCACTTGAGCGCGACGACCGCTTCGACGCCTGCTTGATCCCCGAGCCGACGGGGTTCGACATCGTCTGCGCGCAGGCGGGCGCGCTCACGTTCGAGGGCGTTGTGCCGGGAGTGTCGGCTCACGCGGCGCTCCGGTTGGAGGGCGAGTCCGCGATCGACCGCTACGTGCCGATCCATGCCGCCCTCCACGAGCATGAGCGACGGGTCAACGCGAACGTCGATCACCCATTGATGCGCGAGCTCGAGCTGCCGTACCCGCTGCTGGTCGGCCGGCTCGAGGCCGGCACCTGGTCGAGCCGGGTGCCGGACCGGCTGCGCTTCGAAGGCCGGCTCGGCGTGCAGGTAGACCAGACGCCGGGCGAAGCGCGTGGCGCGTTCGAGGCCGTCGTAAGGCAGGCCTGCCCCGACGCCGAGCTCGGCTGGACCGGTGGCCAGTTCGCGCCCGCAGAGACGCCGCTCGACCACCCGTTCCCGCAACTCGTCGCCAGCGTGATCGAGGAGGAAACCGACCGCCGTCCGCGCTTCATCGGAAGCAGCTACGGCTCCGACATGAGGCTCTTCTGCGAGCGCGGAATCCCGTCCGTGATGGCGGGGACGGCTGGCATCGAGCTCGCTCACGCAGTCGACGAACGCGTATCGCTCAGCGAAGTGGTCGCGCTCGCGCGCTCGATCGCGCGGCTGATCGTCGGCTTCGGCGAGCTGGCATCTGCGGCCTCAAGCTAAAGCGTTGATGAAGTCCGGCTGAGCGCGGGAAAGCCGTGTAGTGTCCGGTCCGGAGGGGAGTGGGCGCGGCTATGACTCGACCTGCATTCCCTCGACCAGCCCCGCGTGCATCGGGGCTTGGCTCCTTCCGAATCGGCTTCGACGAACGCGACCGCGTTCGGCTGCACGAGCTCTGGGACGGCGTGATCGACTCCGGCCGTTGGTCGGAGGGCGAGCTGACCGCACGCTTCGAGCAGAAATGGAAGGCCCTCCATCGCGCCGAGGCCGTCGCGATGTCGAGCTGGGCCGGCGGGGCGCTCGCGGCGCTCGAGTTCGCAGAGGTCCGGGGCAAGCCGGTGCTGTGTCCGTCGAACACGTTCATGGCCACGCCGCTCGCGATCATCAAGGCGGGTGGGCGGCCGGTGTTCGTCGACTGCAACCGTGAGGACCTCTGCATGCGGTTCGAGGACTTCGAGCGCACGGCCGACGCCGCGAAGCCGGCGGCGGCGGTGCTCGTGCACATCGGCGGCCACATCGCCTTCGAGAGCGAACGCATCGCCGACTACTGCCGGGAGCACGGGATCTTCCTGCTCGAGGACTGCGCCCACGCGCACGGCGCCACGTGGAACGGGCGTCGCGCCGGCACCTATGGCGACGCGGGCGTCTACTCGATGTACGCGACGAAGACGGTCTCGACGGGTGAGGGCGGAGTGCTCGTCACGCGTCGCCCGGAGCTGGCGGAGTTCGCGCGCGCCTACCGCAACTACGGCAAGCCGAGCTACGAGGTGCAGGGCCTGAACTTCCGGATGAGCGAGTTCACCGCGGCGATCGGGCTCGTGCAGGCCGAGCGCATGGACGAGATCGTGGCCTGGAAGAACACGGCCGCGCGCACGCATCTCGACCCGGTCCACAGCGCCCGCATTGAACTCCCCGAGGGCATGACCTCGGGCCTCTACAAGTACATCGTGTTCGAGCCGATCGAGCGCTCGACCGGCAGGGTCTACGACGAGCCCTGCCACCGGGTGCTCGGCGATCCGAGCGACCTCCCGAATACCGACTGGGTCGCCCAGAATCACTGGTGCGTGCCGCTCTACTACCACGGCGGCGGTGAGGTGGCGGAGTGAGGGTGCTCGTCACAGGCGGATCGGGCTTCGTGGGGTCGCACGTGGTCGACCGCCTGAACGCACACGGCCACGAGGCGGTCATCTTCGACCTCGTCCCGTCGCCCTGGCACCCCGACGTGGACGCGGTGATCGGCAGCCTGATGGACGCCGGCGCGCTCGACGAGGCGCTCGACTCGTGTGACGCGATCGTGCACATGGCGGCCGTCGCCGACGTGCGCGAGGTCGACCGCGAGCCCGGCCACGCCGAGCATGTGAACACGCGCGGCACCGCCCGGCTGCTCGAGGCGGCGCGGCGCAACGGCGTCGAGCGCCTCGCGTACGCGAGCACGATCTGGGTGTACAGCGACTGCGAGCCGCAGGAGGTCGACGAGCGCACGCCGGTCATCCCGCCGAGCCATCTCTACACGGCCACCAAGTTCGCGGGCGAGCTCTACTGCAAGTCGTATTCCGAGGCCTACGGGATCGAGACGACGGTGCTGCGGCTCGGCATCCCGTACGGCCCGCGCGCCCGCGAGGCGGCGGTGATACCCACCTTCGTGGGCAAGGCGCTGCGCGGCG
>DASVXS010000006.1:0-17993 GCA_036392575.1 Thermoleophilaceae bacterium | reverse complement strand
GGGGTAAACGAGCGCGCCGGCCTCGACAATCGAGCCCTCGCCCAGGCGCACGCCCTGGGTGAGCACGGAGTTGGGCCCGACGAGCGTGTCCGAGGGAATTTCCACGGGCTCGATGACCGGCTCGCTGCCGCCGTTGGAACCGCTGCCCGCCTGCGCGTGGCCGAGGTCCGAGATGCTGCAGCGCTCTGCCAGAGTCACGCGCTCGCCGAGCTCGATCCGTTGCGTGCAGCGCACCACCGCGCCGCTGCCTACGTAGGCGCGGCGACCGGTGATGAACAGTCCCTCCACGTGGATCTCGCCGCCCTCGTGGACGGTCGACTCCGAGCCGAGGTGCACGTGCCCGCCGCGCAGGGCCACGTGCACGCGGTCCTCGAGGCGCGTACCGGCCCCGAGCTCCAGCACGTTCGCCTGTCGCGCCCACACCTCGAGCACCACGTCGCGCCCGAATGAGACGCCCGCGCCGAACCGCAGCGTGAGGCTGCCGCGGCCGTCACCCTCAGTGTGCAGCCGTACGACGGGGGTGCGCTCGAAAAGCGGCGCGCCGTGAGGCGCCGAAACGTCGAGGCGGCAGCCGTGCCGGGCGAGCCGACCCCGCAGCCGCAGTGCCCACAGCGTGAAGCGGATCCTCCGCCACGCGCGCCCCCCGCCCTGTGAAATGCCCGCCAAGCCCCCCACCAGGCGCGATCATATGGAAGCGCTTCGGGTGGTACGCCGGTTCGCCGTGGCGCGGAGCCTGCGCTTGAATGCGAGCCGCCGGGCACAGGTGCGCGCGACCGCGAGCAACCGCAACCGGTTGCCCGCGATCAATACCGCGTGGCTGAGCGCGGGGCGAGGTAGGAGGACTGGCGCTGCGGGCGGCCACGACCCTCCGTTGACCCCCGAGTGCCGTGCCCTCCGCGTCGGCCCGGTTGTCCACGATCGTGAGCGAGTCGCCGTCGCGCGGGCGTAGCTTGGCGAGCCTGACGCGCGGATCCGCGAGCTCCTGAGAAGTCCCGTGGAAGGGCACCACCACATCCACGGCCGGCCGCGTCTCGCCCCTCTCGGACGCGCGCGCGGAAGCGCTCCCCGCCAGCTCCATGGGGGGCGCAATGTACCCGGCTGCCGCTCGTACGGCGCCGTTCACACCGAAGCTGCGCGCCGGCTCTCGAGGTGCGCTAAATTCGCAAACTCGCACTTCGGACGGTACGGGAGGCCGCCGATGGGTGTCGGGCTCGGCAGGGCCCCGGCGGAGGGGTACACAGACGCCCCCGGGGGGCAAACAAGGGAAGAAATCGGACCGGGCCGGTTTCGGGGACGACGATCGTCGCTTGTCCTCTTCAAAAGACGCCCCGATCCCGCGTTCGAGATCCGCGAGGGCGATCGCGACGTCGCGGTACTCGGACGCGACGCGACCTTCAAACGTGCGCTGGTCGCCGCGGACCTCCTCGCGGCGCTTGCCGCGCTTGTATTCATAGCCGGAGTTGGTGGCGACACGCTCCAACCCGGTGCGTTGGCACTTTTGCCTCTCGTCGTGCTGGCTAGCAAGACGGCCGGCCTCTACGACCGCGACGAGCACGTGCTCGGGAAGGGCACGCTCGACGAGGCCACCTCGCTCTTCCACGTGGCCATCGCCTTCACGCTGCTCACGTGGCTCGCGTCGCCGGCGGTCTTCGACGGTCGCCTCGATCGACTCGAGGTGGTGGGCGTGCTCGCCGCTCTCTTCGCCGCGCTCGTGGCGAACCGGATCGCGGCGAGACGCTTGGGCCTTGCCGTCACTCTCCCTGAGCGCTGCCTCGTGCTCGGCGATGCCGTTGCCGCGCGTGAGCTCATGCGCCGTACGGAGCGAAGCAAGCTCGTAAACGCGATCGTTGTCGGGCGCGTCCCGCTCGAGGGCAGGCGCCCTCACGGGATCGACACCAGTGTTCGGCCCGCCACAGTCCCCGGCGACCCGCCCGTCCTCGGCACGCTGCCCGGCCTCGCGGCGGTGCTGTGGGCGCAGCAGATCGACCGTGTGATCATCGCGCCGGGGAGCGATGCGGGATCGGATCGCCTGCTCGACAAGATCCGCCTGATCAAGGCGGTCGGAGTGAAGGTGACGCTCGTGCCGCGGCTTCTCGAGGTAGTCGGCTCGGCGGTCGAGTTCGACGACGTAGACGGCATGCAGCTGCTCGGCGTGCGGGTGTCGCAGCTCTCGCGCTCCTCGCGCCGCCTGAAGCGCCTGCTCGATGTGACCGGCTCGCTGCTCGGACTGATCGTGCTTGCACCCCTGTTCGCCCTCGTCGCCGTCGCCATCAAGCTCGACTCGCGCGGTTCCGTGTTCTTCGGTCAGCGCCGCGTGGGGCTCTGGGCCCGGGAGTTCCCGCTTCTCAAGTTCCGCACGATGGTCGAGGACGCCGATAGCCACAAGGGTGAGCTCGCCGCGCTCAACGAGGCTGAAGACGGCTTCTTCAAGATCGCGGACGACCCCCGGCTGACGCGCGTCGGCAAGGTGCTTCGGCGCTTGTCGATCGACGAGCTGCCGCAGCTGTTCAACGTGCTGCGCGGCGAGATGAGCCTGGTCGGCCCCCGCCCGCTCGTGCCCGAGGAAGACATCCGCGTACAAGGGTGGCTCCGCCGCCGCCTCGACGTCCAGCCCGGCATGACCGGGGTGTGGCAGGTGCTCGGCTCCTCGCGCGTGCCGCTGCGCGACATGGTGAGGATCGACTACCTCTACCTCGCCAACTGGTCGCTTTGGCTTGATTTGAAGATCCTGCTCCGCACCGTGCCGCTGGTGCTCGGACGGCGAGGTCAATGACGGCGAGGATCCTGTTCCTCACAACAGTGCTTCACGGCGCACAACGACTACATGCGCTCGTTCGTGGAGCTCGGAGTGCCGGGCATCGCCCTGTGGGCGGCGTTCCTCTGCGGGATGCTGGCCACGTGGATCGCCGCGTGGTGGCGCCCTCAGGTGCGGGACATCGCCACGGCTGGGAAGCTCGCGGCCTTGCACCGCTCAAGGGGAGTGACCCATTTGGACGATGTACGCCGTGGGGATGGATTCCCACGGAACCGAGAGGATCCTTAGTAGCGCCTGGGGTGGCGTGTGGACGACGCTGCTCTCGTGCGGCGCCGCCGGCGCCTATGTGGCGAGCACCTGGGACGGACCGAACCGCACGGCGATCGCCGCGCTGATCGGCGGGGCGCTCGGATTCAGCCTGCTCGTGCCGTTCGTGCCGCTGCGCCGCCTGCTCACCACGCGCACGCGGGAGGTCGCGTTCACGCTCTCCTGGAACCTCGGCGTCATCGTCCTGATCGCCGCGGGCGCCGCGCTCGACGGCGGCGTCGCCAGCCCGCTCTCCTACCTCGGCTTCGTGGCGCTTGTGTTCGCGAGCGTCTCCTACTCGAGCACGCGCCTGGTGGCGGCGGTGGCCGCCGTGGACATGGGCTCGTTCGTGCTAGTCGGGTTCCTCGCGAGTGAGACCGCCTGGCCGCACGTGATGCTGTTCCTCGGATCGCTCACGATCGTGAGCGGGGCTTCCGTTTGGCAGACCAGCATCGGCCGTCGCCAGCGGCGCGAGCTGGCGCTGGCCTCCCGCACCGATCCGCTGACCGCCTGCCTCAACCGCCGCGGGCTGGAGGAGCGGCTCGAGGCGGCGCTGGCGGACGCGCGGCGCGACGAGCTCCCGCTCTCGCTGATCCAGCTCGACTTCGACAACTTCAAGGCCGTGAACGACACGAACGGCCACGCCGCCGGCGACGCGATGCTGGTCGAGGCCGTGAAGCGCATGCGGTCCGTGGTGCGCGACACCGACGTGCTCGGCCGCATGGGGGGCGACGAGTTCGCGATCGTCGCCGTGGGCGCCGGACGGCGCGACACCGAGGCGCTGGCCAAGCGGCTCGAGGCGGCGATCGCGCCGGCGTCGGCGTCGGTGGGGTTTGCCTTGTTCCCGGTCAACGGTGAGACCGCTGATGACCTCCAGCGAGCAGCCGATGCGCGCATGTACGAGGTCAAGCGGGCCCGAGCGGCAGCGGCTGCCGCATAGCTCGGGCGCACTACATCGCCCTTCTTGACCCTCGGGCCGGCGGGGCGTAGCGTCGCCCCGAGGAGCGGAACCATGCATACGCAGCTGCCGGCGCCGGCTTTGGTGAGCCCCTACGGAAAGCGGGCGGATCTGATCGTGCACCAGGCGGAGCCGTTCAACGCCGAGACTCCGCCGGCCGCCCTTGCCGAGGGTCCGGTGACCGCGACGGACGCGTTCTACGTGCGGGGGCACGGCCCGGTGCCGGATCTCGACCCCTCCGCGTGGCATGTGCGGGTCCACGGCCTCGTCGAACGCACCCTCGAGGTGTCCATTGGCACGCTGCGCGAGGCGTTCCAGGAGCGGGAGCTGACGGCGACGCTTCAGTGCGCGGGCAACCGGCGCGCGGGCCTCGTCTCCATCCGCGACATTCCCGGCGAGGCGCCATGGGGTCCCGGCGCGACGGGCACCGCCACTTGGACGGGAGTCGCGCTCGTCGACGTGCTCGCGCTTGCCGGCCCGCTTCGCGAGGCCGCCCACGTGGGCTTCGAGGGCGCCGATCTCTGCTCACAGGCCAAGCCCTCCGAGCGCTTTGGCGGGTCAATCCCGCTCGACAAGGCGTGCCGTCCCGAAGTCCTGCTCGCCTGGGGGATGAACGGCGAGCCGCTTCCGCCGCTCCACGGCGGCCCGCTGCGCGTGGTCGTGCCCGGCTACATCGGCGCACGCAGCGTCAAGTGGCTCGAGCGGATCGAGGTGCGCTCGACGCCCTGGCACGGTTACTTCCAGGACGTCGCCTACCGGCTCTTGCCGGAGGACGGAAGGCCGGGCCCGGGCGCGGGGATGCCGCTCGGCCTGGTCGCGCTCAATGCGGACGTGCTGTCTCCGGCCGACGGCGCGACCGTCACGGCCGGTCCGGTTGTGGTGCGCGGCTATGCGTTCGCGGGCGGGGAGCGACATGTCGCGCGTGTCGACGTCTCGCTCGACGGTGGCGCGAGCTGGTCGCAGGCGGAACTGCTCGACGACCTCGGCCGATGGGCGTGGCGGCACTGGCGGACCGCGGTCGAGCTGGAGCCTGGGGAGCACGAGATCGTCGTCCGCGCCTGGGACTCCTCGGCCGCCACTCAGCCGGAGGACGAGGCTGCGCTGTGGAACCCAAAGGGCTACGTGAACAATGCGCGCCCGCGGGTGCGCATCCGCGCCACCGCGGCTCCTTAGTGCGAGCGTCTACAGCGGCAATTAAGGGCTGGCCGCGAGGGGGTGGGTGACTTTTCTCGCCCTATGAGCGAGTAACGTCATCCACGCCTAGGACGCGGTAGCCCAAGCGCGGTAGGCAGGAGGACGTGGGTGACTTTGTCCCCGGTATGCAGGGAAAAGGTCAACCCACGCCTAGACCGAGGTAACCCAAGCGCGGTACGCGCGGCTTCGCGGACACCCCGCCGCCCCTCGTCCATCCCCTCATTGCCGCTGTAAACGGCGGTCAGCCGCAGCGCCACGGGGAATCCGAGGGCCCGTACGATCTAAGTCCAGGCCGCTAAACTTACTTTCCGTGAGTACCACCAACGAAGGCACCACATTGGAGAACTTGATCCTGATACCGCTGGAAGACACGGTCGTCTTCCCGAACATGAACGTGACCCTCGCCATCGACACCGGTGACGAGGATCGAGTGTTGCTCGTGCCCCGGCACGAGAACGAGTTCGGCCGTGTCGGCACGGTGGCCGAAGTGGTCGAGAAGGTTCGCCTCCCCGGCGGGGCCCAGGCCGTCAGCCTGTTCGGTCAGCACCGCGCCATCATCGGTGCGGCCTCGACCGGCCCGGACGGCCGCCTCCGCGTGCAGGTCGAGCCACACCCCGACGACACGCCTGTTGACGGGCGCACCCGTAACGCCGAGCGCGAGTACCGCGCCGTCGTCGAGGAGATCCTCGAGCTGCGCGGCGACGACGGCCGCATTGCGGCTTTCGTGCGCTCCATCGTTGAGCCGGGCGCGCTGGCGGACACCGCCGGCTACTCGCCCGATCTCGGCTTCGATCAGAAGCGCGAGCTCCTCGAGACCCTCGACGTGACCGAGCGGCTCGAGCTGGCCCTCGAGTTCCAGCGCGAGCGGCTCGCCGAGCAGCAGGTGCGCGACCGCATCCGCGAGGACGTGCGCTCTGGCGCTGAGAAGCAGCAGCGCGAGTACTTCCTGCGCAAGCAGATGGAGTCGATCCAGAAGGAGCTCGGCGAGGACGAGGGCTCGGTGATCGACGAGTACCGCGCCAAGATCGAAGAGGCCGGCATGCCGGAGCACGTGCGCGAGCAGGCCGACAAGGAGCTCGGCAGGCTCGAGCGCATGGGCGAGCAGTCGCCCGAGAGCTCGACCATCCGCAGCTACCTCGACTGGCTGATCGCCGTGCCGTGGAGCAAGCGCTCGGACGAACGCCTGGATCCCGTGCACGCGCGTGAGGTGCTCGACGCCGACCACGCGGGCCTCGAGGACGTTAAGCAGCGCATCGTCGAGTACATCGCGGTGAAGAAGCTGCGCGAGGAGCGCGGCATCGCCGAGGACAAGCGCTCAGGCGCCATCCTCACGCTGATCGGGCCGCCCGGCACGGGCAAGACCTCGATCGGCGAGTCGATCGCGCGCGCCACGGGTCGCGAGTTCGTCCGCATGTCGCTCGGCGGCGTGCGCGACGAGGCCGAGATCCGCGGTCACCGGCGCACCTACATCGGCGCCCTGCCGGGCCGGCTGGTCCGCGCCCTGCGTGACGCCGACACGATGAACCCGGTGATCATGCTCGACGAGGTCGACAAGGTCGGCGCCGACTGGCGCGGCGATCCTTCGGCGGCCCTGCTCGAGGTGCTCGACCCTGCGCAGAACCACGCGTTCCGCGACCACTACCTCGACGTTGAGATCGACCTCTCCCAGGTGCTCTTCATCGCGACGGCGAACGTGGCGGACACGATCCCCGCGCCGCTGCTCGACCGCATGGAGACGATCCGCTTCGACGGATACACCACCGAGGAGAAGGTCGCGATCGCCAAGGGCTACCTGTGGCCCCGCCAGCGCGAGCGCAACGGCCTCAACGAGGACGAGGTGACGGTGTCGGACGACGTGCTGCGGCAGGTCGTGACCGAGTACACGCGCGAGGCGGGTGTGCGCAACCTCGAGCGCGAGCTCGGGCGCGTGCTCCGCAAGACCGCCACTCGCATCGCGTCCGGTGAGGCGACGGCACCCGTGGAGATCGGCACCGAGCAGGTGCGCGACGCCCTCGGACGCCAGCGCTTCCACCAGGAGGCGGCCGAGCGCACGGCTGTTCCGGGCGTGGCCACTGGTCTCGCGGTGACCGGCGTCGGCGGCGACGTGCTGTTCGTCGAGGCGACCGGGATGCGCGGCAACGACGGCCTCGTCCTGACGGGTCAGCTCGGCGAAGTGATGAAGGAGTCGGCGCGGATCGCCCTCTCCTACGTGCGCTCGCACGCGGACGCGCTCGGGATCGACCCCGACGAGTTCGACAAGCGCGAGTTCCACGTGCACGTGCCGGCAGGCGCCACGCCGAAGGACGGCCCGAGTGCGGGCATCACGATGACCACCGCACTCGCGTCGCTGCTGTCGGGCCGCCCCGTGCGGCACACGGTCGGCATGACCGGTGAGGTCACGCTGCAGGGCCGGGTGCTGCCGATCGGCGGGCTGAAGCAGAAGGTGCTCGCGGCACACGCCGCGGGGCTCACCGACGTGATTCTGCCGGAGCGCAACCGCGGCGACCTCGATGACGTGCCTGAGGACGTCCGCGACCAGATGACGTTCCACCCGGTGATGACGATCGGCGAGGTGCTCGAGCTCGCGCTCGAGCCGGCGCCGGCCCCGGCTGTCGCGTAGAGCGGCAGCCGGGCCCCGGTCCTCCATTTCCGCGTTTGGCTGGGCACGGGCGCCGGGCAGCCCCCATCCGAGCAAGCGGAATCTGGGAGGCCGGCGATGTTGGGACAGCTGAAGCCCTTGGCGGACAGAGGCCTGGGAGCGGTGCGACGCACCTCCAAGGAGCTCGAACGGCTGGGCAGGCGTGCCGCCCGCGAGGTGGACGGCACGGTGCAGCGGGTCCGTCACCTCCGGTCGGAGCCCAAGCCCGACATGGATGACGTCACGCTCGCGCGCAAGGTCGAGACCGTGCTCTTCCGGCGGCTGCCGGACGTCAAGGGCCACGTGAACATCAACGTGGTCGACCACGTCGTCGTGCTTCACGGGCAGGCCAAGAACCCCACTCGCATCAGGCAGATCGAGTCGATCGTGCGGGGCATTCCGGAGGTGACCGGCATTGAATCGAACCTCCACCTTCCGAAGACTCCGGCGAGGACACGCGCGGACTCACCCGGAGCGCGCAAGGGCGGCACACGCAAGACCTCAAAGCCGCGTGACACCGGCAAGCGCTTCAACGCGGAGAAGACGCCGGCGGAGCCAGGCGACACCCCGGCCGAGGTTGCAGCAGGCGGTTCAGGGCGCCGCGCAGCGCCCCTCGGCTCGACAGGCGACGAGGAGACGGAGCCGGACAGCACCGCCTAGGGCGGGGTTGCCTCCGGATTCTCGACAGCCGGGCGCGTCCGCTACTGGCGGACGTGCTCGGCCTTTGTCGCATAGGCCCTGAACTGGCGCTCGAAGCGCGACCAGCGCGATCGTCTTGTGGGCACGAAGAGACACGCGATGGCGGTCATCTGCACCCCCACATAGGCAACTGCCAGCGCGGCCTCGCCATGGTCACCGACGGCAAGCGTGCCGGATGCCATGAGCACGAGGGGAGCGGGCATGATCGTGCGAATCACGTTGTCGGCAGACAGCGGCAGCCGCGAACGCAGGTACGGCGCGGCGGCGGCGGTCAGGACCAGAAGGGCCGAGAAGGTGATCGCTTCGGCGAGCATCGTGCCAACCTAATCGACAGGCACCACCGGGTCCAGCACCCGTTTCGGGTGAATTTGACGCACTTCCGCTCGTTGCTGGATCCCCGCGTAGCGGCCGACTACCCGGGGCGTGCGACGCCTCGTGCCGATCGCGACCTGCTGCATCTTCTGCACGGTGTAGGCGTCGTGCAGAACGGTCGGGCCGTTCGGGCCGGCGGTGAGTGAGTGCTCGTCGCTTCCGACGGGAACGCCCGAGGCGTTGGTGCTTCGCGGTGGCTTCTTTTCTTCGCTCATGACGGGCGATGATCGGTCGCCCGATGTGCCGGGTCAATACGAAAACCGCCTAGCAGGAAAGCGCGCGGCTATCAGTCGGTATCGAGCCGGGCTCGCGCCATCCCGAGGTGTCGCCGCCCGTTCATCGCTCTAGAATGGCCTCACCCGGCGGGCGAAGTGTTGTGGTTGCACAGAAGCCTTCCAAGCTTCTAGGGCGGGTTCGATTCCCGTCGCCCGCTTCGGGGCGTGGCGCAGTCTGGTAGCGCACTCGGCTGGGGGCCGAGCGGTCGCTGGTTCGAATCCAGTCGCCCCGATTACAGGTAGCAGCACGTGCCGCTCCGCAGAGCCCTGCGTGAGACGACCGCCGATCGTCGCTATATCTCGCCGCCGACCGGGCTCACCACGTGATCTCGTCGGTGGGGCGAGGCCCTGGCTCAGGCCCGATTGGGCGGCTCAGTTGGAGTGCTGTGTTCGTGGCCGTCCTCCAGATACGCCGCGAGTCTTGAGTGTGCGCGCGCTGTGCCCCTAGCGGGGCGCGCTGTCAGCTGTTCGGCCGTCTTACGGACCGGTTCTCCGCCTCCTTTTTCGAGAGCAGTCTCTGTGAGGCGGCGCATCCGTTCGAGAGTGCTGTGCAGGAACGCCAGCTGCTCGCGCCGGCCGAACAACCAGAAGCCGAAGCGGACGATCGCATTCCGGTCGCGGGCGCGGCGGGAGTAGGCGTGGATGCGGAACTCCACCTCGCCGGTGTCGAGCCACTTCCAAACCTGCCAGTCCATCTGGCCCATCTCGAGATGACCTTCAAGCGTCTGATAGGCCCAGCCCCACACGCGGGCGGTACGGCGGTCACGCGTGACCTCCTCGTCGTAGACCTGCGAGACGCGGACGCCGCCGTGGAAGCGCAATCCGTGGAAGCGCAGCTCGAGAAGCATGTTGCGTCCCTCCAGCGGCTCGTCAGGGTCATAGCTCGCCCGGACGATCGACGGGTCTGCGAACTCGTAGCCACGCATCAGCCGCCGGGCGACCTCCCAACTTCCTCCTTCGACGGGCGGGCCTGGAGGCTCCGGCGGCAGGCGGGTGCGCAGGTCGTCGACATGCCAGCCGTTCTCCGGCACATGCTGCTCATAGCACTCGGGGTCGAAGTTCAATGCGAGGCGTCTCAGGTGCGCGACCGCCGGCTGGACGGGAGCTTCTACCCGGCGAGTGTCGATAGCGATTCCGCCGGTCACCCGGCCGCCCGCGATCTCGGCCACGCGCTCGAGGAAGGAGGCCCACATGTGCAGTTGGATTTCCTTAGCCATGCGCAGGTGCTGGTAGAGAATGTCCGCGAGGCGGTCCGCGCTGCGCGCCCACGACTCGATCCGGAACTCCAGACCGGCGTCGGTGTCGGCGGCCGAGAACTCGATTTGACCGGCCTCTAGATGGCGTGAGAGCGTCGCCAGCCGGAACGAGGTGTCGGTCGTCTCGATCACGCGGACCGGCCCGTCCCACGGCCCGGCCATGCGAACCACGAACTCGTCGCCGACGCGCATCCGGCCCTCGGCGCCCTGAAGCTTTATGAACGTTGCGAACTCGCCGGGAGCCGCAGCATCCGGGTCGGCTTGCAGCCGCGACATCAGCTCGCGGGCGGGCATGTGCGGATCCCTGACTCGCACACCGTACCTGCGATGGAAGAGGGGACCGATGCCGTCCTCCGGTCCCTGGATCGCCTCGCGTGAGACATTCTCAGGCAGCGGCGGCGCAAGGTCTTCCGCGGGCGAGCCCGCACGCTCACCTCGATGGAAGGGCGTCGTACGCCACATGTACCGCCACGAGGTGAGCCCGACGCCGATCGGCCAGCGGGCGGCGGTGGCCAGGCGTCGCGAGAGCGGGAGTCCAGGCACGACCTCGTCCTACCCGACGGTAGGCGCGTAGCACCCTGTGGTTGAACCCGCGCGCGATGGGTAGACCGAGCCTTCGTGCTGATACAGAAGCTCTACGCCCTGGGGATGCGAGGCTGGCACCTGCAAATCGCTTCGATGGGATCCGTGGGCCTGTGCATCGTTCTCTGGATCCGGGCGAAAACGGTCGACCAGGACGAACGCGGAAACGCGGAGCGGCGAGCGCTCTTCGTCGGCCTCTGGCCGCCGACGCTGTACCTGATCGGCGAGTCGCTCGAGCGCCAGGAGCAGCATGGGAGACGGCTGCTCTGGTAAGCACGCTTCATACACGTGCCCAGACCCCGACGGAGGAGCCAGCTTCATGACGACCCTGATCACCGGCACCGACTTCATCACGATCCCGACCCGGGACTTCGACAAGGCAGTCGAGTTCTACGGCGGTGTCCTGGGCCTGCCCGAGGGCAAGCGCTGGGGGCAGATGCCGGGCGCCGAGTTCGAGACCGGAAACCTGACGGTTGCTGTGATGCAGTCGGATGCGTTCGGGCTCGAGTTCCGCCCCCACAGCCACCCGGTCGAATTCCACGTCGACGACTTCGATGCCGCCCATGCGGAGCTCGAGTCGCGCGGCGTCAGCTTCAAGGGCGACACGATCGACTCGGGCGTCTGCTTCCAGGCGTTCTTCGAGGATCCCGACGGCAACATGCTCGCGATCCATCACCGCTACGCGCCGAAGGACTGACGCGCGCCCGAAGAACCAAGGAGGCCCGCTTTTGCGGGCCTCCTCGCGTTTCGGGCTGATCAGCGCGCGGCGAGCCGCTCCAGCAGCTCGTCGAGGCGCGCGTAGGTCTCGTTCAGGCCGCCTTCCATGCCGGACGCGAGCATGCCATCGCGCTCCTCGGTGGTGTGGAAGATCGACACGGTGGTGACCCTGGTGCGGTCGCCGAGGTCCTCGAACGTGGCGGTCTCGACACATACGTGGCCGGGCATGCCCTCCCACTCGAAGGTCTGCACGATCCGCTCCGGCGGCGTGACCTCGCGGTAAGTGCCGTGGAAGCCGGACTCGCTGCCGTCCGGCTCGCGCATCACGAAGCGCCAGCGGCCGCCCCTCCGGACGTCCATCTCGTCGACGACGGTGGTCATGCCGCGCGGACCCCACCACTCGGGGATCAGGTCGGGGTTCGTGTAGACCGAGAACACCTGGTCACGCGGTGCGTTGAAGACGCGCTCCACGCGGATCTCGCGATCGCTCGGCGTGGTGATCGTGGCTGCCTGGGCCTGCTGCTCCTGGCTGGTCATGACACTCCTTTCTGGCGTTCGAGGAGCTCCCCGAACCGCTCGAGTCGTTCGTCCAGCATCCGCCGGTAGTCGGCGATCCACTGCTCGAGGTCCTCGAGCCGCCGCGGCCCGAGCGTGCAGTGACGCGTCCGGCCGACCTTCTCGGTGGAGACCAGCTCGGCGTTCTCGAGCACCCGAACGTGCTTCTTCATCCCGGTGAGGGACATGCCGAAGGGCTCGGCGAGCTCGCTGATGCTCGCGCTGCCGCCGCCGAGCCGCTCGAGGACCGCTCTGCGAGTGGGGTCCGCGAGGGCTGCGAGCGTCTGGTCGACAGGGGAATACTGAACCATACGGTTCAGTATTACGCATCAACCGCCGCAATGCAAGGCACCGTTCTTTACGCTCAGCGGCGGTGGGCGGTAACGGCAAGCCGGTCCTGTGGCACATCCCCTTCTCGCACTACAGCGAGAAGGCCCGCTGGGCGCTGGCCTTCAAGGGCATCGCGCACGATCGGCACGTGGCGGTTGCAGGGACCCATCCTGCTGTGGCGTTCGCCCTGACTCGCGGGCAGTGCGGGACCTTCCCCGTCCTGCAGATCGACGGGCGGAATATCGGCGACTCGACGGCCATCATCGCCGCGCTCGAGGAGGCTCAGCCCGATCCGCCGCTCTACCCGGCCGATCCTGATGAGCGCCGCCGCGCACTCGAGCTCGAGGACTGGTTCGACGAACACCTCGGCCCGCAGGCGCGCCTGCTGGGCTGGCACGAGGTCGTCATGGATCCCGAGAGCCTCGAATCGCTTTCGCTCAAGATGGCGCCGGCGCTACGACGCTTCCCGGCCGTGGCGGCGTGGGCGACACGCTCGTTCGTGAACGCGCGTTTCAAGGTGAGCAGCCGCGAGGCGGCCGAGCGGGCGAGGGCGGACGTACTCACGGCGTTCGACCGCCTCGAGTCGGAGCTGGGCGATTCGGACTACCTCGTGGGCGACAGCTTCAGCGTCGCCGATCTCACGGCCGCCGCTCTGTTCTATCCGCTGGTGCTGCCGCCCGAGGCCCCGCGCCAGATCGACAATCCGCCGGAGCGCTACGAGCGCTTCCGCGAACCGCTCAAGGAGCGGCGAGGCTACCGCTGGGTCGAGGAGATGTACCGGCGGCACCGCCGGCCGGCGCCGGTCGCTACGTCGTCTTGACCACGTAGACCGAGCACGGCGCCTTGTGCGCGACGGTGTTCGGAACGCTTCCGAGCACGCGCCGCTGCATGCCCTTGTTGCCAACCACGAGCATGTCGGCGTTGCACTCCGCGGCCAGGCGCACGATCACGTCGCCGGGATGGCCCTCGTCCACGAGCGTGGCGCATTCGAGCCCGCGACGCCGGACCTCGTCCTCCGTCCGCTGGAGGATCTCCCGCACGAGCGACGCTGGATTCTTCGCCCACTGGAGCTCGAGCGTGGCGCCCTCCACGGGGTACGCGGACTCTCCGTTTTCGAACGCGCTCAGGAGGACGACCTTTGCGCCGAAGCGCTCCGCGATCTCCACCGCCGCGTCGACCGCCGCGCCCGCCGTCTCCGACCCGTCCGTGCCCACTGCGATCGTCTGGATCATGGGAACGAGTATCTCCGAGCGGGAGTGCCCGAGTCCATGTCCGAACGGGTAGGAACCCACCCCGAAAAGGTGGCCCGAGCGACCGTTTTGTGGCAGGGTTGGCTCGAGTGGCTGTGCGCGACTCCACGCCTGAGAAGACGACCCTCGTGACGGCGGGGCGGAGCCTGCTCGTCCGGCCGCTCCGCCGCAAGTAGGCCCGCGGTCGGGGATAGAGTCCGCTCGTGGCCACCGAAGCTCGGACTCGACGGCTCTCGCCGTGGGCGCGGGTGGTCACGGTCTCCGCGGTCATCGTGGTCGGCAGCCTGGTCGCCCTCGGTGCCTGGGCGCTCGCATCGCGCGAGAAGCGCGTCGTCTCGTATGACGTGCGCGGACCGGTGAGCGGGGTGGCGCTCGACCTGGGCGACGGCGACGTGAAGATCGTGGGCGGTGGCCGGCGATCCGGGATCGCGGTGCGGCGGAGCGAGCGCTTCACGTTCGGGCACGACGCCGATACACGAAGGAGCGTCGACGGGAGCACCTTCCGGGTGCGTTCACGCTGCCCGGAGACGGTGCTGCACTCGTGCTCTGTCTCCTACACGCTGGTGGTGCCGGACAACGTGCCGGTGAGTGTTCGAACCACGAGCGGCGACGTTGGCTTCGACGGCTACCGCGGCTCCGCCCAGGTGGACACCACCAGCGGCGACGTCCGGATGACGGGCTTCTGCGGCTTCTCGCTGCAGGCGCGCGCGGAGAGCGGAGCCGTTGATGTCGCGACTTCGTGCCCGCCCCCGCAGCTGTCGCTGCGCACCACGAGCGGTGACATCCACGTGGTCGTGCCGCCCGGCCGCTACAGCATCGATGCCGAGAGCAGCTCGGGCTCGCACAGCTTCAGGGGTGTCAGCAGTGGGGCTGACGCGCCGCTGTCGATCCAGGCGCTCAGCAACTCGGGCGACGTCCTGGTGGAGGGGCGCAGATGATCGCCCGGCTCGAGCTCGGCCGCCGCGTCGAGCACGCCAGCCAGGCGATCGCTTACCTGCTCGCGAACGTGCCGATCGCCGCGCTCGGGCTGCTTGCGGTCCTTGCGCTCATCCTCGGCGCAGCGCTCAGCGTGATCGGCATCGGGCTGCCGATCGTGCTCGGCGCCGCCGCGGCCTGCCGCTGGCTGATCCGCCTCGACCGGCGCGCCGCGAACAGCCTGCTGGCCACGCAGATCCCGCCTCTTCCGGGGGGCCCGCGCACCTCCGGCAGCCCGTGGCGGCGCTCGCTCGACGTCCTGTCCGACCGCGTGCTCTGGCGTGCGGTGGCCGTGCTCGCGACCAAGCCGCTGCTGATCGGGGTGCTGCTCGCGGCGGCACTCGCTCCGCTCGCGCTCGTCGCCGAGCTCCTGAATCTCGGCGTGCAGGGAGTCACGGGCCTGGGTGGCATGGACTTCGTCGGCCCCTTGAGCTTCGGCTTCGGAACCGGCGTGGTGCTGCTCGTGCTCGCGCTGCCTGCCGCGGTCGTAGCGATCGCGACGCTCGAGGCGCTTCGCACACTGCTCTGCACCATCACACGCGCGCTCGTGGCCCCGCGCGTGATGGCCGCCGGCCCGGTGCGCGAGATGCTCGCCGAGAGCCTCGGTGATCGCTCGATATCCGTCGCGTACTGGCTGCCGGACCGGCAGGTGTTCGTCGACGAGGTGGGGAGGAGGGTGACTCTTCCCGACCCCGGGTCCGGCCGGGCCTGGACCGCGGTCGAGCGCAACGGGCGGCCGGTGGCCGCGATCGTGCACGACGCCGCGCTCGACACGAGCCGTGAGCTGGTTCAGGCGGCCGCGGCGGCCTCGTCGCTCGCGATCGACAACGAACGCCTGAAGGCCGACCTCCGAGCGCGTCTCGAGGAGCTGCGCGTGTCGCGGCTGCGTATCGTCGAGGCCACCGACGCCGCGCGGCGCCGGATCGAGCGCGACCTCCACGACGGCGCGCAGCAGCAGCTCGTCTCGCTGCGGCTCGAGCTGCGCACGCTGAAGACTCGGACGAAGAACCTCGACTCCGAGACGGCCAAGCTCGTCGACCGCCTGGCGGTTCGCCTCGAAGAGGCGATCAGCGAGCTGCGCGAGCTCGCGCGCGGTATCCATCCCGCCGTGCTCACTGAGCGCGGGCTCGGGCCGGCCGTCGAGACGCTCGCCGAGCGCACGCCCGTGGCCGTCGAGCGCGAGGTGGCCGTGGAGGAGCGGCTGCCGGCGCGGCTCGAGTCCGCGGCCTACTTCACGGTGGCCGAGGCGCTCACCAACGTGGTGAAGTACGCGAAGGCCTCGAAGGCGCGCGTTGAGATCCGCCGCGCAGGCGCCGAGCTCGTGGTCGTGGTCACGGACGACGGCATCGGCGGCGCGGACATGTCGAAGGGCACCGGCCTGAGCGGCCTTCAGGACCGGCTGGCGGCGGTCGACGCGACGCTCGCCGTCGACAGCCCGCCGAATGGCGGCACGCGCGTCGAGGCGCGGCTCCCTCTGGACCGCGGACTCGAGTCGGCCGAGCGCCCCGTAGCGGAGGTCCGCGTGTGAGGCGCCTGCTGCCGCTCGCGCTGCTCGTGTGCTTGGTCGCAGGGTGCGGCAGCACGAAGGTCGAGCGCGAGCCGCCGCTCAGCGTGACCGGCGCGCAGTCCCCGTCGGTGCCGAACCCGGGCACGCCCGGGGCGCGCGGCGTGCGGATAATCGTCGTCACGCACGGCCAGGCATCGAGTCCCTTCTGGGCCATCGTGCGAAACGGGGTAGAGGCAGCCGCGCGGCAGATGGACGTGCTGGTGAGCTATCGCGCGCCCGACGTCTACAGCCTCCCGCTGATGAAGAAGCTGATCGAGCAGGCGGTGGCGAGCCGCCCTGACGGTCTCGTGGTGTCGATCCCCGAGCCGGGCGTCGCGCCCGCGATCCGGCGGGCGGTGAAGGACGGCATACCGGTCGTCTCGATCAACTCCGGAAGCGACATCGCGCCAAAGCTTGGCGTGCTCGCGCACGTTGGCCAGCCGGAGGACCGGGCGGGGCTCCAGGCGGGCGAGCGGCTCGCGCGCGCCGGCGTGCGCCGGGCGCTGTGCGTGAACCAGCAGGTGGGGAACGTGGGCCTGGACGCGCGCTGCCGCGGCCTCGCGAAGGCGATGCGCGCGGTGCACGGCAGCGCCGAGGTCATTGCCGTGAACGACCAGAGCTCCGAGACCCCGAAGCGAATCGCGAACGCGATCACCGTCGGCCGGATCGACGGCGTGCTCACGCTAAACTCGACCACCGGAACGGAGGCGGTGAGCGCGGTCCGCAGCCTGCACATGGAAGGCTCGGTGAAGATCGGCACCTTCGACCTCGGGCCGGACGTGCTGACGGCGGTGAAGGACGGCCAGCTCGACTTCGCGGTCGACCAGCAGGCCTACCTGCAGGGCTACCTGCCGGTCATCTACCTCGCGCAGCGTGCGCGTTACGGGTTGTTCCCGTCGCAGGGCGACGTGGTGGCGACCGGCCCGAACTTCGTGACGAAGCAGAACGCCGGCAAGGCGATCGAGCTCTCGCGGCGCTCGATCCGCTGACTCAGGTGAGCGCCATCCCCGGCGTCACGCGCACCTCGACCACGCGCGGCTCTTCGGCGGCGATCGCTTCGCGCAGCGCGTCGCCGAGCTCGCCCGTCTCGGTCACTCGCCTGGCGCTCACGCCGTACCCCTCGGCCACCGAGGCCACGTCGAGCTTCGGCAGGTCGAGACCCGGCGCGCCGCTCACATTCTCGAGCATGCCGAACCACTTGAGGATCGCGTACTCCTCGTTGCGCAGCACGAGGAAGGTGACCGGAACGCTGTAGGCGGATGCGGTCCAGAAGCCCTGGATCGCGTACTGCGCCGAGCCCTCGCCGACGACGCACACCACCGGCCGCTCCGGCTGCGCGAGCTGCACGCCGAGCGCGGCCGAGACCCCGAAGCCGAGCCCGCCGCCCGCGCCGAAGTAGTAGCTCCCGGGCTTGTCGAGCCGCAGGCGGTTTCGCAGCGCCAGCGTCGCGGACGGCGACTCCAGCACCACGATCCCGTCGGCGGGGAAGGCGTCGGCGAGCTCCTGCACCGCGGCCGAGGGGCTCATCGGGTCCGACTCCTCGAGCGCCTCCGGACGCGGACGCTGCGGCGGAGCGTCGCGGCGG
>DASVXS010000005.1:0-5027 GCA_036392575.1 Thermoleophilaceae bacterium | reverse complement strand
CGTTCGAGAAGGCGCGAGAGATGTCGCGCTCGTCGACACTCGAGGCGGCGGCCTTCACGTCGAGGCCGGCGCGCTGCAGCACGGCGATCACCTCCTTCGAGGGGATCCCGCGCTCCTTGGCGATCTCGTGAACTCTCTTCTTTGCCATCTAGCTCCTGGTGGAGTCGAAGTCTATGACCTGTCCCTCTATGCGCACAGGCCGCCGCAGCGCCCGTTCGAAGCCCTTCCGCTCAACCGCCAGGCGCGCACATTCGGCTGCGGGTCGGTCGGCGTCGGCTTCCCTGCAGAGGTAGGCGCCCCGCCCTGGGCGCCTCCCGTCGAAGTCCCGCTCGAGCCCCTCCGGGCCCGCCACGAAGCGCAGCAGCTCGGCCTTCGGGCGCGACCGGCCGCAGCCCACGCAGCGCCTCTGCGGGACGTGCCCTATGAGGCGGTTTCCTCCGCCCGTTCCTGTTCCGCGGGCTCTACCTCGAGCTCGGCCTCCGCCTGCGCCTCGGGCTGGGCGGCCTCCTCCTCGGCCGCCGTCGCCTCGACAACCTCTTCCTCGATCGTCTCGGCACCCTCCAGCTCGGCGCCCGGGTCCACGCCGGCCTCCTCCTCGGCCTCAGCCGTGGGACCGCCGATCACCGCGGCGACCTCGTCGCCCTCCACATCGGCGAGCGCCTGGTGCGCCGGGAGGCCGCAGTAGCGCGAGCCCGGCAGCGCGGCGTTCGGGCAGCGCTTGCCGTTCGAGAGGATCGCGGCGCAGCGGCCGGCGACCTCTTCCTCCTCGTAGCCCATCTCAGCCTCTTCCTGGGCGAACTCGGTCTCCGAGCGAATGTCGACGCGCCAGCCGGTGAGCCGCGCGGCGAGGCGGGCGTTCTGGCCCTCCTTGCCGATCGCGAGCGACAGCTGGTCATCCGGCACGATCACGGTCGCCTGCTTGTTGTCGTCGTCGACGAGCACCTCGCGCACGCGCGCGGGCGAGAGCGCCTTGGCGACGAAGCGGGCGGGCTCGTCGTTGTACGGGATGATGTCGATCTTCTCGCCGCGCAGCTCAGACACGACCATGCGCACGCGCGAGCCGCGCGGGCCCACACATGCGCCGACCGGGTCCACGCCGTTGGCGTGCGACACGACTGCGATCTTCGAGCGGTAGCCCGGCTCGCGCGCGACGTTCGTGATGTCCACGAGGCCGTCGGCGATCTCGGGCACCTCGAGCTCGAACAGCTTGCGGATGAGCTCCGGCGAGCGGCGCGACACGATGATGCTCGGGCCCTTCGCCTGCGCCGAGACGTCGGTGATCACGGCCTTGATGCGCTGGCCGTGGTCGTAGCGCTCGTTGTCGACCTGCTCGGACTTCGGAAGCAGCGCCTCAACGCGCTCGCGCAGCTGCACGAGCGTGTAGCGCGAATCGGACTGCTGCACGATCCCCGTGATCAGCTCGCCCACGCGGTCCTGGTACTCCTCGAACATCATGTCCCGCTCCGCCTCGCGGATGCGCTGGAGGATCACCTGCTTGGCGGTTTGAGCGGCGATGCGGCCGAAGTCGTGCGGCGTGACGTCGCGCTCGTCGATTTGGTCGCTGTATTCCGCGAGCCGCTCGGGGTCGAGCTCCGGCTCGGTCGGTTCGCGCATCTCACCGGTCTCGGGGTCGACGGCAGCTTCCTCGGCCTCGGCCTCGACCTCGGCGAGCAGCTGCTCCTCGAGCTCCGGCGGGACGAGCAGCTCGTAGACCGTGAAGTCGCCCGACTCGCGGTCCATGTCGACGCGCGCGTAGCGCGCAGCGCCCGGCTGCTTCTTGTATGCCGACAGGAGGGCGTCCTCGAGGGCGCTCATGAGGCGCTCCGAGGAGATGCCCTTCTCACGCTCGAGGACTGTGACTGCTTCGAGAATCTCTCTACTCATGCGATCAGCCCTCCAGCAGATTGCTTCTGTTGATGTCCTTGTACGGGATCGAGACCACGCCGGCATCGGCCGCGACCGTGACCTCGTCGTCGGTCGCGCCGACGAGCTCGCCCGTGAAGTTCTTGCTGCCGCCGTGCTCGACGCTCGTCTTCACGTGCGCGCGGCGGCCGACGAAACGGCGGAAGTGCTCCGGCTTGGTGAGCGGACGCTCCGGGCCCGGAGACGACACCTCGAGCGCGTAGTCGTTCAGCAGCTCGCGCAGATGGTGGGTGACGCGCTCGCAGGTCGCGAGATCCACGCCCCCGGCACGGTCGATCACGAGGCGCACCTTCCCGGCGGAGACCTGCTCCGCGAGCAGCACCTCGACGTCGGGCTCCACGGCCCGCAGCCTCTGCGCTATCTCGGTCTGTTCCGGTCGCATCGTCCTCGTCCAATCGAATAAAAAAGGTGGGCTTGCGAAGCCCACCTCCAGGTGCGGCTCTGCGGCCGCAGATGAAAGTTTCAGCGGGTTCGAGTATAGACGCGCTGTACCCTCCCTGACGTATAGGCCAGGCGTCTTTAGGAGTGGGAGTGCCCATGCGGCTCGAAGGCATCCATCACGTGACCTGCATCACCGGCGACGGCCCTCGCAACGTCGAGTTCTACGCACGCGTGATGGGGCTGAGGCTCTCGAAGAAGACGGTGAACCAGGACGATCCGACCGCGTATCACCTCTTCTTCACCGACGAGCAGGGCTCGCATGGCTCGGACCTGACCTTCTTCGAGTACCCCGGATCGACGCCAGGGCGCGCCGGCGCGGGAATGATCCACACGATCGTGTATCGGGTCGGCTCCGAGGATTCGCTGGCGTTCTGGGAGGAGCGCCTGGCCGGCGAGGGCGTGCCGAGCGAGCGCTCGCCGGGGCGGCTTCGCTTCCAGGATCCTGAGGGACTGGGCCTGGAGCTGGTCGTGGTCGAGACCACCGATGAGCCACTGATCGCGTTCGCCGCCGACGTCCCTGACGAGCACGCGCTGCAGGGCTTCGACGCGGTGCGCGCCTACGTCGCCAACCCGACGTCCACCGAGCGTCTGCTGCGGGACTTCATGGGCTTCCAGGCGGTGGCGCCTCACGACTGGGAGGCGCGCGGCGAGTCACGAGGGGGCCACATCGCCCTCGAGGCCATACAGCAGCGCGGCACGCCGGGCGCGGGCACCGTGCACCACGTGGCCTGGGCGTCGCCCGACGAGGAGCACGCCGAGTGGCGCAAGCAGGTGGAGAGCGGCGGCATGCACGCGACCGACATCATCGACCGCTTCTACTTCCGCTCGATCTACTTCCGCGAGCCAAACGGGATCCTGTTCGAGATCGCGACCGAGGGGCCCGGGTTCACCGCCGACGAGCCGCTCGAGTCGCTCGGCGAGAAGCTGTCGCTCCCGCCGGCGTACGAGCAGCTGCGCCCGCAGCTCGAGCCGATCCTGACGCCGCTTCCTGATACGCGGAAGTGGCGCCGGGCGGGCGTGCCTTCGTCGTAACTGAGCGGCCTTGGCCGCGGCGCGGTTCGGTTGAGCACTTAGGGGTGGGCCCGGGAGGGGTTCAAAGCTTCCATCGCGAGCGCTCGTCCAGTTCGCGATGGAAGAAATAGACCGATACGGACCACAAAGTCCATCGCACCCGGCGATTGGGGTCGAGATGGAACTTATGCACCCCTGCCCCTCCCCCTCACTGCCCCAACCAACGCAAGAGCGAGCGCGCGGGACCAGAGCCAACCAGCTACGTCTCGATGACCAACGTAACCGGCCCGTCGTTCGCCAGCTCCACGCTCATGTGCTCCCCAAACCGCCCGCCGAGCGCCCCGAGCGAAGAACGCACCGCCTCGTAGAGCCGCTCGGCCTCCTCCGGCGGCGCCGCCTCCACAAACGCCGGGCGATTGCCCTTCCGCGTGTCGCCGTACAGCGTGAAGTTCGGCACGCACAGGATCTCGCCGTCCACGTCGCGCACCGAGAGGTTCATCTTGCCCTCGTCGTCCTGGAAGATCCGCAGCGCCTCGAGCTTCGCCGCCATCCGGTCCGCCTGCTCAGGCCCATCGCTCGAGTGCACGCCGAGCAGGACCAGGAGCCCGGCGCGGATCTCGGTCACGATCTGGGGGCCGAGCATCACCCGCGCGAAGCTCACGCGCTGGACCACCGCCCGCATCGGTGGAACCGTACTCTCCGCGAATGCCCGATGCCCGAGGCGCAGCCAGCTTCCACGTGCCCGCGGAGGCGTACGACCGGCACGTAGGACGCTACGGCCCGGCCCTTGCCGCCGAACTGATGAAGGCCGCCGAGATCCACCCGGACCAGCGCGCGCTCGACGTGGGCTGCGGGCCGGGAGCTCTCACGCGCGCGCTGGCAGACGCGCTCGGTGCTGATGCGGTGGCGGCCGTGGACCCCTCGCCGCCGTTCGTGGATGCATGTCGGCATCGGGTGCCGGGCGCAGACGTGCGGCTCGGCGCCGCGGAGCAGCTCCCGTTCGATGACCGCAGGTTCGATGCGGTGCTCTCGCAGCTCGTCGTGAACTTCATGGCCGATCCGGACCTAGGGGTCAGCGAGATGTGCCGGGTCGCGAAGCCGGGTGCCGTGGTCGCGGCCTGCACGTGGGATTACGCGGGGGGCATGACGCTTCTGCGCCGCTTCTGGGACGCGGCGCTCCTCGTGGATCGTGAGGGTGCGTCCGCTCGAGACGAGGCAGCCGTGATGCGCTACGGCACACCGCCGGAGCTCGAGGTCCTCTGGAGGGACGCACGTCTCGCGGAGGTCACATCCGGCGAGCTCAACGTGAGCGCGCGTTACGAGAGCTTCGACGACCTGTGGGACCCGATCGAGAGCGGCGTCGGCCCGGCCGGCGCGTACGCTGTGGCGCTCGAGCCTCGCCGGCGCGCAGCGCTCCGCTCAGAGCTCCACCGGCTGCTTGGCTCCCCGGACGGCCCGTTCACCCTCCCGGCGCGCGCCTGGTATGTGACCGGCAGGGTCGCCGCCTAGAGTCAGGGCCATGTCCGCCGCCGACGTCGTCGACAGCTACCTCCAGGCCCTGCCCGGCGAGACCCGGAGGCTGGCCCACACCGAGTGGGGCATCTCCGTCGACGCCGAGCACGCCGGCGGCTACCCGCTCGACGTTGGCGTAC
>DASVXS010000004.1:0-25542 GCA_036392575.1 Thermoleophilaceae bacterium | reverse complement strand
AGCTCGCGGAAGTAGGAGACGCGCGCGTAGGACGCGAGGTTCGGCTTCAGGTCGATCATCCTCTGCAGCGCGTCGGCCGCTTGGTGGTAGCGCCCGAGCTCCACGTAGGCGTCGACGATCACGCCGAGCGGCTTCACGACGGCCGGTGCGAGCGCATGCGCGCGAAGCCCGTAGCGGAGGCCGGCGCGGAAGTCGTGGCGCGCCAGCGCGAGCGTGCCCATGCCGGTGGTGGCGGCCGCGTCGCGCGGGTTCAACTCGAGCGCACGTCCGTACACCCCATCGGCGCGCGTGTAGAAGCTCGCGTCCCCCGTTTCGCGCACCTTCTGCAGGTACGCGTCGCCAAGGAAGCTGTAGCCGCGCGAGTCACGCGGGTGCGCGCGCACGAGCGCCTGGAAGCTGCGGATCCGTGTGTCGGTGCTCGCGCCCACGAGGCTGGCAGGACTCGCTGAGGAGTCTGCGCTCGAGCGCGCCGGATGGGAGGAGTGGTTCATCAGCATGAACACGGCGAGCGCCGCGGCGAACGCAAGGGCCGCGGCGGCGATGGTTCTTGTGAGCTTGTGTCGTACGAGCGTCATTGGGATCTCAGAACGGAGCGGAGCGGGGGACCGCACTGTGGCGCGGTCCCCCGGATCCGGTGGTTACGGCTGGGCCGGCGTCGGCTCGTGCGGCGGCTCCAGGCGCTTCAGCGTGGAGTCGAAGCCCGAGGTCGGCGCGGCGACATACGGGAACGTGGACAGGAACGGCTTGTCGTTCTGGTCCACACCGTCCCCGAGGGGCACCTTGTTGTCCTTCAGGAAGCCGGCGATCACGCGCAGCTCGATGTCCGTGACGTCGTCGGCGAGGCGGCGGCCGTCAGGGAAGCCGGCGAGGTCGCCCGCGAGCACGCCGAACCGGTTGGGTGTCGACGTGGGCGGCACGCCAAGGTTCAGCTTGAGCGTGTCGGCGGGCACGGCGTCCTTCGAGATCATCGTCTTGCCCGGGATGCCGGTGAGCAGCGCCTGCACGATGTCCGTGCGGTTGGTCTCCGGCGCGTTCACGTGGAAGAGCTGGTTCATCAGCTTGGCCAGCTCCGGGTTCAACGCGTACTGGCCGAAGTTCTTGGCATCGTCCTTCGGCTGCGTGCGGTTGAACCGGTCCTTCTGCCCGAGCGGGATCACGACCTCGTTGATCAGCGGGTTGCCGAGCCGGCTCACCTGGACGAAGTTCTCGTCCTGCGAGCGGCGGCTGTGCCGCTTCTTCTTCGCGGCATTCGCCGAGCCGTTCACCTGCAGGCGCGGGCGCTCAGTGGACGACCAGACGCCCACGACGGCGTTGCTCGCCGCAGGGCCCGAGACGGGCTTGCCGTCGCGGGTGACCTTCGACTCCGGCACCTGCAGGACGATCGAGTGCACGCCGTATCCGGCCAGGTCGTCCTTGCCGCCGCCGGCGTTGCCCGTGCCCATGCGCAGGTTGATCGCGTCGAACGTGCTGCCGAGATCCACGAAGAACGGATCGTCACGCTGGCCGGCGAACACCTTGCCGCCGCCCTTGACGCTCTGGATCGCCTGGTTGGCGACGGCGTCGTAGTTCGGGATCGTCTTGGGCCCGACGTTGTTGGGCGCGACCGGCAGATTGTCCGCGACGACCTTCGCGGACTTCAGCTTGCCGTTCTTGTACTTCTCGCGCGTGACCGTGTACGACTGCTGCACGTTCAGCTTCGAGTCGCGAATGGAGCTGACGCCCGGGAAGGCGTAGAGGAACGAGTTCTTGTTCAAGGTCTTCGTCTTGAACTTGAACTGGTAACGGACGTCGGCCACGCCGTCGCCCGTGTTGTCGATGTTGATGTAGTAGTGCGCGCGGTCGTCGAACCGGTAGAAGTTCGGGCCGCCCGCGGGATCCTCGAACGGGATCCAGTTGCTCACCACCGTGATCGCGCCGGGCGCGTCGTTGGCGGTGAACGCGTACACGTCGGTGTCGTCCCCGGTGGGGTCGAGCGCCGTGAGTGGTGCCTCGCGGTGGCTCGAGCCGAGGCTCAGCGGTACCGCGATGGCAGCGGCCGCCAGCACGGCGACCAGCAGGAAGAGCCGTCGCATCCTCGCTCCTTTGATCGGTCTTGAGGGCGGCCCCGTCGATGGGTGGGGCCAGACGGGGTATCTGGCCGACTTATTCGCGCGCCCGCGGCGCGCGGATCACTCCGAGTTCAGATCCGGATGCGACGCGTCCTGGAACTCCCGGAACAGCCCGGTGACCACGAACGCTGTCTGCTCGCCGATGTCGACGGCGTTGTCGCCGATGCGCTCGATGCTGCGCGCCACGAGCATCATCAGCAGCGACCACTCGCGTGTGTCGGCATCGCCGCTGCAGTCGAGGACTTCTCGGAAGATCTCGCGGTTCAGGCGGTCGATCACGTCGTCCTGTATCACCAGGTCTTCCGCGAGCGCGACGTCGCGCGACGCGAACGCCTGCTTCGCCTGCGCGACTTGGAACGCGGCTTGACGGCCCATCTTGAGGAGGCGCTTGAGGATCTCCTCCTCAACGGGCGGCTCGTTGCCGGCGACCGGCAGCATCTTGGCGATGTTCACGCACTGATCGCCCATGCGCTCCATGTGCTTCACCACGTCGAGCAGCGCGGCGACGAGGCGCAGGTCAGTCGCGACCGGCGCTTGGCGCGCGAGCAGCGACAGGATGCCCTGGTGCACTTCGAGGTAGCGCCCGTCGATCCGGTCGTCGTCGGCGATCACCATCGTGGCGAGCTCCACGTCCTGGTGCTCGAGCGCCTCCATCACCCGGTTCAGCGCCTCCACGACGAGGTCGAGGCCGCCGAGCGCCTGCGACTCGAGCTGAGCCAGCTCCTCCTGGAAGTGGACCCGGGTCTCCTGCATCAACCGAACTTCCCGGTGACGTAGCGCTCCGTGCGCTCGTCGTCGGGGTTCGTGAACATCTTCTCGGTGGGCGCGTGCTCGATCAGCTCCCCATCCAGGAGGAATGCGGTGGAGTCGGCCACGCGCGCGGCCTGCTGCATGTTGTGGGTCACGATCACGATCGTGTAGCGCGCCTTGAGCTCGTCCACGAGCTCCTCGATTCGCAGGGTCGAGAGCGGGTCGAGAGCCGATGCGGGCTCGTCCATGAGGATCACTTCTGGCTCGATGGCGATCGTGCGCGCGATGCAGAGCCGCTGCTGTTGCCCGCCCGAGAGGCTGATGCCGGGCTCCTTGAGCCGATCCTTCACCTCTTCCCAGAGACCCGCCGCGCGGAGCGACTTCTCGACGCGCTCGCGCAGTCCCACTCCCTTCGTGCCGGTGAGGCGCAGGCCTGCCGCGACGTTGTCGAAGATCGACATCGTCGGGAACGGGTTCGGCTTCTGGAAGACCATCCCCACAAGCCGGCGAATGGCAACGACGTCGATCTTCGGGTCGTACACGTTCACCTCGTCGAGCAGCACCTCGCCGTCCGCGCGTGCGCCCGGGATCTCCTCGTGCATGCGGTTGATGCAGCGAATCACGGTCGACTTGCCCGATCCGGATGGCCCGATGAGCGCTGTCGCCTTGTTCGGCTCGATCTCGAAGTTCAGGTTCTTGACGGCGTGGTTGTCGCCGTACCAGGCGTTCAGGCCCCGGACGCTCACATTGCGTGCGAGCGTCCCGGACGGGCGCGCCGCCCCGTACGCGCTCGTCCTCGTAGCCGACGACTCGGTGCGCGGCTGCTGCGAGCGCGGAAATGGTGTGGGCACGGTGCCAGCCTCCTGCTCGGCGTCCTTGGCGCGTTCGTACGTCATGTCAGTCGGCTCCTTCGCGAGACTAGTCTCGCAACTAGGGTCAACAGCAGAATCATCAACACGAGCGTGAGCGCCGCGCCCCAGGCGCGCTCGACGAGCTGGTTGTTGGGCTGCGTGATGTCATTGAAGATCTGGATCGGCAGCGAGTTCGTCCGCTCGTTCAGGTTGAAGTTGGTGCCGTTCACGATCGCCGACGTGAACAGGAGCGGCGCGGTCTCTCCGGCGGCGCGCGCGACCGCGAGCAGCGTACCGGTCACGATGCCGGGCAGGGCGGTGGGCAGCACCACACGTGCCACGACCCGCCAGCGCGGGGCACCGAGGGCGAGCGCCGCCTCGCGCAGCGACTCGGGCACGAGCAGCAGCACCACCTCGGACGCGCGCGTGACGACCGGGAGCATCAGCAGCGCGAGAGCCACGGACCCCTTCCAGCCCGCGAAGCCCGTGCCGCTCACTCCGGTGAGCACGAGCGTGATGTAGATGAAGAGGCCGAAGACGATCGACGGCACACCCGTCATCACGTCCACGAAGTAGCGCACCACTTTTGCGAACGGCTTGTCGCGGCCGTACTCGGTGAGGTAGAGCGCGACGCCGACGCCGAGTGGCACGGCGATCGCGGTCGCGAGGGCAACGAGCTCGATCGTCCCGAGGATCGCGCTCTTCACGCCGCCCTGATTGCCGAGGAAGGCGCCAGTCGGATCGCTCGAGAAGAAGGTGCCGCTCAGCGCCCCCGCACCCTTCTTGACGAGGTAGAAGAGGACGAGCACGAGCGGGATCAGCGCCACGATCGCCGCGGTCGCGAGAAGGCCGCGCGCGACCAGGTCGGAGCGCCGTCGGCGGGCGGAGACGACTGGCATTGCGGTCATGCGGGCGCGGCCTCCTTGGTGGCGCGACGGCCGTGCACGCCGCGGTTCACGAGCAGCCGCGCGATCGCGTTGACCGCGAGCGTGAGCACGAACAGCACGAGGCCGGCCGCGATGAGCGCCGCCCGGTGGACCGGGTCGCTCGCCGCCTCGCCGAACTCGTTGGCGATCACCGCCGCCAGCGTGTAGCCCTGGTCGAAGAGCTGCTTGCCGATCTGCGGCGCGTTGCCGATCACGAGGGTGACCGCGATCGTCTCGCCGATCGCACGGCCGAGCCCGAGCATCGCCGCGCCCGTGATACCCGCGCGCGAGTAGGGGAGCACCGCCATCTTGATCATCTCCCACCGCGTCGCACCAAGCGCGAGAGCGGCCTCCTTGTGCTCCGCGGGCACGGTGCTGATCACCTCGCGGCTGATGGCCGTGACGATCGGGATCAGCATGATCGCGAGCAGGAGGCCACCGATGAAGTAGTTGGGACCGGCAACCGGGCCGCCGACGAACGGCAGGAAGCTGAACGTGTCGGAGAACCACTGCTCCGCCGGCTTCAGCTTCGGAATCAGAACGTACACGCCCCAGAGACCGAGCACGACGGAGGGGAAAGCGGCGAGCAGCTCGATCGTGAACGAGAGAACGGCCCGAATCGGGCGGGGAGCGAACTCGGTTACGTAGAGAGCCGTGCCGACAGCTACCGGGACGCCGATCAAGAGCGCGACTGCCGAGGTGATGAGCGTGCCCACGACCAGCGGCAGCGCGCCGAAGATCTGCCTCGACACGTCCCAGTTGTTGTCGAAGGTGAAGCCGAAGATGCCGAAGCGGTCGAATGCCGGCTTCGCCTCCACATAGAGGCGGATGAAGAAGAACGCGATCAGGGCGAGGATCCCGGCCGCGAGCGCGGTCAGGACCCAGCGAAGGATCTTGTCCCCAATACCGGAAAGCGGCGACCGCTCGAGAAGGGAGCGGCCGCCGCGGAGCTCTAGTGAGCGAGCTTCCATCCGGTTACGCAGAGCCTCCCAGCGGGCTGCCGTTGCACTGCAGACCCTTCACCGCGTCCTGGGCCTTGGTCTGGATCGCGCTGGGCAGCTTCGCGTACTGAAGCTGTCCGAGCACGGACTGGCCCTGGCCCACGGCGTAGTTGAGGAAGGTGCCGAGCGCCGGGGCGTCGGCCTTCTTCAGCACACCCGCCTTGCAGTCGTCCTTGTAGACGATCAGGAACGTCTGCGAGGCGATCGGGTAGGCGGCCGGGTTCGGTGAGTTGATGATCGTGAACTGCAGGTTCGACGGAACCTTCACGCCCTCGCCTGCCGCGGTCGTCGACTCGAGCGACGGTGCCACGAACTTGCCCGACTGGTTCTTCACGTCAGCGGTCGTGAAGTTGTTCTGCAGGGCGTACGCCTGCTCGACGTAGCCGATCGAGCCGGCGGTCTGCTTGATCGCGGCGGCTACACCGTCGTTGCCCTTGGCACCCGTTCCGGTGGGCCACTTCACGGTCTTGTCCGAGCCGACCTTGCTCTTCCACTCCGAGCTGTAGGACTGCAGGAAGTCCGTGAAGCCCTTGGTCGTCCCCGACTCATCTGAGCGGTGGATCACCGTGATGTTCGATGACGGCAGGCTCGTGCCCGGGTTGAGCTTGGCGATCTCCGGGTCGTTCCACTTCTTGACCTTGCCGAGGAAGATGTCGGCGATGGTCGCCCCGTCGAGCTTGAGCCCCGACTTCACCCCGCTGAGGTTGTACGAGACCGTGATCGCCCCGAACGCGACCGGGATGTGGACGGGGTCGCCCTTCTTCTTGGCGGCCGAGATTTCCTCGGGCTTCATCGGCGGGTCGCTGCCCGCGAAGGCGACCGTGCCCGCGGTGAGCTGTGCGATGCCCGCGCCGGAGCCGACCGGCTGGTAGTTGATGGTCGCGCCGTCGCCCTTGAGCGTGCTGCCCCATTGCTGGTAGATGGGCGCTGCGAACGTCGAGCCGGCGCCGTCGGCGGTGCCGCTGGACTTCCCACCGCCTCCACCCGTCGAACCCGCGTTGTCGTTGTTGCTGCTGCCGCACGCTGCCACTCCGATGGCAAGCACGGAGGCGGCAGCCATGGCCAGCCACTGGCGTGACTTCACTGAAGCTCCTTCGTTCGGTTGCGTGGCGGCGCGAGCGTGCCACGCACTGGGCGGCAGTCTGTTACCGACTTGTGGCGTCGGTGTGAAAAAGATGTGAAGACCCCGAATAGGGGGAACTGCCGCCCGCAGACAATCGGTAGCCGAACCCGAAATGCGTATGTATGTAGTTGCTGCCCGGGAGAGCGAGCTCGAGCTTCTGGCGCAGCTTCGACACGTACACGTCGACCGAGCGATCGCACTTGTCGAGCTGGCGTCCCCAGACCTCCTCGTACAGCTCTTCGCGGCTCACGATCCGCTCCGCCCGGCGAGTGAGCGCGGTAAGGAGCTGAAGCTCACGCACGGTGAGCGAGAGCTGGCGGCCCGCGACGACCGCGGAGTATTCGGCCGGTCGAACCTCGAGCGCTCCCGCGTGAAGAACCTCTCCCTGGATCGCACTCTCCATGGGTGATCACGTTCTCGCATCCTCCGCAGATCGCCGTTACCGAGCCGTGACCTGGGTGTAAAGAACCTGTGAAAGCGCCACGCGCCGCTCGCCGGCTACCTAAACTTGCAACTGCGGATGGGGCAGCCATTGACACTTGCCACGAGCCCCCTCGCTCCTACTGTGCGCGTCCAGCCAGGTCCGATCAGGCTCGCAATCGTCGACTCCGACAGCGGCTTCGTCCGGGTGCTCGCGAAGCGCGTCGAGGAGATGGGCTGGCAGCACCGGATCCTCTCGGGGCCGGTGCGGCCCGACGAGCTCGTGTCGATGCGAGTGCACGCGGTGGTCGTCGACCTCGCGCTGCTCGGATCGTCGGCGTGGGAGTTTCTCGAGCGGCTGTGTGACGAGCTCCCGGCTCTCGGGGTGATCGTCTGCACGGGCCAGTCGACGGTCGCCCAGCGCGTGCGCGGCCTTCGGCTCGGCGCCGACGACTGGGTCACCAAGCCCACCCACCCGCAGGAGGTCGTCGCTCGCGTGGAGTCGGTCGTGCGGCGGCGCAAGCGCGCTGATTCGTCCGAGGACGCAGGGCCGGTCCACGCCGGAGAGCTCGAGATCCGGCCCGACCAGTTCCAGACGTTCGTGGGGGGCCAGAGCATCGACCTCACCCGGCGCGAGTTCGAGCTGCTGCATCTGCTCGCCGGGTCCGAGGGGCGCGTGCTCGAGCGCGAGGAGGTCTACCGCCACGTGTGGGGCTACACGATGGTGCGGGGCGACCGGTCGGTGGACGTCTTCGTTCGCAAGCTGCGGCAGAAGATCGAGCGCTTCTCGCCGGACTGGACCTACATCCACACGCACTTCGGCATCGGCTACCGCTTCGAGCCGGTCCCGGCTGAAGGGACCCTCCCACCCGAGGCCCCCGCCGACGAGGTCGCCGCAGAGGCAGACGCAGAACTGCCCATGCCGTCGTGAGCCTGTTCCGGCGCGTTCGCAAGGCTGACCCCGTCCTGCTGTCCCTGCTCGAGGAGTCGGGCCGCAACGTGGAGCGCACCGGCGCGCTCCTGCGCGACATGCTGGCGGACTTTCCCGAACGCGCCGACCTGGCACGCGACGTGCTGATCTGCGAGCAGGAGGGCGACCGCATCACCCACGACATCATCCATCGCCTCGGCGGGAACGGGCACGGCCGGGGCGCGTCGCACGGGCCGATCCCCGGCGATGACGCCTACGAGCTAGCGCGCGTCCTCGACGACATCGTCGACTACGCCGAGGAGGCGGCGGACGCCCTGGGCGTCTACGGCGTCGAGGCGCCGATGGAGCAGGCGCAGCAGCTCGCCGAGGTGCTCGTCGAGGCCGGGCGCGAGGTATCGGCGTCGCTGGCGACGCTGCCGTCGGGCGAAGGGCTCACCCCGCACCTGATCGAGATCCACCGCCTCGAGAACGAGGGCGACCGCATCTCGCGCGACGCGATGGCGTCGCTCTTCCACAGCGGCACGGACCCGATGATCGTGATCCGCTGGAAGGACATCTTCGAGTCCCTCGAGGAAGCGGTCGACTCGTGCGAGAAGGTCGCCCACATCCTTGAGGGCATGTCCCTCCGGCTGCCGCATTGACCGCCGCCAACGGCAGGCAGTAACGAGAGGGCCCGAGCGAAGATTGAAGACTTTGGGGGTCTATAGCCCCCAAAAGTCTTCAAAGATCGCCTCGGCCACCGCCGAGCTGGCGACTCAGGCGGCGGCAGGGACCGGCTTGTGGGCCGGTATTCCAGCGCGCAGCAGGCGGCTCGGAGCGCAGTCCGTCACGTGCGCCGCTCGGGCGGGGTGGATGTCGTTGTCGAGCATCGCCAGGTAGGCGTTCTCGAGCATCGGCAGCCGTTCCGCCGAGTGAGCGTCCGAGGCGATCGCGGCCACCAGCCCAGAGCTGATCAGCCGTAGCGCCGCCTCTTCCGGACCCGGTCCGTGGACGCCTGCGATGGAGCCACCGTTCACCTGCAGCAGCGCGCCCCGCGCGAGCTCGCGGCGGAGCCCGAGCGAGTCGTGCTCGAAGAGCGTCACGCAGCGCTCGGGGTGTGCGAGCACCACCGCGAAGCCGCGGTCGCGAAGCTCCTCGGCCGCGTCGTGGAACTGGCGGTCGATGCCGCCGAACGGCGTCTCGAGCAGGAGCCAGCGGCGGCCCCGCGGGCCAACCGCGATCGTCTCGAGCTCGTCCTGGTTGAGCACGCCGACCATGTCGGCGCCGAGCTCGCCGCCGCATTCGACGGTGATGCCGACGCCGCTCGAGTCGAGCTCCCTCTGCACCTCGCGCACGAGGCTGGGGAGGATGCTCACGTCGGTCACGTAGTCGTGGCGCACGTGCGGCGTCGCCACGATCGCGCGGGTGCCCTCTGCGGCCGCCGCGCGGGCGAGCTCGACGCTCTCGCCGAGCTCAGCCGGGCCATCGTCCAAGCCCGGCAGCAAATGGAAATGCACATCGGTTCTCATATGCCTTAGAGATTCGTCGGCATAGCAGGACTTTTTGTGAAGAAGCGGTGACTTCACTGCACGTTCACGCGGTCGCGAGCAGGCCGGGTGAAGGCGCCATGGTTCGCAGTCGGGCCTTCGAACGAGTCGTAAACTGCCCCGTAACGAGGTGTTCACCGGCTCGTCACAAGATCGGCCGTAAACATCTCGTTCACATCTGGAACCCGGCCCGTCCGTATCTTCGAGCGCTCATGATCTGGCTTCTTCGCCACGCCGAGGCCGCTGACGGCGAGCCCGACGCGGAGAGGCCCCTCACCGAGAAGGGACAGCGGCAGGCACGCGCTGCGGGGCGCGCACTCGCCGCGCTGGAGGTACGTATCGACGCATGCGTCTCGAGCCCGAAGGTCCGCGCCGTTCAGACCGCGGAGCTCGCCTGCGAGCCGCTCGGGTTGGAGGTGCAGGTCGATGACCGGCTCGCCGGCGGCCAGTTCGATCCCGGCGAGGTCGCTGACCGCCGTGGCGAGCACGTCCTGCTCGTCGGGCACGACCCCGACTTCTCGATGGCGGTGCACAACGTCACCGGCGCGCAGGTGCGAATGAAGAAGGGCGGCCTCGCGGCGATCGACAAGGGCGAGCTGCTCGTACTTTTGCGGCCGCGCGAATTGACCGCGGTTGCCAAGGCGTACGGTTAGGCGATGCCGTACGCCTCGATAGACGTCGGGAGCAACACGACGCGCCTGCTGGTGGCCGAGGTTCGGGACGGCAGGCTGCGAGAGCTGATGAGCCAGCGCGCCTACACGCGGCTCGGCAAGTCGATCACCAAGGGCACCGACATTCCGGAGTCGAAGATCGCGGAGACCGCGGCGATCGTGGAGCGCCAGGCTCGCCAGGCGCGCGAGCTTGGGGCACGGGAGATCGTGGTGGTCGGTACCGCGGCCGTGCGCGCCGCCGCGAATCGCGACGACTTGGTGGACGCGATCGAGCGCGAGGCCGGACTCACGATTCGAGTACTCAACGAGGACGAGGAGGCCACGCTGTCGTTCATCGGCGCGACGCGTACGGCGCCGGCGCCCCTCGAGGGGACCGTCGCTGTCATCGACGTGGGCGGCGGCTCCACCGAGATCGTTTTCGGGACGCTGTCCGACGGTGTCACGTGGCAGAGCTCGTTCTCGATCGGGTCAGGCTTCCTCGCCGACTCGTACCTGCATTCCGACCCGCCGTCCGTGGGTGAGCTCGAGGACGTGCGGCGGCACGTGGCGGGCGTCTTCGAGGGCCTCGAGCTTCCGCAAGCCGATCAGGCGGTGGCTGTGGGCGGTACTGCCAACGCGCTCCGCCGGATCGTCGGCACGGTGTTCGAGCACGAGACGCTCGAGCGCGCCATACGAATACTCGCGAGTGAGAAGCGGGACAACGTGTCGCGGCGCTTCGAGATCGACATGGAGCGTGTGCACATCCTTCCCGGCGGGGTGCTGATCTTCGAGCAGCTGTCCGACCAGATGGGTCTGCCGCTCGCGATGGGGAAGGGCGGCCTGCGCGACGGCGTGCTTCTCGAGATCGCCGCGAACGAGGCTGGCGCGCATGGCTAGGGCAGCCGATGTCGCCGGGATCGGTCCCGACACACCATTCCGCGAGGCCGCGGCCGTCGTCGTCGAGACGCGTGCCGAGGAGCTCTTCTCGCTGCAGGAGAACGTGCTCGACACCGACGACATCGAGCGCGTGCACGACATGCGCGTCGCGAGCCGCAGGCTGCGCGCGGTGCTCGAGGTGTTCGCGCCCTGCTTCCCGAAGAAGGGGCACCGCGCCGTGCTGCGCGACGTGAAGGCGATCGCGGACGCGCTCGGCGAACGTCGCGACCCCGATGTGGCCATCGACATACTGGTTCGGGTCGAGGACGCGCTGCCCACACACGACGCGGCAGGGCTGCGCGGGGTCGTGGACGAGCTGCGCGAGCGCCAGCAGCAGGCGAACGAGCGCCTCGCCGAGGCGCTTCGACAGATGGAGGAGACCGGCCTGCGCGGTCGCATCGCGGTGCTCGTCGCCCACGCGCGCGGCAGCGTGGAGGAGGCGGCGGCTTGAAGGCGCGCGCGGTCAAGGGCGTGAACGCCGACGCCTCGCTAGCCGAGAACGCGCGCCGTATCGCGCTCGTGCGGCTCGACGAGCTGTACTCGTTCGCGCCGAAGGCGCTCGACCCGACGAAGAAACGCGCGCTGCACGACATGCGCATCGCCGCCAAGCGGCTGCGCTACCTGCTCGAGGTGGCGGAGCCGGCGCTCGGTTCGGCGGCCAAGCGAGGCGCGAAGGAGGCGAAGGCGCTGCAGGGGCTGCTCGGCGACATCCACGACTGCGACGAGATGCTGCTGTTCGTGGACGACCACGTGAGCCGGCTGCGCGCGGACGACTCCGCGGCCGTGCATCTGGCGGCCGCGGACGCCGACGACCTCGATCCGGCGCTCGTGCGGGCGGCCCCGAATCGCACCCGCTACCGAGGAGTAGAGTCGTTGAGGACGTGGCTGCAAGCCCGCCGCGCGTTACTCCACCAGCGCTTCGCGGAGCGCTGGGCGAAGCTCGAGGCGGCAGGCTTCCGCCAGAAGCTCGAGAGCTCGCTCGCCGCTGAGGACGGCGCTCGATGACGCAGACGGCACGCACCCAGGAGACGACCGAAACCACGCGGTACGCGAACCGCGAGCTCTCCTGGCTCGACTTCAACGACCGCGTGCTCCAGCTGGCCGAGGACGACTCCACGCCGCTTCTCGAGCGAGCGAAGTTCATGGCGATCTACGCGTCGAACCTGGACGAGTTCTTCATGGTCCGCGTCGCGGGCCTGCACGATCAGGTGGACGCCGGAATCGACGTACGCGGGCCGGACGGGTTCACGCCGTCAGAGGCGATCGACGCGATCTGCGAGCGGGTGCGCGGCATGTGCACACGGCTCACCACCCTCTTCGAGACCGAGATCCGCGGAGCGCTCGCCGAGCAGGGCATCCGGATCGTGTCGTGTGAGACCTGCGACCAAGTGCAGCTGTCCGCAGTCGACAAGGTCTTCCGCGAGCAGATCTTCCCCGTGCTGACGCCGCTTGCGGTCGGCCCGGGGCGGCCGTTCCCGTACATCTCGAACCTCTCGCTCAGTCTCGCCGTGTGGGTGCGCGACCCGATGTCGGGCACCGAGACCTTCGCGCGCGTGAAGGTGCCGAAGGAGGTGCTGCCGCGCTTCATGCCGATCGGCGACGGCGTGTTCGTGCCGCTCGAGGACGTGATCGCCCGCCACCTCGGGTCGCTCTTCCCGGGAATGGAGATCGTGCACCACAGCGTGTTCCGCGTGACCCGCGACGCCGACTTCAGCGTGTCCGACGACGCCGACGACCTGCTGCGCGCGGTCGAGGACGAGCTGCGGCGGCGGCGTTTCGGCGAGGTCGTGCGGCTCGAGGTCTCGGCCGCCCTCGATCCCGAGCTGCGCGAGCGGCTCATCGAGTGGATCGACGTGGAGGAGCGCGAGGTCTACGACGTGGACGGCTTGCTCGACTACAGCGACATGTGGGAGATCCACAACGTGGAGGGCCACGCCGAGCTGCGAGAGCCGCCCTGGGCGCCGGTCACCAAGCCCGAGCTGCTCGACGAGGAGCGCGAGGAGGTGGACGTGTTCGCCGCGATGCGCAAGGGCGACATCCTCGTTCATCACCCGTACGACTCGTTCGCCAGCAGCGTCGAGCGCTTCGTGGCGCAGGCCGTGCGCGACCCCGACGTGCTCGCGATCAAGCTCACCGTGTACCGGACGTCCGACGACTCCGCGCTCGTGCCGTCGCTGATCGAGGCCGCCGAGCGCGGCAAGCAGGCCGTGTGCCTGGTGGAGCTGAAGGCGCGCTTCGATGAGCGCCGGAACATCGGCTGGGCGCGCGCGCTGGAGGAGGCGGGCGCGCACGTGGTGCACGGGCTACCCGGCCTGAAGACACACGCGAAGGCGCTCCTGATCGTGCGTCGCGAGGGCGGCGGCGTGCGTCACTACGTGCAGATCGGAACCGGCAACTACCACGCCGTTACGGCGCGGCTCTACGAGGACTTCGGGCTCTTCACCATGGACCCGGACATCACTGCCGACGTGGCGGACCTGTTCAACCTGCTCACCGGCTACGCGCGCCTCAGCCGTCAGCGCAAGGTGCTCGTCGCTCCCGCCAACCTGCGCGAGCCGCTGATCGAGCAGATTCGCGAGACGGCCGCGGCGCATCAGCGCGGCGAGCACGCACGCATCGTGATGAAGATGAACTCGCTCGTGGACCGCCGCTGCATCGACGCGCTCTACGAGGCCGCCGAGGCCGGCGTCCGGATCGACCTGATCGTGCGCGGAATCTGCTGCCTCATCCCGCAGGAGAACATCCGCGTGGTGTCGATCGTGGGGCGCTTCCTCGAGCACTCGCGCGTGTTCCAGTTCGAGCGAGGCGACGAGCGCGTGTGTTTCATCGGATCCGCCGACCTCATGCCGCGCAATCTCGACAACCGTGTCGAGCTCGTCGTTCCGATCCAGGACGAGAAGCTGCGCGCAGAGCTCGAGGACACCCTTCAGCGCTGCCTCGCCGACGACACGAACGCCTGGGTGCTCGACGCCTCGGCCGCCTGGCAGCGCAGGCGCGGCGGCACCCGCAGCGTGCACCGTGAGCTGATCGAGCGCACGCTCGAGCGCGCCGCAGCCGCAGCGGCCGACTGAGCGCGGCTTTCTCCAAACGATCACCACTTCTTCACGAGCCGCGATGCGCGCGGGCCATACCGTGCCGCCCGTGGGCACGAGTTCGCAGGCCGCGCCGATAAGAGCGCGGCTCGGGGGCGAGGACGAGTTGCTGCGTTTCGAGGAGCTGGAGCTCCTTCCCTCCGACTACCAAGTAAGGGTGCACGGGGTCCGTGTGCCGCTGACGATGCGCGAGTTCGAGACGCTGCTCGCGCTCGCTGAGAGGCCCGGCCGGGTGGTGATGCGCCCGGAAATCTACGGGCGCGTATGGGGCGGAGAAATGCCGCGCCGCGATCGCTCGGTCGACGTGTTCGTGCGCAAGGTGCGGCTGAAGCTCGCGGTGGCGTCACCGGAATGGCGCTACATCCACACCCACTTCGGGATCGGCTACCGCTTCACCGCCGAGCGCGTACCGGATGGCGGCTCGAAGTGAGGCGCCTTATCCACTTTTTCTCCACCGATGCACGCCTCCTTAACGCGGAGGCGGCGCCTGCGCGCGGATACTCGCGCCGCGCCGCCGGGCAGCGGCGAGCGCTGCCCTTAGTTCTCTCGAAAGGAGTCGTGTTGTCCTCCAAACGAGCTCGCGTCGCGGGCTGCCTGACGCTGGCCGCACTTGCCGCCGTGCCGGCCGCCGCCGCGGCGAAGCCGACGGTGACCATGAGCGGATCGACCTCGGTCGCCCCGCTCGCGGCAAAGCTGGCGAGTGCCTATAACAAGCAGTTCCACCACTCCACCGTGTTCAAGCTCGCCCAGGGCGGATCCGACATCGGCGTCGCCGACGTGGCCGCGGGGCGTGTGACGATCGGCAACTCGAGCCGCGACCCGAAGCCGACAGATCCGGGCGGACTGGTGTTCAACAAGATCGCCCGTGACGCCGTCTGCATCGTCACGAGCCCGCAGAACAAGATCGCGAACCTCTCGCAGGCCCAGGTTCAGGGGCTGTTCAGCGGCAAGATCAGCGACTGGAACCAGGTTCCGGGATCGACGGTGAGCGGCGCGCCCGACGTGATCGTCCGCACCGCTCCGTCTGGAACCCAGGACGCGTTCCAGAAGATCTTCATGGGCACCGCGAAGGTGACGACCGCGGCTTCCCAGAAGGCTTCGAACGGCCTGGTCGCGCAGGCGGTCAAGTCCGACCCACGCGCCGTCGGCTACGTGAGCCTGGCGTTCGCGAAGGGCCTGAACGACGCCGGCTACAAGGGCGTCGCCTGCAACCTCCGCAACGCCAAGTCGAACCAGTACGGCGGCGTCCGGAACTTCTGGATGGTCACCCGCGGTCCCGCGAAGGGCGCCGCGAAGAAGTTCATCAGCTGGATCAAGCACAGCTCGACCGCGAACCGAATCATCGCGACGGGATGGGTTCCGCTCCACTGATGGCCGACTTGCCCGGCCGAGTGTCGGGCCAGAGGCAGGACCGGCGCGCCGAGCTGGGGCTCGGCGCGCTGGCGTCCTGCGTCCTGCTCCTCATCGTGGGCATGGTGGTCTTCGTCTTCGGGAAGGCGTGGCCGTCGTTCGCCCACAACGGGCTGGCGTGGTTCGGCGGCGGCGGAAACGTCGACCGCCAGCTCACCGACATCTTCAACTCGCCCGCGAACCCGAGCAACTACGTCTACAAGATGCACGCCTGGCCGCTGCTGTATGGCACGGCCGTCACGACGCTCGGGGCGGTCGTGATCGGAATCACCTTCGCTCTCCTGTCGGCGGTATTCATCGTCGAGTTCGCGCCGGCTCAGCTGCGCCGGGTGCTCGAGCCCGTCGTGCGGCTCCTGGCGGCGGTGCCGTCGGTGATCTACGGACTGATCGGGATCCTCGTGATCGTGCCGTTTGTCGGCAATCACCTGATCAGCCAGGGCCGCAAGGAGTCCGTGCAGTTCGTGGTACAGCTGAACGGCACGAGTCTGCTCGTGGCCGTGCTGATCCTCACGGTGATGATCGTGCCGATCATGATCGCGATCATGGTCGACGCGCTGCGCGCCGTCCCGAGCGCGTGGACCGAGGGCTCTGCGGCGCTCGGCGTGAATCGCTGGCGGACGATCTGGTCGATCTCGGTGCGCGCCGCGCGCCCCGCAATCGTGGCGGCCGCGGTGCTCGCCACGGCGCGTGCCCTCGGCGAGGCGATCATGCTCTCGATGGTCTCGGGGTCGGTCGGATTCGCCCCCAACCCGATCGACGGCCTCACCTTCTTCGTCGAGCCCACACGCCCGCTCGCGGCGACGATCGTGGACAACGCGGAGGGGCTGTCCGTGAAGCCCTTCGGCCAGACGCTCTACGCGTTCGCGGCGGTCCTGCTCGTGTCGAGCATGTTCCTTTCGCTCGCCGGGTGGGCGGCCAAGCAGCCGCTGCGCAAGTACGGGAACGCCTGATGGCTGCGCACGCACACGCCGTCGCCCCGCGCACAAGGGCAGTCGAGTCCACCCGCTCGTGGCGCACGCTCGATCGCATCGGACTTCTGTTCTGCTGGGCCGCCGGCATCGCCCTCTGCCTGATCACCGCGGCGATCGTGCTCTACATGCTCGTGAAGGGCGTGCAGTTCCTGCGGCCGCACCTGCTGGTCACGCACCCGCAGCCGGATCTCGACCAGAGCAAGACGGGCGGCTTCCTCGACCCGATCCTCGGCACGCTGATCCTCACTGTGATCGGCATCTCGGTCGCGCTGCCGCTCGGCGTGGCCACCGCGGTGTGGCTCACCGAGTACGGGCGGCCCGCCTCGCTCGCGCGCGCGGTCGAGTCGGGCGTGGAGATCGTTGCCGGCACGCCGAGCATCGTGCTCGCGATCTTCGGCCTGGTGGTGTTCCAGCAGCACATCTTCAGCTGGATGTCGTTCACGGCTCAGGGCAACGCGGTGTTCGCGCGCTCGTTCCTCACCGCGGGCGCGATGATGTCGCTGATCGCGCTGCCGCTTGTCGTCGGCTCGACGCGCGAGGCGCTGCAGTCGATCCCGCGACACGTGCGTGAGGCCTCGTACGCGCTCGGGAAGAGCCGCTTCGCAACGATCCGGCGAGTGCTGCTGCCGGCCGCTCGACCCGGCATGGCGACCGGCGCGACGCTCGGGATGGGCCGCATCGCCGGCGACACCGCGATCGTCGTGATCCTGCTGGGTGCGTCGCTCCAGCTTCAGGCGGAGGGCTCGACCCCACTGCTGAAGACGCTGCGCGGGACCGGCAGCACGCTCACGAGCTACGTCTACAACAACTCTCCCGCCGGCGAGGGCAACGCGCCGCAGAAGGCTTACGCCGCGGCATTCGTGCTGCTGCTGATCGTGGTCGCCCTCAACTTCGCCGTTGACGTGCTGGTCCGGAGAAGGAAGGAGCCCCAATGGATCAGGTGATGCCGCCGCCCGTTCGGCGCATCGTGGTGGATGGCGAGCCGACGACGGTCGCGCCACCGCCCCCGCGACCAGAGACTGCGAACGGCCACCCGACCGGTGTCACGCCGCTCAGGCGCCGGGCACGGACCTCCTCACCGGGCCGTGAGCGCATGCGAGTCGAGGAGCTGAGCGTGGCCTACGCCGGCAAGCTCGCCGTAAAGGAGGTCACGCTGCCCGTCCGCCAGGGCGAGGTGCTCGCGCTGATCGGCCCCTCGGGCTGCGGCAAGACCACGTTGCTGCGCTCGCTCAACCGGCTCACCGAGCTTACACCGACCGCATCCCGGAGCGGGCGCATCCTGCTCGACGACGCGGACGTCGAGCGCTTCGAGGTCACCGACCTGCGCCGTCGCGTGAGCATGGTGTTCCAACAGCCGAACCCGTTCCCGATGAGCGTGTTCGACAACGTGGCGTACGCGCTGCGCGAGCAGGGATCGAAGCGGCCGCGCAAGCACGATCTACAGCCTGCGGTGCATGACGCGCTCGCGCGCGCGGGCCTGCTCGCGGAGGTCCAGGACGATCTCGACCGTCCCGCCCTGCGCCTGTCCGGCGGCCAGCAGCAGCGCCTCTGCATCGCGCGGTCGCTGGCGGCTCGCCCGGAGGTCCTGCTGCTCGACGAGCCCTGTTCCGCGCTCGACCCGCAGTCCACGGCAAAGATCGAGGAGCTGATCCTCGAGCTCCGGCGCGAGCTCGCGGTCGTGATCGTCACCCACAACCTCCAGCAGGCGTTCCGGATCGCGGACCACGTGGGCTTCATGTACCTCGGCCACCTCGAGGAGTACGGCCCCGTCGACCAGGTCTTCGGTACCGCGAAGAGCAAGCGCACGCGCGACTACGTGAGCGGGGCGTTCGGATGACGCGGGCCGTGCTGCTCGCCGCTGGGCTCGTCGCGACCGTCGTCGCGAGTGGCTGTCAGTCCACCCAGAACAAGAACGACGAGCTCGCCAAGCAGGCAAAGAAGCTCACGCTTCAGAAGGGCCTCAAGGTCACGCGCACGAACAAGCACGTCGACGTGGTGCACACCACGGTGCTCCAGGACGCAAACGGGGCAGCCGCGGTCGTCACGCTGCGCAACCTCACGAGCAAGCCGCTCCCACGTCAGCCGATCTCCATCGCCGTGCTCGGAGGCGGCGGTAAGAAGCTGTTCGCCAACGACGCTCCCGGACTCGAGCCCTCGCTCGTGAACACGCCACCGATTCCTGCGCGCGGCACTGCCGCGTGGATTGACGATCAGCTGCAGCTCGACGGTCGGCCCAAGAAGGTGAACGCGAAGGTCGGAGTCGCTTCAGCGGCGGCAAAGGTGCCCGCACGCGAGCCGAAGCTGATCGTCTCGCGCCCGACCTTCCACGACGACCCGATCAGCGGCATCGCCGTCGTCGGGACCGTCAAGAACGCCTCGAAGGTGGAGCAGCGCAAGCTCGTGATCTCGGTGATCGCCCGCAAGGGCGGCCGGATCGTGGCTGCCGGCCGAGGTCAGATCGAGCGCCTCAAGCCCGGCAAGACGGGCAACTACAAGGTCTTCTTCATCGGCAACCCCCGCGGGGCCCGGCTCAGCGTGAGCGCCCCGCCGACCCAGTTCAAGTGAGGCAGGCATGAGCACACCCGAGACCCTTGAGCTGCCGCGGCTGGGAGAGCCGGGCGAGAGCTGCGGCAACTGTGGCGCGCCGCTCGCCCCGGACCAGCGTTACTGCCTCAACTGCGGGCTCCGCCGCGCGGAGCCGCGCGTGGATTACGAACGCGCCTTGTCCGCTCCTCCGGCAGGGCCTCCTTCTCAAGGCCGGCCGGCGCAGCCTGCCGCGCCGCCGCCGGGCGGCCTGCCTGTCACGTGGCCAATCGCGGCCGGGGGCGCCGCCGTGCTCGTGGTGGCGCTTGCCATGGGAGTGCTGATCGGGAACACCACGTCGGGCGGCAAGTCGAGCGGCTCTCCGCAGGTGATCACCGTCGGCGGCGCGGCGGGCGGCGCCGCGAGCGGGGGCGCAACGCCGGCCGCCGCTTTCAAGGAGGACTGGCCGTCCGGGAAGAGCGGCTGGACCGTGCAGGTGCAGGCGCTGCCGAAGAGCGGCAACGGCGCTTCACAGGTGGCGGCCGCCAAGCAGGCCGCCACGTCGAAGGGGGCCAAGGACGTGGGCGCGCTCGACTCCGACAGCCACGCGAGCCTGAAGGGCGGCTTCTACGTCGTCTACTCGGGCGTGTTCGACACGAAGAAGCAGGCTCAGAAGGCGCTCGCGGGCCTGAAGAAGAAGTTCCCGGACGCGCGCGTGGTGCAGGTGGGCGACAGCGCGGGCGCGAGCGGGGGCAAGAACGTGAAGTCGCTGTCCGGCAAGGAGTCGGCGACCGCGAACAAGAAACAGCTCCAGCAGCTGAACAACCTGAGCCCCGACCAGTACCAGAAGCAGTCGAAGAAGCTGCCGTCCACGCTCAAGCTGCCCGGGAAGCCGCCGCCGGTCGACAAGAGCAAGCCCGTGGGCGGCGGCTCGCCGACGGAGACCATCAAGTGAGCGCGGTGGCCAGACTCCGGGACCGGCTGCCCGGCCGCAGGGCGGCGCGACCCGCAGCGCCGCCCGCGGCCGAGCAGCCCGACACGAGACGAGCGGAGCTCGCCGCCCGCAGGGAACGCCTCGCGCGCGAGCTCGCCGAGCTCCAGTGGGATCTCGGCGGCCTCACCTACGAGATGGCGATCCGCGATCACTTCCGGTTGGACGTGCTGGTGCGCCGCGCGGCGCGCCTTCAGGAGGTCGACGCCGAGCTCGGCGAGATCGAGCGGCTGCTGAAGATGGAGGACGCGGGAGCGACGGGCAGCTGCCCATCGTGCGGCGCGCTGCACAGCCGCGGCGCCGTCTACTGCTGGCAGTGCGGGACGACCCTCATGGAGGTGACTCCCGCGGCATGAGCCGTTGCGGCGACTGCGCAGCGCCGCTCGGGCCGGGCCAGGGCTGGTGCCTCGAGTGCGGCGCCCGCCAGCCGGGCGCGCGCGAGCCCGTTCGCGCGGCGGCAGAGCCGGAGCCCGTCGCGGAGACTGGCTCGCTGCCGGTACGAGCGCTGCCGAACCCTCGCGTAGCAGCGGCGCTCGTGGTCGGCGTGCTCACGCTCGGCATCGTGATCGGCGGCGCCGCAGGCGGCAGCGGATCGCTCGCGAACACCCGGCAGGTGGTGCTCCTGCCCCCGCCCGCGACGCAGCCGGCGGCTGCGCCACAGGCCGACTCCGCGCCCTCGGGCGGCAACCAGGATCTCTCGGCGGGTGGTTCCAGCACCTCGCGTGAGCGGCACGGGGTGGAGGCCGTGTCGAGCTTCGGCGGAAACGCCGCGACCGCACCGGCGCCGCAGGAGGCGCCCGCGCCTGCGCCGGACACGACGCAGCCAGACGACACGCCGGCGCCTGCGCCGAGCTCGGGCATCAAGCACGTGTTCACAGTCGTGCTCGCCGGCGCGTCGTATGACGCGGCCTTCGGGCCGGCGTCGATAGCGCCATACCTCGCGAACGAGCTCGCGCCGCAGGGAGTGCTCCTCACGCAGTACTCGGGTCTCGGGGTCTCGAGCATCGCCGGCTTCGACGCCCTGGTGTCGGGGCAGAAGCCCACGGACGCAACGCGCGCGGGCTGCGCGGTCTACGGCGGCGATTGCCTCTTCCCGGCAAAGACGAAGACGATCGCCGACCAGGTCGGCGACGCCGGCCTGTCTTGGAAGGTCTACGCGGGCGACCTCGAGCGCGGGCCCGACCCCGCGATCACGGCCTGCCGCCACCCGGCCGAGGGCTCGCCCGACGACACGACGACGGAACGGCAAGGCGACGGCTACGCGCTCGCCCACAACCCGCTCGTGTGGTTCCACTCGGTGCTCGACGGCCCCGACTGCGGCGTGCGCGATGTCGGCCTCGACTCACTGGAGGCCGACCTCGCCTCGGCCGACACTGCCGCGAACTGGTCGCTGATCGTGCCGAACCTCTGCGACGGCGGCTGGGCTGTGCCCTGTGTGGACGGGCGGCCCGGCGGCCTTCCGCAGGCCGACGCCTTCCTGAAGCAGTGGGTGCCGAAGATCCTCGACTCGCCGGCCTACACCGACGACGGCCTGCTGGCGATCGTGTTCGACGACGCCCCCGCGGGCGCGCGGGACAAGCGCACCGGCGCGCTGCTGCTCTCGCCACTGCTCGACGCGGGGACGACCAGTGACAAGCCGTTCGACCACTACGCGCTGCTCGGCGACGTGGAAGAGCTGCTCGGACTGAAGCGCCTGGCCGCCGCGGGCGACAAGCGGCTGCCGGACCTGACAGCGCTGTTTCACAAGGGCGTCACGGCATCTTCACACCGGACTCACAGCCTGGAGCGGAGGATGCCGCCGGCGGGGACCAGCCAACAAGCGGAGGATCGATGACAGGTTCTGAAGGGACGAGTAGTAGAGGCAGGCGCGGGCATGCGCTGGCCGCTCTGGTCGCGGTGTGCGCGCTTACAGCGCTCGCACTCGTGCCCGGGACGGCGGCGGCTTCCCCGATCTCCTGCAAGGGCCACTGGGGCGCGCTCAGTGGCGATCTCAAAGCCGACGTGGATTCGGACAACGCGATCGGTATTGCGTTCGCCTGCTCGCAGAACGTGCGCGGATTCACGGTCGTGACGAACCGCGACATCGACGTCTTCGGTGTGCAGGCGATGTCGTTCGCGCCGCAGGATCATGCGCCGGGCGTCCTCACGTCGTGCGAAGGCGACATTCCCGGCCGCGGGATCAGCTGTGCCGCGGACAACGCCAAGGACCTGATCAAGGCGGGCTATTTCGTACGCAGTGGAATCGGCTTCGACGTGAGCCCCTGCGTCTACGACAGGTCGTCCGCGGGCGCACTGACCGCGTCGCTGATCGTGTCGAGCGCCAACGGCCAGACCTTCGGTCCGTTCCCGCTCAAGGCGCCCAAGGGATGCACGAAGAAGTACCGGCGATCGGAGGCCGCTGCGACGAAAAAGGCGGCGAAGAGCAGGTAGCCGCTCGCCCCGGCGCTTCGCTAACGTAGGGGCGCTCAGCGGGCGTAGTTCAGTTGGTTAGAACGCCGGCCTGTCACGCCGGAGGTCGCGGGTTCGAGTCCCGTCGCTCGCGCTAGAGGAATGCCCCGCTTCGGCGGGGCGTTCTGCTCTCAGCACCACATCCGGATCGCGGACGGGGCCCGCGCGGCCTAGCCCGACACGCACTAGCGGCAGTCCAATACATGCGCGACGATCTGACCAGGACTCACCGGCGATCGAGGGGAGACTCGCGTGTTACCGATTGCGGCCGACTATCCGTTCCTGGACGTGTTCTGGACGGTCCTCATCTTCTTCCTGTGGGTGGCCTGGATCTGGGTCCTCGTCACCGTGCTGATCGACATCTTCCGCCGGGACGACATCGGCGGTTGGGCCAAGGCCGGATGGGTGATCTTCGTCGTGGTCCTCCCGTGGCTCGGCGTGCTGATCTATCTGATCGCCCAGCACGACGGCATGCGCGAGCGCAGCGTGAGGCAGGCGCAGGCCCAGAAGCAGCAGTTCGATGAGTACGTGCGCGACGCGGCGAGCGGTCGTTCTTCCGCATCCGAGATCGCGCAGGCCAAGCAGCTGCTCGACAACGGCACGATCACCCAGCAGGAGTTCGAGGCGATCAAGGCAAAGGCGCTCGCCTAGAGGTTCGAGTCTCGTCGCTCGCGCTAGAGGAATGCCCCGCTTCGGCGGGGCTTCTTCGTTGTCGCGGTCCTCGGCATCAAGTCCGGCAGCGAACGCGTCACTCGCGCTCGAGTGCCTTGCGCAGCAGGTCTCGCAGAGCGCGCTGCTCGGCGGGCGAGAGGCGCGTGAGGGCCTCGGGTGGGATGGCCAGCCGAGCGCGAATCTCCTCGCGTACTCGCCTGCCCTCGTCTGTGAGGGCTAGGAGCTTGACGCGGCGGTCGCGCCCGTCGCTTCGCCGCTCCACGTACCCGCGCTCCTCGAGCCGGTCGGTGATCCAGGTCACCGCGGAGCGGTCGCAGCGAAGGAGGTCGGCGATGCTGCTCATAGGCGCGGGCTCGTCGAGCGCGTCGAGCGCGAAGAACTGCGGCGGCTTGAGGCCGTACTCCGCCTGGATGTCGAGCATCCGCGGGCGGACGGTGCCGAAGAGCTCCATGAACAGCTCCCACGCTTCACTCGCGGGCTCGGTTTGCGCCTTCGTGGTCGCGGTTCCCACGTAAGCGAGTATAGAGCAACTTATAGAACGATTGAAGCCTTCAATAGTTGTGCTACCTTGCGGTCCATGAGCGAAGCGAACGGCATAGAGGTCGAGGGCCTCGTACGCGTATTCAAGAAAGGCCCGCGCGCGGTCGACGGCATCGACTTGGAGGTCGCGCCGGGCGAGATCTACGGCTTCCTCGGCCCCAACGGAGCCGGCAAGTCGACGACCGTGCTGATGCTCACCACGCTGCTCCCTCCGACAGCGGGACGGGCGCGAGTCGCCGGTCACGACATCGTCGAAGACGGCGCGGCCGTCCGCCGGTCGATCGGCGCAGCGCTCCAGGATGCGGCGCTCGACCCGTACCTCACAGGGCGCGAGCACATGCGGCTCCAGGCGGGCCTGCACGGGCTCAGCAAGGCAGACCGCGAGGCGCGCAGCAACGAGCTGCTCACGCGCGTGGGTCTCACGGAAGCCGCCGACCGTAAGGTCGGCGGTTACTCGGGCGGCATGAAGCGCCGCCTCGACCTCGGCTTGGCACTGGTCCACCGCCCCCGGATCCTCTTCCTCGACGAGCCCACAACGGGCCTCGACATCCAGAGCCGTAGCGCGCTCTGGGACGAGGTCTCGCGGCTGTCAAAGGAGGAGGGTGTGACGATCTTCCTGACAACCCAGTACCTCGAGGAGGCGGACGTGCTCGCCGACCGCGTGGGCATCATCGACCACGGGCGGATCGTCGCCGAAGGCACGCCGGCACAGCTCAAGGCGGAGATCGGTCGCTCCTCGATTGAGGTCGTACCCGCCGACCCCGGCGATCGGGAGCGGTTGGCCGGCGTACTCGAGCGCTTCGGCGACTGCTCGGAGACTTCTGGCGACGGGGTGGCCACACGGTTCGGAAACGGCGACGAGCTCGCCGACGTCGTCCGTGCCCTCGACGCCGCGGAAATCCGCGTCGCCCGTCTGTCGGTTCACGAACCGAGCCTCGACGACGTGTTCCTCGAGAAGACCGGCCGCTCGCTCGAGGGGGCCGGCGAGGAGGAAGACGAGTCGGTCAGCGAGCCCGGTCGGGTCAGGGGAGCGCCGGTGGAGGCCTCTGCGTGAGCGGACTCGCCGACGCGGGGCTGCTCGTGCGCCGGTCGGTCATCCGGCTTCTCCGGCAGCCGGCCAACATCGTGTTCTCCATCGCGTTCCCGCTGCTTCTGCTGGCGGTAAATGCCGGCGGCCTCGACGCCGCCACCAAGATCCCGAGGTTCCCGGCCGACTCGTACATCACGTTCGCGCTCGCCGTGCCGTTCGTGCAGGGCGCGCTCTTCGCCGCGAACAGCGCCGGGACCAACTTCGCCATGGACATCGAGAGCGGTTTTCTCTCCCGGCTATCGCTGACGCCGCTGACCCGGGGCGCCCTGCTCGGTGGTCAGCTGGCCGGTGTGATCGTGCTCGGAATCGCCCAGGCCGTCATCTTTCTTGCGGTCGGCGAGGCTGCCGGCGCCGGCTTCGCTGCCGGCGCCCCAGGCGTCCTCGTGCTGCTCGCGCTGTCCGTTCTCATCACGCTCGGGTTCGGAACGCTGGGAGCACTGGCGGCGCTCCGCACCGGATCGGGCGAGGCGGTACAGGGCATGTTCCCGCTCTTCTTCGTCCTGCTGTTCCTGTCGTCGATGGCGCTGCCGCGGAACCTGATCGAGATCGATTGGTTCCGTACGGTCGCGACGTACAACCCGGT
>DASVXS010000003.1:0-1748 GCA_036392575.1 Thermoleophilaceae bacterium | reverse complement strand
GTATGCCAGCGCGGCGTACGGAATCGTCTTGAGGTAGCGGTCGTAGAACGTATTCGGGGGCGGACCCGGACGCGGGCGCGGCTCGAAGCCGCCGTCCTCCTGAAGCTCGACGGTGACCGGTCCTCCGTAGACGCGCGACCCCGAGGTGAGCTCTGCGCCGGGCGCCAGCCGCTGAGGCGTGCCATCGAGCGCGACCGCGACGCCAAAGCCGTCTCGCACCACGCCTCGGAGGGGCGAGCGCTCGCCCGGGGAGAGCGTGACGACCGCTCCGGCATAACCGACCTGAGCGTCGCCAAGCCGCCGTTGATACTCGCGCCACGCGCCGCGCCGCGCACGCGCTTCGTTCACGAGAGGGATCGCCGAAGCTGCCGTGTACAGCAGTCCGAGGGCACTGCCGGCTGACGTCATCGAGACGATGCCGACAAGGCCGAACGCGATCTCCTTGTTCCGGTGCCCGATCGCCGCCTCGATGCGGTCCGCGATACCGGCCTCGGTCTCGAGAAGGGCTAGACAGCCGGCGATCTCGCCAGGTCCGGCGCGCGCCACCGGAGCCTCGTTCGCGCCAGTGGCGCGGCGGACCATCAGAAGTCCGAGACCGATCGCAGCTCCGGCGAGCTTCGAGGCGCCCTCGATGATCGGGCCGGGGTCCAGGGGGTGCGGCGGGATTTCGGGCTCGGAGTAATCAGGCGGCGGCTCGAGATCGGCGATTGCGTCGAGAACCGGCTGTATGTCCTCCACCGCTTCCGCGAACTCCACGAGCACACGCCCTGTGAGGGGGCTCGGGCTCACCTTCCGTACCTCGTCCATGCGATCGAGGCGATCGACGAGCTGGCGCCCGAGGCTGGGGTCTCGGTCCAAGCCGTGCACGGCGATCCGTGCCCTGCGCGCGCTGCTCCGAGTGACGAGCGGTGCGCGCCGCGAGCGCGATCGCGAATGATGTTCTGAAGCGGTCGGCTCCCGGCTGGGAGCTCGAGGGGCGGTCCAGCCCAGCCGGCGGAGGATGTTCGTTTCGTCCAGGCGCGCGCGGTCGTACTCCACGAGCACGTTTCGCGTGCGCGCATTGGCACGCACCTTTCGAACGCCGGCAACTGAGGAGAGGCGACGCTCCAGCGCGGTCTCATCGATCGGCGGGTCCGCCGGCAGGTGCACCCGCACCCGGCCCGGCAGCGAGTGCACGACCCGCGGCATCGCGGCCGTGCTCAACGGACCCAGCTCCTCGAGGCCGTGGCGCGCCGCGCGGTCATTGCGGAGCGGAGCCTTTCCTCACTCCCCGCGCCGCTTTGCCTGGGCCTCCGCCCAGATGTCCTCGGCTTCCTCTTTCGCCCGTGCGGCGGCCCGCACCAACCAGTCGGCCATCCGACCGGACCACTCGTCAGCGATCCGCTCGGCGTCCTGAGCGACGCTTCGCTCGCGGTTGCCGCTGGTACTTCCGTCGCTGGATTCGCGCTGCTCGCTCATCCGCTAGCTGATTGCTTTGCGCGCGTACCGCTCGATCGCTTGGACGCCCGTGAACGCGTCGACCCTGTCTTGCGCTGCGAACGCGAGGCGCCGCTCGGCCGGGAGCTCGACGAGCTCGATCGCGAAGCGCTCGCCGAGCGCGTTTCGTGGTGGTTACCCGAGACTCCCTCCTTAGCCCCGTGTGCGGCACCACGCGCCGTAGCAACCAGCACGTCACCCGCCTTCATCGCGCCGGCCAGGCCGTAGACCGCTCCCTCGCGCGCCCACCGTCGGACCTTGGGAGACATCGC
>DASVXS010000002.1:0-1630 GCA_036392575.1 Thermoleophilaceae bacterium | reverse complement strand
CACACAAATATGCACGGTGTGCCGCGGACGCGCGATGCGCGGGGCCGGAAACGAGAAGCGGACGCGAGGCCCGCAGGCTCGCGTCCGCTCGTCGTCTCGGAGCGCGGAATCGATGCCCGATTCCGCACCCGCTCCCTTCGTTACGCCGCGAAGCTCCCGAGCGCGCGGCCGACGTCGCCCTCGCGCAGCCGCTTGAGCGCGCGGTCGCGCAGCTGGCGCACGCGCTCGCGCGTGACGCCGAGCATCGAGCCGATCTCCTCGAGCGTGTGCTCGCGGCCGCCCTCGAGCCCGAAGTACAGGCGGAGGACCTTGGCGTCGCGCGGCGGCAGCGTGTTGAGCGCCTGCTCGATCTCGTCGGTGAGGAAGCGGTTCATCGCCTCCTCCTCGGTGTCGGGCATCTCGTCGGCGACGAAGCGCTCGATGAGCGCGCGGTCGCCCTCCGGGTCCATCGGCGCGTCGAGGCGCACGTCGCTGGTGTTGAGCGCGGCGAGCGACTGCACGACGTCCACGGAGAGCCCGGTGAGCTGCGACAGCTCCTCGGGGCTCGGCTCGCGGTTGAGCTTCTGGCGGAGGATCTCCGACGCCTTGATGATGCGCGAGAGGTCGGCGGTGCGGTTGAGCGGCACGCGCACGGTGCGCCCCTGGCGCGCGAGCGCCGAGAGGATGGCCTGGCGGATCCACCAGACGGCGTAGGAGATGAACTTCACGCCCTGGTCGGGATCGAACTTTCGCGCGGCGGTGAGCAGCCCGACGTTCCCCTCGCCGATCAGGTCGATGAGCGGGAGCCCGCGGTTCTGGTACTTCTTGGCGACGGAGATCACGAAGCGGAGATTGCGCTTCACGAGCTCCTGGAGCGCGTCCTGATCGCCCGCGCGGATCTTCTTGGCCAGCTGGATCTCTTCCTCGGCCTTGAGGAGCGGGTACGTGCTGACCTCGTACAGGTACTGGTCGAGGATGTCACGTTCCGGCTCGTTGGGCGCGATTCCAGCGGCAGGCGCGGCGCGGCGACGGCGACGCTTCACTTCGGTCATGGTCTGGGTGCCTCGAACGCGGCGGTTGAGGTAGGCATCTATGGTGAGCTGCGACGTGCGGGCGTGCGTGGCCTCGCGAGCTTCGAAGGCCGTGAAGCAGGTCGCATCGCTACTGAAACGGATCCGGTGGGGCCGCCAAGCCCCCTCCGAAAACCCTCCGCGCGGTGCGCACGAAAGGCGCTGCAAAATACCGGCCGGACAAATTTCCGCCAGCCCGTGTTTCCTTGACTTCCAGTATACCCCCCGCTATACTGTGTGTTTCCTGAGGGTTGCGTGGATCACGCCGCCCGCGGGAACGACGGCTCGGGGCTGTAGCTCAGTTGGGAGAGCGCTTGAATGGCATTCAAGAGGTCAGGGGTTCGATTCCCCTCAGCTCCACTCCTCGAAGGGCGTCGGTAGTACAGCGTACTACCCCGGCATGTTAGTATCGGCACCACCTGGTCACGTCGCGGAACCCGCCGGGCTCCCCCGCCGTCACCAGCAGCGCCGTCCGCGGGAATAGCTCAGTTGGTAGAGCACAACCTTGCCAAGGTTGGGGTCGCGGGTTCGAGTCCCGTTTCCCGCTTCGGTACGCCGGCTGCGGCTCGGCAGCAGCCGTC
>DASVXS010000001.1:0-2031 GCA_036392575.1 Thermoleophilaceae bacterium | reverse complement strand
CCTCCGCTACGCCTCGCCGTTCCTGCACGTGATCGCGTTCGGGACGAACATCGCGCTGCTCGGCAGCGGCTGGGTCTACGTACTCACCTTCGCCGCGCAGTTGGGTCTGCTCCTGGCCGCGGCGCTCGCGCGGTGCATACGCGCCCGCCCGTTCGCGATCGCCTACTACTACGTGACGATCACCGCCTCGATCGCCGCCGGCCTGTTCGACTGGCTGCGGCGGGGCATGCCGCTCACCTGGGAGAAGCCGGAGGGCACGCGGTGATCTCGCGCGCGATCGACATCGTCGTCGCGGGCGTCGCTCTCGTGTTCACGTCGCCGATCATCGCCGCGGCGATGATCGCCGTTCGGCTCGAGTCGCCCGGCTCGCCGATCTACAAGCAGCGGCGCGTGGGATTGGACGGCGAGCCGTTCGAGATCTGGAAGCTGCGAACGATGTACGTGGGCTCCGATCGCGGCCCCGACCGCGCGATCCCGAAGGACGACCCCAGTATCACACGCGTGGGCGCTTTCCTCCGCCGCACGTCGCTCGATGAGCTGCCGAATCTGATCAACGTCCTGCGCGGCGAGATGGCGATCGTGGGCCCGCGGCCGACGATCCAGGTGCAGGTCGACCAGTACACGCCGCGCCAGCGGCGGCGGCTCGAGGTGAAGCCGGGGCTGACCGGCTGGGCACAGGTGAACGGCCGCGTCGGACTGCCGTGGCCGGAACGGATCGAGCTCGACGTCTGGTACGTGGACCACCGCTCGCTGCGACTCGACCTCCAGATCCTCGCCAAGACCGTTCGTCTGCTCGTGACGGGTCACGGCCTCTACACGTCCTAACCACGATGGCGCGGGTCCTGACTACGATGGCCCCGCGATGAGCGACGCCAATGTCTTACTGCGCGACTTCGAGCCGGGCGACGCCGCGGCCGTGCAGCGCTGGTTCAACAACACCGACGCCACCCACAGCCTCATGGAGTACCGCGACTCGATGGACGAGGAGGGTGCGCGCCGCTGGGTGGACGCCGCGATGCGCAAGGACGGGCGCGACCGCAAGTGGGCCGTGCTGGTGGAGGGCTTTGACGAGCCGGTCGGCTTCACCGCGCTCTACGGCGTGGGCGGGCAGACGGCTCCGGAGCTCGGCGCGATGCTCGGCGCTGACGGCCTGCGCGGCAAGGGAGTCGGCAAGCACGCCGAGTCGCTCACGATCCAGAAGGGCTTCGACGAGTTCGGCGCCTGGCGGATCCTCGGTCTGATCCCCGCGCACAACCTGCCGGCACAGGCGGTCGTGAAGCGGCTCGGCTTCAAGCACGAGGGCACGATGCGCGAGCACATCAGGCGGCCGGACGGCGAGTTGATCGACTGCGAGGTCTACGGCCTGCTGAAGTCCGACTGGAAGGGCTACCCGTAGCTCCCGCATGCGTCTAGAGGCCGCGATCGTGCCGGACCGCGGGGCGTTGGCGGTCACGGACGACTTCTTCCGCTCCCGCGAGCTCTACGACGCCGAGGGCGTCTCGCACACCCTGGGCGTGGGCGATTCGATGGTCGCGCCGCTCGTGGTCCGCGAGATCGAGGGCGAGCCGCTGCACGACGCGGTGTCGCCGTACGGCTATCCGGGCGCGGTCGTGCGCGCGCCGGTCGCGATCGACGAGGTGGACTGGTCCAAGAGTGGCCTCGTGAGCGTCTTCCTGCGGGATCGCATCGGCGCCGAGCCGTCGCTGCACGGCGCGACGCTCCGCTCGAGCGTGCAGATCGCCGATCCGTCGAAGCCGCTCGACCTGCGCGAGCAACACCGCCGCCACATCCGTCGCAACGAGCGGGACGGATATTCGGTGCGAGTGCTCGAGGGCGCGGCCTCCGAGCCGGAGGACCGCGAGCAGTTTCGCGAGGCGTACCGCGAGACGATGGTGCGCACGGAGGCGAGCGCCCGCTACTTCTTCGACGGCGCGTGGTTCGACACCGTGCTCTCGAGCCCGCTCTCGTGGCTCGTGCTGGTCGACCCGCCGGGCGGTGGCCCCATCGCCGCCGGCGCAATCGCGGTCGAGA